>NZ_CAWPSZ010000034.1:0-374944 GCF_963890955.1 Pseudomonas sp. MF6747
CGGGCAGTTAGGTCTATGCCCTGTATAGGGCAATCACGGGCATTCACGGGCAGTTAGGTCTATGCCCTGTATAGGGCAATCACGGGCATTCACGGGCAGTTAGGTCTATGCCCTGTATAGGGCAATCACCAGACAGGCTTTTAAAGGCCAAAAGGGAACGGGCGTAATTCGTCGTCGTCGTAGGGGTGTTCTTCTCGATAGTCCTTAATAAACGCAGGCACTCCGGGTGCGCCGTCAGGGTGTTCAACAGTCCCTATAATCTCAACATATTTTTCTTTATCTTCATTCAGCGCTAATTCTTCTAGTTTGATTTGTGTGAAATTTATAAAATCAGAAAAATTATGAGTAATCGCTAATGCAAAATCACGGTTCATGTTTTTGCAGAAACCAGTGTTGTAAGCGTTTAGTTCGTATGCGAACGCATAAAGAACAAACGTATGGATAATGTGGTGTTTTAGATAGTGGTCTAGTTTGCTTTGGAAATAGATTATTATTGCAGTTTCAGCTTCTTTCTTTTCTTCTTCTTCACTAAAACTATTGAAATTAATTTTAGGTTCTTCGTCTTCGATTTCTTCAATTTCAAGCAAGAAGCGATATTTGTTATTGAAGACCACAACGATAAATCTATCTTCGCTGTTTAAAAAAGCTTCAATGCAGTCTGATACTACATATCTGAATAGATTATCTTCGCCTCTATCACGCTTGTAATGCTTTAACGTGCTTGTGAGACTTGTAAAAGCCCTAGCGAATTGCTCGCATTCCTTTTCATACTTGAGCATTAACAAAATATTTTCTTGTTCGTCCATTTTTTCAGTTTCTCCAAAAGTGATTTCACGTTAATATCACGACTGAGGATATTTTTCAAGTGGTATTGACAGTTGTTTTACTATGTGGTATCGCGTGCGCGCACGCCCGCGCATGTAATAAAAGGAAGCGAAAAGCTGGTTGGATAGTGTTGTGTGTTTTGTGAATTTCTAATTAGTATTTTTCTATTCTGAATTGATTTGTGATTTGAATATTTTCTATTTTAATCGCATTTATTTTGAAATATTGCTTGTGTGATTTGAAATATTTGTCTAAAATTGATTTCAACAGAGCAGAAACAAGCTCTGAAAATCAGAAATAAAATTAATCACTTTGGAGATACACCAAATGAATACCCAAGCTACCGCGCCAGTTGCAGAAGCCGCACCAGTTAAAAAAACTGACGAGCAAATCAAGCAAGAAGCGATTGCGAAAAGCAAAGCTGAATTTCAAAAAGTTCTTGATAATCCTGAACACAAAATTGCTGATTTCGTTCAATTGGCAAAAGACAAACATATGGATTCTGAATTTGTGCGTCTATTTGAAGACTTTGGCGATAGCATTAACAAGCGAATCACACCGCCTGACGCCGACGCCGATTTCAATCAATTGACTGCCCAACTGGCAGCAGCAAAGACCCTTGAAGACCGTTTGAAATTTACTCTGCAAATTCAAGACGTAGTTAAAAGCAGCGGTACGCAGTATGACGAAATCAGAAAGCACACTGCTGACCTGAGCGACGAAGATTTTTTCTTTGCCCATGCTGACAGAATTCAGCGTCTCGTTGATTCTCAAATCATTGACGTGTTGAAACGCAGCCAACGCGCTGTGCTGAAATTCAAGCGTGCAGAAACCGCCGAGGGCGCAGCCGCCAAGCCGAAAAAAGCTAGAGAAACTGTTTCGTTCACCTTCAAAGGAATCGACTACAAAGACATTTCGACAGCTACACAAGCTTCGCTTTCGGGTCACTTGCTGACAATCAGTAAGGAAACCGGTTTGCCGACGAAGAAAGCAATCTTTGAAGTAATCAAAGACCCGGCCAAAGCTAAAAAAATGGGTTTCACAAACGTGAAGCTGCAAACAATTGCACCGCCAACAGTGACAACAACGCCAGACACCGCAGGGGCTTAACACTCCCCCGGTACAGACCCCGCCCTAAAAAAGCGGGGTTTTTTTTGACTTGAAGAAAGTAATCACTGTGCCCGCTAATGCCCACGAATGCCCGTAGTGAGGCATTCCCCCGGCAGACCTAACCAACCTTTGCAAGAAGGCCCAGCAAAGCATGGTAAAGCGTCTGGTGCGCGTGTCGCGTTAGGGTGAAGCAATTGAAGGGCAAAATAAAAGCGCCCTATGGCGCTCGTTTCAAAAGATTCTCTAACCAATCTTTTGCTTTTTTCTGTAATTCCTCATATTCATTAAGGTGTTTTGAATCTATTTCCTTCTGTTTTTCTTTTGGTTTTTCTATGATTTTTATATTGCCCTTTGGCGTATCAATGGTTTTCATTTCTCACCTTTTTATTTGTTTAGACTGACTATTGCATTTACTCTTTCGCCCGTCGCATAACCTGCAAAATCAAATTCTTGGTCAAAGTAGCATGATATAAATGTACCATTCGCGTAAACGTCTACAAGCTCAATATTAGAACAAGTCAATTTACCTTTTGCTGTTGCTACTGTAATCGAAACTAGATTATCTTTTAATTCTTTTACTTGTGTAGATAAATTCATTGTGAAATATGAAGTGCCGACAGGCTTTATCATAATATCCTCAACGTCATTGTTTTTTGAAATAATGCAATCAGGAAGGCCGGGGCGATAAGGACAATTCTTAACAGCTTTGACCACTAGGCTAGTATTCACCGGCACCATAAACCCGGTCACAATCCCTTGCCACGGGCTTATATCAAACTCAGGCTTCTCAGGCTCAGCCGGTGAAGTTTCAGACGTAAAGCTAGTGCCTTCTAAATTTTGTCTGAATTGATACTCAGCACTGAAAGCATATAAAGAAAAAACTGAAAGTATAATTGAAGTTAGTATTGTTGTTATTTTCATATTATTATTGTTTGTTTATGTATAAAATATAACATAATAAAATTTAAAGTCAAATTGCAAAAAAAACCGCATTTAAGCGGCTTGTTTAATTTTTATTAATAAAATCCAACCCTCAATTCTACTTTCCCTTCTGAGTTAGTATGCTCATTAAAATTCGGCATGATAGTTAATTTAGTGCAACCTGTCGAAATTCCTTGTCCTTTAGCAGTAGCCGCGTTTCCAAAACTTGAAATTTGACATGTTATTGTCAAAGGGTTATTCAAGAATTCTATTTTTATAGACTTTGCATTTTTCTTGAATTCTGACCAGTCTCTTTGTTGAGAAGGGTCGATTAATCCAATTATTAATTCATTCGTAGAGCTAGGTCCAATAGATATATTTTGAACGTCGTTGTTTTTTGAAGTAATTTCATTTGAAGAAGTTGAATATGATAGAAAAGACTGATTTGCGGCTATTGCTCTACTAGATTTGAAATTAATATTTTGCCAAGGGCTTAAGTCAAATTTAGGTTCTTCGGGTACAACAGGCTTTGTAGGTTCTGTAGGGGGAACAACTGGCGGCACCACAGGAGCAGCAAAGCTAGTAGTTGCTGCAATAGGGTATCTAACTTCAAATGTTGCAGCGTTAGCTAATCCAGAAAAGAATATTGCAGCTAAAATTGTTAATGATTTTATATTTGTCATGTTATTATTATTTGTTAGTAATTATATTGTATTATATTTTCTACATAATGCAAGTCTCATGCTTCTTTTAAGTAAATCTTTTTTACTGGCGGTAAATTAATGCTGTCAAATGCTGTTATTTTAGAATTGCATTTAATAAAGTCTTCCAGATATTCGCTAAAAGTTGCATTCCAGTTGACGTTATTTGGTGCTATTTTTGCAACAACATTTGTAAGGGCAAAGTGTACATGCTTTGTTTTTTCTTTAGTTAGTATGTTCTTGCTCTTTTTTCTCACCTCATATTCAGCGTTGTTATTTTTAATTGCGCACAACTTTATAAATGAATTGAATATAGAGGCTTTTGTGATTCCTGATTTTTCAGCTATTTTTTCGAATGCTTCAACCTTAGATTTTTCGATTATTAAACTTTTTGTATTTTTACTCATGATTTCTCCATTATTATTAGTCTTGTTTGTTTATTTTTGACGACACCAACGAGTCAGCGTTTTCTTTTAGTTCTTCGTATGCTTTACCTGTTGCTATCATGTCGTGTCTTTCTGAGCTTCTGAATGCGTCGTAAATAGCTCTTAAAGAGATTCTTGAAAGAAGAAATACATACACACAAGAACTGAAAACATTGTCTATCACAGAATATAAATCTGTAATTCCTTCTGGAATATTCTTTATCTTATCTATGTCGTCAGGATTTAGCTTTATGCTTATTACGACTGGGATAACTTCTTTTATGAAATACCAGCCAACACACAATATTGCAAAATATGCTATCCAGCGAATATAAAACGCTGCTAGTTTTTCTATACCAACGTTGTTATATACGCTACTTGATTTGAGATAGTTATAAGCCAAACCGTTAATTACGCCCAGCGTCGTAAAAGCATATGTAAATGCGCCTAATAGCGTACCTATCATTACGAACATGATTGTGTATGGAATTAGCTTTAATCCAACACCAAACCAGAATGTGACCTGTTGAAGACCAGATATAAACGGGTCAAAAACTTCTGCTTTTAAGAATATTTGCGCACCCATAAGCCAAGCAATTTCACTTTTGTAATAAACGTCAGCGTCTATCGAGCTGAAAGGGTCGCCGGTGATTTCGTCGTTCATTAGGTCTGTAAGCTCGTTTACGCCTACCGCTGCTGTTGTCTTAGCTGTGAGCTGTAATACCGCGTTCTGTGCAGCACCTTTCACTTTAAAACGCTTCACGCCGTATTGAGTGAGCTTTGAACTGCCTAAAGCAAGAACAGCTTGCATTGAGAATTTTGTAATATTGTTCCCGAGTGTTTGTGTGTTTGAATAAAAATCACCACACGGAAATCCAGACGGTGAAATCGTATTGAAGTTGTAAAACCTCATACATTCTTTGTATTGAGTAAAGCCAAATATTCCGCTTGTATCGCTCTTAATCAGCTCTAAACTTGAACGTCTGGTTTTATCAGTACCTATGGTTTTTTCCGTTTCGTTCACATAGTTTCTAAGTAGTTCTTCATAATTTTCAAGGTCAAAATCAAATCTAGTGTTGATAGGGACAGAAATAGTGAACACATTATTTGCAGCGGTGTTTGAGTAATCTTTTGTGTCTGTGTCAACCAAGAAGAATTTGAACGAAAAATTTCTAGCAATGGTTTTATAATTTTGCATTACCTCTTTATGGCTCTCAAGTAGATTTGTTGCAGCAAAGAAAACGCCTTTTTGATAATAAAACGGAGTTGAGTACAATTGGCGCTCTAGGTATGCAGCAGCAACATATTCAGTAATGCTTTTTGATTTGTTACTAGACACACATTCAGATAGTTTGTTTTGCTTCTCTAATAACTCTGAGACTTTGAAAAAAGGTCTACTTACCTTTGAGCCAAAAAAGTCACACATAAGCTTTTGTCTACCAGCTAAGTTCTTATCTGGTTCCATGTCTGCAACCGCTCTTAGAAACACTTCACTCATTCGTGCGGGTAGTTTGTAATAGTCTATGTATGCTTTGTTTCTGAGTGAATCGTCATTTGATTTAAAACCAGAAACGATACTATTTAATTCAGCATTGGTGAAAGATACAAGCTTTGTTATGGCTGTTTTATTGGCTTGTTCTATTGTGCTGTCTATGTCTTTAGCGCTTAGATTGTATTCTTCAACAAGCCTACCTATCTCTTTATTCTGACCAAAAGTCGCAACAGCGCCACAGCCATTTTTAACTTGTGTCTCTCTCATAGTGAAATCGTCGTCAGCATTTAGATTAAGGTTGAACGAGTTCACTTGATTTGCTTTTAAACACATTACATAATCTCTGAAATGCAACATGTCTAACGTCTTGTACGAAAAATCAGGAGTAGGAAAAGGTTCTAGATAAATCTTGTCGTTTATCACGCTGTTTTTGTAAACAGTGTTTAATATTTTGTATCCATACCCGATAGACCTTGCTGCATATTTCTGAGTAAATGAAATGGTTTCTTGCTTAACAGCGAAGCCCAAATCAACATAGATAATAAATGCAAACGCTAAACATAGAGCAGTCGCAGGCCAAGCAATTTGTTTTATGTTTTTGGTTTTGTACATTTTGTCTGTTATGCCAGAAAAAGCAAAAATACCGGCTATAACAGTAGAAAATATTGTAGCCATAACTAACATAATCGTATTTATTGAATAAATAGTCCCTTCTTTTACTTTTCCTGCTATGAGCGTTTCTTGCTCTATTTCAGCAGTTGTCATTTTACCAACAGCTTTATAAAGGTTTTCGTCAACAGACGAATAGAGCCATTCAGCACAGCCAGCAGCCCCCAGAAAATTACACGTTGTAAGATTCCCAGCGTCTTTCATAGCTTCTGTGACAGACGTGTATTGAAGCTCTGTAAAAGAAATTTCTTTTGATTCAGCGCTTGCATAAAATGATTGCAAACAAGCTGCTGATAATATTATGACTCTAAGTAAGTTTTTCATTCATTATTATTTATTGTTATATTTAATTGTAATGCATTTTCTACATAAAGCAATGTTGCAATTCAAATATTATTCTTCCGGCTTATTTCTATCTGTATTGGTTTTTCTATTTTCTCTGTTTGCTTTCTTTGTTCTTCTTTCTTCTGTTTTTTCATTGTTTCTTAGCTCTTTTGCAATTTTTCTTTGTACTGATTTTTCTCTATGATTCGCAACGTCTTTTTTCATGTCGTTGAACCAAACTCTTTCTGAAAAATAACCTTTATTTTCAATCGCAAAAATAAACTTGTTCATTATCATTGCTGAAACAACTTGCAAGTGAACCAACGCTGAATCTGTTAATTCTTCTACTTTTGTTCCTATAAGTGCCAATATTTCATAGAAGAATATAAATACGTTATTGAAGATAAATCTAACAAATCCTACGCCGCCAACCAAAAACGCAATTCCAATAAACAGCCAGTTCAAAATAGCGCCAGTGATTAAGTTTTGATTTCCAGCGTCTCTAATCATATCGAGCGAGAGGATAATTGCGAATAAATAGAACATAAATAGAGAAAGGCAGTAGTAAGCAATCGCCGTGAAAACCATTAAAAGCAATGGGAAAACAGCTATTCTTATTGATGTTTTAACGATAAATTTAAATACCGCTTCTGGCCCCTGATTCAATAATATTATTATTGAATACGCTGAAACAGTGATAGTGACAAACCATGTCAAAAACTGATAACTAATGTCGTATGCTATGAAATAATAATATGGTGTAAATTGAATGTAGTTCATAACGCCAGAAAAATACACTACAGCACCGGCACCAGCAGCTATAAAAATATCTCCAAGGCTACTTGCTTGATTGGCTAATTTATCAATTTGTTGAGTTGCATTAGCACCCTTGTTTTTGCTTGAGTCGTTTCTATTCGTTGTATCTTTGTTGCTTATTTTTCCCGCATTGGTTTCTTTGTCAGCTTTATCACCAGTTAGGCTATTTACAATACTTATACCGCCACTGACGAGTTTTAAAGACAAACCTAATGCGATAATGTCTGTAGCAGTTCTGTTAATGCTAGCAAGCGAGTTTGTCATTCCATTCATGAAGTTAGCTTGTACAAGGGGGCATTCGTCAGCGCTTGAGTCTACAGCGCCGCAGGAGTCGTATGCTTGCTTAGTAAAGCTAACGTGTTCCGGTATGCCGAAATTCCTTTTTACAATGCTTGATAAAGATTCTATTCCTAGTGAATCCATTACGTCTTTAAACGGGTCATTCTCGATATTTGAATTGATTTGATAGGTTGAAATTAATGCTTGTTTTGTGTTTGCGTTTGTAGGTGTTAAATCCTTAAAAGCGTCAGTTATTGCTTTGTTTAAGTCGCCGCTGTCTGCATAACCAAATGTGATTAGGTTTTGAAACTCGACGTTTCCAGCCCCAACAAACAAACCAGAATCGTTTTTTTGTGGATAGATTTTTATGTTGTTCCTCAATTCTTCTACGTCTGAGAATATACCTTGTTTTGTAGTCATGTTGAGCGCCAACGGGAAGGTTGAATAACCTTCTCTTGATAATTGCTTATAATCTTCTGCATGAGAATATTTCAAAGAGGTTTTTGCAAACTGAGCCTCAACGCTCATTTTTGCTTTTTGAACGTCTGATATTATTTCTTTTAATCCGTTATTTGCTTTTTCAATGAAAACGGCATAGCTTGCAGAGTCTTGATTTATTATTTCTTGATACGCTCCAGATTTATCAATAAAACCACACATTTTTGATTCATAGTTTGTAGCTCTTGATATGCTTTCCATTGCTAATGTGTCGTTTGATAAACAATTAGCAGCATTTACGTTAACTGCTACGGCTTTTAGTCTTTCTTCTATTTCTAAGAATGAGCTATTGTAAGCAACACCATTTATTTTATTGTTCGTAAGCATTGCGTGTATAGCATAGCTAAAGAAGTTTTTGTTGAAAAATTTCATTGTGTTTCTTTGTTCTGTTGTAAGCTTTGAAGTATCAAATACTTTCAATTCCCCTAGCAGCTTGTCTTCTAACTGCTGCCAAATTTCAGACACTCTATCATTGCTTTTGAGGGTTGTACTTTCAGCTAAACGCTTTAGAAATGAGTCATAACCGACTTTGTTAGAAATGTCAGCGTATTCACCGCTAAAACTTTTTATGTCGGAAACGTCATTTTGCGTACTGCCGCAATCGTAAGTTATGCCTGTGCCTCTATCTGTTCTACCTGAAAAATTTGTGCCCGTAGTAAACTCTGAGCCATTGATTTTCTGGTAGGTGTTAAAGGCTATTCTTTCTGGAATGACATTTGTTTTTTCGTAAGTTACATTTTCGCTGCGCAATAAGCAAAATTCTATAGCGAACATTTTATTAACATATTCAAAAGAAGAGGAAAAAAGATTAGAGTTTTGATTTTTAGAAATATCCTCCAATCTCTTTTCTATATCAACTGTATCTGTTACTACAGTGTTGCTTTGTGTAGAAGCAAGAGTAAATCTATGAAATGAGTTTGCTACTGCTGCGCCATACACTTTAGAATAATTGAAGTAGTATTGAATTATGCTTCCGTTATCTTTGTAAAAAGGCATTAATCCAATGAACAAAAGCCCAGTGAGAAAAGCACAATGCAATGTATAAACAGCGCCATTTTTCCCGGTTCTTTCTAAGTTTCCGGGCATTTGCTTAAATATGAATAAAATAACGAATATTGCAGCAAATATGTAAAGCCCAAATTTGAAAATATATTCATTGAGAACAAAGTAAATGTATGAAAGCGTTTTTTCTCTATCTGTCGCATTTTCTAAAATCTGGTCTTTGTCAATGCTGGTTCTATTTTTTTCGTCAGGTATTAAGTCTTTAACATTCGTTATGAATTTGAATTGAATCACTTCAAACATGGCCGGATTTAAAGCGGCCCACAACTGCGCTGACCTGTCTTCCTTGGCAAAGCAAAAGCTCCAAGGCGGCACGAAGCCGCTAGCTGTGACGCCGCATTCAGCGTCAGCTTGGGTTTGATTTGAATTAGAAGGTTGTGCAGAAAGCGCAACATTAGAAATTGCGCATGATATTAGAATTAATATGTAGAGAAAATATTTCTTCATTGTTATTATGATTGTTATATTTATATTGTAACATAACTTCTACATAATACAATGAATCAACTATAGTATTTACTTTTTATTTTGTGCTTTTGCAAGTGCTACTTTATCTGAGAATCTTACTTCAATATTTGTTATTTTGTTGGTTGTGCAATATCTATCAAATGCCGCATATGTTTTAACATTATCAGCTATCTTAACAAGATTCCTATAGGTAATATTTGATTCTAGTAAGTCTTTTCTTGCTGAATCAATCATTATTGCACTGCTATTCATATCGTGTAATTTTCTAAGCTCTAGCAAGGAAATAGCGCCGCTCAGTACGCGGCAAATCGCTGTTTTTGATTCTACAAGTTCTGAGGAACTTGCTATTTCAGCTAAAAATTCTCTTTCATTAAATGAACCGGAATTTAATTTCTGTAGTAGTTGGTCTAAGTTTGCCATATTTATCCTCTCTTATTTTTAAATTTAGTTAAGTATTTTTCGTAGAAGTTAGGGCTGTCTTTCCTAGCTTCGACAATTTCTGCAATGTATTCGTTTTTTATATCGTTAGAAGCTTGAAGCCTTGCGATTAAAGCTGTTGTTTCTACAATATCCATTTCGTATTTTTTTATTTCTTCGTCTATGGCTTCGATTCTTTTTTCTACTTCTTCTACCAACCTATCTTTTGAAACCAACTTCATTTTCTTTTTCAAAAACGAAAAATAGCTCGTTGTTTTTTCTGATAATTCGAATTTTTCTATGTGCTTCTCAGCGTCTATTAGGTCAAAGTCTTGAAGCTTTATGTTGTACGTTGACCTTAGTTTCTTCTCCCAAAAATCGACGTATGTAGGGTCTTCGTCAGGCTCAGCCTCTCTTTCAGAATCTCTAATGTCTACAGCCGCTGTGCTGTAGTGGACAATGAAAGCGCTTGATAAATGAATCAGATAATTTCTTTCAAAAGTCAGAAGACTTGAATTGTCATTCTCATTGAAAAAAGAATCTCTATAGACATAAAGCACGTTATTTTCTATTTCTTTGTATTGAGTTTCTTTTGTTAAAGCTAGCGGCTCAAGAATTAGAATTAAATTCCTAATATCGTTTTCGCTAAATGAACTTACTATGTCTCTAATACTTAATTGAATGCTATCAGAGTATTTAATTTCAACTTTATTCGCAGCGTAGATAATGTCTTGAGCTTCTATTTTCTTGAATTTCTTGTTTTCTTCATTCTCCATTAAAAGCTTTGCCCTAGTGGCGCTTATGAATAAATCCATTTCTTTAAGGTATTTTTTAAACATGTTCCTCCTTTTGTATTATGTGTATATATCATTATAATATATAAAAAATATTAATCAAATTTCGGACAATAAAAAACAGCCTAGTGGCTGTTAGTCTTTCATTTTTCTCAATCTGTCTTTTATGTAAGCTTCTGCAATCTTTCGTAATGTTGCTCTATTGAATTCAAAAAGCGGGTCTATAGCTTCAAGCTCCTTTATGTCTCGGTATAAATCACTATCTGTTTCTAAAATCAATCTAACTTCTCTTGATTTGCACTTTATGTTTTTTGTGTCCTTTGATTGTGTTTCTTCCTTTTTTAAAAGCTTTTCTGGTGTTGTTGATAAAGCACTTGTATTTCTTTTTTCATGTTCCGCTTCCATTTCTTTTTCTAATTGTTCCAGCTTTCTAATTTGTTCTTCAAGTTTATTCATTCAAATCACCAGAAAATTCTATTAGCTCTACTGTGTTTTTAAAATCCGCGTAGAATGCAGCAATCTCAGCCTTCGCTTTGTTTCCCGAAGCGTCAGATTTTAAGACTTTCCTTTCTGTTATGCTTTCGCCGGTTATTGAGCATTGTTCGTAAATTGAACGTGTAGCTATAGTGAAGTCGCAAGGAGTAATGATTGAAGCGTACTTAGCAATCTCTGTATTACTCTCAGCGACCTGAGCAGCGGCAACATGTGGTATCGGGCTTACTCTGTTGTAAAAGCTCTTATAGACACAAGCAGAGCTTCTCACCTTGATAGAGCGCTTCATGATTTCAATGATTGCGGGAACTACTTCTGTACATGATTTAGAAGGATTCAAAACGAGATAAATCAAGTCACAAAAAGTAAAAATCGTTAATGCTGAATCGTCTGAATTTGCTGCTACGTCAATAAAAATATAATCATAAAGTTCTTTGTAGCGCGGTATTGTATGCTTTAAAGCAGCAGACGTGCAGTTGTCGAATGTCACGTTATCCAAATCTTTTAAACCGTTTTTCTTTCTTCTGTTGTATCTATGTTCTAGAGTTTTTTGATTATCAGCATTAACTATCAATACTGATTTATTGGGTTCATTTATAGCCGCCGCATATGCAAGATTAAAAATTGAATCGGTCTTAGATACACCACCTTTCGTATGTGTCACTGTTATTGCTATACCGTTTTTATTTTCTGTTATCATATTTTTCCTTTTATTGTTAGTTATTATTGTTCTGTTGCGTCAACTATATTTTTTGATTGATTCATTGCTCTAATCAATCTTCCACCTACGTCAAGTCCACCAAATTCATCTTTTATAATCGCGTTAAATATCTCGTAGGTTTTAAGTTGCTTTAGCTTTTGGCCTGCGTCATAATCTCCGACAGTTAGATTTTCATAGAAACTATCGCGGATTTCTGTTTTGTATCTTTCTTTAATGAAATCGTATCTCAGAACAATTGCTGTTATTTTGGCTGTGTGATTCTTGTCTTGAATTATTCCGCGAACTATATTTTCTATCTTGTTGTATTTCTCGGCGTATTTAATGTCTTTTTCGCTTAACTCTGGCACTTCATATTCTTTCAATGTTGAGAGTACAGCGTTTGGCTCTTGGTTAAAAATCCTCTCTATTAGTTGAGTTTTGCAAACGTTATTTATTCTGCAATTTTCAATTGAGTAGAAAACGTCAAATCTTTCGTATTCGTCAGGTTTTATTTGTTCGCTGTAGCCGTATCTTATTGCCGTTAGTTTATCTCCAATTTCTTTCATGCTTAGAGGCGAGCTATTTAGCATGTGTAATATTGTTGCGGTAAAGGCTATGCATATAAAAGCGATAGCGAGACAAAATGCTTCCAAGGCGCTTTCTTTTTCGCCGCTTTCTACTGGCGATTTCTCATTTTCCGCAATTAGCTTGTTGTCGATTATTGTTCTTTTGTTTTTTATTTTATTTTTCATGTTTTCCTTTTATTATTGGTTTATATTTTTGTGTTGTTTTTGTTTTTTGTTGAGATTATCTGCCGCCGCTTAGAAAGGTATAAAATAAAAAGTATAGTGGTTTGTATATGAAATAAATCCCCAAATAAAAGTTAAAAACACAAGCAATGAGCCAATAAATTCGTGAAAGTCAAACTCGTGCTTTGTAGGTTCTTTTATCTTTATGGGTTTTCTGGCTTTTCTAATGCAGCGTTTACGATTGTTCATGTTTTCCTTTTGGTTTTTAGTTTGATAGTATTTCTTCTAGTTCTTCGTATTTCTCTTGCATTGATATTCTTTCCTGTAGCGCTTCTTTAATAGACGCTGCTTTAAGTATGTTTGCTTGCATTTCTTTTATTTTCTTGTCCTTGCTTTCAGAATCTACGTATGAAATTGCGTCTTGTCTTTTAATAGTAAGGCCATATTCTAAAGCTGCTGCTGGTGTGTTTATTCCATTTGGGTAGACCTCATTAAATCTATTTATCTCTTCTGTTCTTGAGGCTGAATGTATTTTTGTGGATTTAATTTTATCTCTTTTCAATTCCTCTAAATCTAAGCCTCTAAGGAAAACGTAATAATCTAAATCTAATAGGTGTTTTTTGTTTTCTGCTTTTGTTGCGCCTAATATTTTATATTCAAAGTTTCTAAGGTCTGTTCTTTCTTTGCTTAGCTCAGCTTCTTTGTATGATTTTAGATTTTCGCTTGCATGAAAGCTTTCTAAATTGCCCGTCAAAACCTCTGACAATCCAGCTTTCTCTTTCTTAACATATGAGCTGAATTGCTCTCTTTTCTCAGCAATAGAATCGAATGCCTCATTTATCATGGGTGTTGCTAAGTGTAAAAATGCAAAGCTTATTAGTGCTACTAGCGCCATAACTATTGTTATTATCAAAGCTATGTTCAATGACGCTTGTAATGATTCTTGTAGTTTTTTCATATTCGCCCCGTTTTTGTTATTGTTTTTTTCTGGTGCGCGTGTCGCGCTTGATAAAGCTTTTTCTTGTTTGTCTGATTCTTTAGATTCTCTATGCTGAATAATTTCTTTTTCTAAAACCGATTCAATTAAATCAGTAGCCGAGATTTGTCTATCCGTGCAAATTTCTTCAACACCTTCCTTTATTTCTTTCTTTGTTCTTATGCATAATGACGTATTTCTATTTTTTACTTTCATAATATTTTATTTGTTTGTATAATTATAAATTAGCATGAATAAATTTAATTGCAAGCAAATTGCATGCAATTAATAATATATTTTGATTTAATCAATATGCGTGCTATAAAATAATTACCTAAACATTAATTATTCAGTATGATATTTTATTTGCAGAAGATTTATATTTACATACGTTGCGAGATAGAGCTTTCAAAGATTATTTTGAAATGCATTAAAGAAAAGAAAAATAAAAAATAATTACATTTGTGCATGCAATTAGCATGCAATTTGCTTGCAAATATATTTATTTATGTTATTATAATATTAAGTAAACAAATATTATAATAATGAAAATATTAAATGATTCGCAAATTAGCAAAATAATATCAGACGTTTCTAGCGAATACACTGCTAACGAAAAACAAATTGCAGAGGTTGTTGAAAGCTTTAGTTCAACAAGGGCTTTTTTCTACAGAGCTGCAATGCTTTCAGTAATCCCAAGCTTTGCGCTTATCTTCATATCAGTTTTATTTCTAACTTATAAATCATTATTCTCTGAATCTTTTGTAAGTGGCGCAAGTCTTATAGTGCTGTCTTCCATTTTTGTTCTTTTATTCTCATTGTTCTTTGTGTTCATTACTCATGAGAAAGTAAAGTTTCAAGCGATATTGCTTGACCCTGAATTTTCAGAGCGTGTAGAAAATGAGATTAAATTAAATGAATTTGCTCATGTGTTAAATGCTACTGACGGAACTCAGCTAGGAATCTTCAATTACTATTCAATAAATAGAACAGCTTTCTTTGTGAAAAACGATTCATGGAACAAATTTATAGAATTAAAATATTGGTACAGATATGTTTAAGTTGTTAGCAATGCTTGTGCTTGCAGCTTGTACAACTGCCATAGCAGCACCAGACAAAGAAATAGACGTTAGGAGCAACACCAGCAAGGAAGCCGCTACACAGCAGCAGGGGAGAGCAGAGACAGAGGCGCTAAGCCCAATCGTTCAAGCACTTTTAGAACAAAAACCAGAAAAAAAGGAAACAAAACAAGACAATAAATAAAAAGGTGAAAATATGAAAGACTTAACAAAATTGAAGGGATACACAATCATTAGTGAGTTTGTGGAATATCTAGAAGATAAAGTTCAGAAAGAAAGGTTGAGAGATTTTTTAGGTTTGTCTGTTAGTAATATGCTTTTCGTACTTGGAATAATTGCTACTAAAGAGCAAGAGAAGTTGATTGAGATTTATGTTCCGTTTATTTGATTTGTAAGTTAAAAAGAAACAGCCATTAGGCTGTTTTTTGTTGCTTTATTTTTGCTAAATTATATCGCTATCTAAAACAACCTAAATTTATGTATTTCGATAACTATGCTTGGCTTGCCTAAATAACCTAAATTTTTGAAAAGATAGTACGTGCCGACGAATGTAAAATTAATGTTATTGCGTTTTTATAATATAATTTAATGATTTAATGGATAAGGGCTTATTAAAAGCTTCTGGTGCGCTTATCGCGCTTGGGAAAGGCTTAAAAAAACAGCCTTATGGCTGTTTATAAAAAATCTTGCGGATTATAGAATGGCTGCTTTCTGTTAGTATTTTAATAAAGTCTGCCTCATTATATTTCATTGCTTTATCTTTTAGTTTTTCAAGCATTTCTTCAATGGTATTCATGTCTGAATTGTCAATTATTGTTTCTGCATTATATGATTTGCTATCATAATCAGTCTGCCTGTATATTGCAGTTATTGTTATGTCTTTTAAGTATTGTGTTGGTATTATTTTAGAGAGTTCGGATTCAACGAGCGCGGACGAGCTAACTAAATTAACCTTAACTTTTAAAGTTTTATTGTCTATTATTTCTGCGCTTAAAATGTCATTGTCTTGTATTTCACGTCTAAAATAAAAGAAGAAATCTAGTTCGGTTGGAGATTCTATTATTTCGGACACTTTGTAGTTTTCTGACTCGCTTGGAATTGCACTCCATATTGCTTGTTTTATTGTATTTGTTGCCGTTTTTTTTGTCATGTCAAACATTAGTTCTAATTGGTCTTGGTTGATTATATTCATATCAATCTCCTTCATTATTTTTATTTGTCTATATAAATAATATAGCATACCAAAATATTATTTCAATGGCGTTAATGAAATATATTTAATATTTTGTTGATTTGAATGAATAAAATCAATATTTAATGGATAAGGGGTTAATTTAGGCAATAAAAAACAGCCCAATGGCTGTTCTTTACAGGTATCGCTTTATACAGTTGTTGCCGTAGCCAATGTTGTATATGACCCATACAGGGATACTTTTAGAGTTCTTTTTCTCTTTGCTCAGTAAGTGTGCAATGTGAGAATACTGACTGCCGGTTCTCAGTATATTTTCACCTTTGTCATTTTTTTTGACCCGTGTTAATAGTTCATGTCTTTTTTTAATGTCTACGAATTTTATTTTTCCGTCACTAGACTTTGGCATTATTCCATAAAGCTGATTTGATATCTCTTCGGCTATTGGTAAGGTGTGGTAAATACATAATCTGTTTTCTTTGTATATTGTCTCTCTGAGTATTATTTTAACTTCAAGTATTCTTGATTTTCTTTTTGATTTTATTGGATTTATAGATAGTCTTAATTTTGCGAGAATTAGCAAACCTACAAATTCTGCGTTTATAAATTCAAATTCTGATTTTCTTAAGTCTATCTCAGTTAGTATTGATAGCTTAATGTTGCTTTTCAGTTGTTCAATCATATTTGATAAAGTGGTTGCTATCTTTGTTTCAATTTCGCTGTAGTCTTTCTCTATGTCGTAATCGAAGCTTAAAAGCAGAATATCTTTGTCAAATTTACTCTTTATCTTGCCCATAAACATTTCTGTTAATTCTGTTGCGTATTCTTTTTTTTCTTTCATATATTATTCCTCCTTGTATTTATTCTTCGCCTCATTGTTCTGTTGTTTCTCTCGTAGAATTTGGTTCTGTTTTCCTTTAGGTGTTTGATTTGAGAGTTGTTAGTGTGCTGAACTATTTTGAATTGCGCTTTGGGTTTTGAAATAAATAACATTTCTTTGGTTTTGTGACCGCTTATAATATCTTTTAGTATTAATTCTATAAATACTATAACTATTGAATAGGCAATTGTAATTATTATAGAGAGAAATATTGACATTAAAAATAGTAATTTCCACTCAAGTGTGCTTGTTTGCTCTGGAATTTTAATAACTAAAAATATATCTGTGGCTATAAATAATGGAATTACTGTTAGTCGTAAGTATTCAGAGTAAATTCCTTTGTTGTAATTCATATATTAATATTTTTGTTGTGTGTTTTAATATTAACATTAATTTAATTTATTTCAAGTCCGTCGCTTGATATATTTTATATTTATATTATATTTAAAGTAATAACTAATAAAATAATGGATAAGGCATGAAGGACAAGAATCAAATAATAAAAGAAGAAAAGTTAAAGGCGCTCTATGAGTCAGTTGAAAACCAGCACAAATACCTCACGGCACGCGGCATTCTTCTTGTGTGCAATGATATTTCAGAAGTTTCAAGTGAGTTGCTAAAACAGAAAGTAGAGATACTAAATATTGAGAATCTTAGTAAATTAGTTCTTGAATGTAGAATAAAAAGAAATCCTATCGGTTTCAATATCGTTAATAAAATGTTTAGTGATTATCTGATAAGAAACAACAACAAGAAAAGAAAGCAGCATGACGAGTTTTTTTCAAATATTAATAAGTATGGGGATAAGCTCAGATTCTATTCTTATAAAGAGTTGTCTACTAGACACTTGTTAAGTATCTATGAAAGCGATAGCAAGAAGGCATTTGTTAGAAGCGTTGGCTACTTTCTAATTGTTGTTGCGCCGAACTTCGATTTGAGCAAAATAAAATACAGAGATAGAACTAATGTTTGCAAAACTACTTTTTATCAATCTATATTTGAAGATATTTATTATTCGATTCCGCAATAAGAAAAGCAGCCTAGAGGCTGTTTTTTCATGCTTTAAAATGTCTTTTCGCGTTCATGTACGCATTCGAGAAAATATCAAAATAACTGTCTAAAGCATTGCTTGAATCCAAATCCCCAGAGAGATTTAGACACAGCGAAGCTATCTCAGACGTACACAAATGCTCAGCGACTTTTGAACGCCTAAGAACGTATTTAGAGAGATTTTCAGGTTCAATGCTTAGAACTGGGAATTTATTCAAATATGGGCTTTTTCTAAAAATCTTTCTCGCTTCTGTCCAAGTCGCGTCTAATAGAATGAAAAGCGGCCTTTTCCCGTCTTCATTTTTGACCGTGTTAGTAACACGTTCAGCGTCTACAAATTCGCCGGGAAACACTACATAGGGTTGCCATTCTGGCGAGTCGAGCAGAGCGATTAATTCCGGGTCAATCTCAACTCTCGACCAGCAAAAGGCGAACGTATCGGGTACAACGTCAGCAATCAAAAAGCCCGTGTTGCTTGGCTTGAACAATTCCTTTTTGCTCATGAGCAAACAGAACCCAGCAGAGCTAGAAACCCTAGACTTTGAAGCACAGACGCAATGGTCAGTAGGAAGCCTACAGCCTTCACACCGAAGGGAGCGGCTACCCCTTGCTAGAAATGGCTTGGTGCTTGCTTCTTTGTGCTTGGCGCTTAGCTCAGCTACTGCATTCGTGTACGTCATACGCGCTCCAAAGGGGCGAGCATTGAAGCAAAAACAGGGCTGTATTGCACGCACGGCGCGGCTTAGCTATCATGCGGTATGTTTTACTTTGTACCCGGCTTTAGCCCGATGAAGCCGAGCAACACCGGCTGGCTGATTGCTGATGTGATTGACGACACCACCGCGTTTGCCTGGTCGCGCACCGAGGTCGATCCCGCGTTGCTGACCTTGCTGGCCGACCCGCAGTGGCAACCCTATATCGTGTTTCCCGGCGAATTCGTCGCGCCAGAGCGGGTGGTCAGTGAGGTGAACGTGGAGGAGGGCAAGCGCCCGTTGTTCATCCTGCTGGACGGCACCTGGAGCGAAGCGCGCAAGATGTTCCGCAAGAGCCCCTACCTGGAACACTTGCCCGTGTTGAGCCTGGCGCCTGAACAGCTGTCGCGCTACAAGCTGCGTCGCTCCAAGCGGGATGATCATTTTTGCACTGCCGAAGTCGCCGCGCTGTGCCTGGAGCTGGCAAGCGATCAAGCGGCCAGTGAAGTGCTGGATGCTTACCTCGACGTATTCAGCACCCATTACCTGGCGGCCAAGTTCCTGTTGCCGCTGGACCCGGCGGACAGCGTTCATGCGCGCCTCTCGCCCCACGTCCCGGCAGTATGACCAGACGACGTTTGCATGATGGCACTGCAAACCTGCAACTCGCTAAAATGCCCACGGGCGTAGTGCTTGACCCCCCAGGCTACGCTGGGCATGCTGGGCGCCGATTGGGGCGTAACCGTGAATTTTCAGCGTCGTTGCAGGTGTTTTTGACGCTGAGCCTGCCCCGTGGCGATGGCTGCCTGGCCGTTGCCTTGTGTACTGGCGAACCCTGAACCCGTCAGGGCTGCCATAAAAAACAGGATCATTTAATCAATGGCCACATACGAAATCCTGATAGCCGATGACCACCCGCTGTTTCGCAGTGCGCTGCATCAGGCGGTAACCCTGGGCCTTGGCCCGGACGTGCGGCTGGTTGAAGTGGCCAGCATTGCCGAGCTGGAAGCACGACTCACCGAAAAATCCGACTGGGACCTGGTGCTGCTCGACCTGAACATGCCCGGTGCCTACGGTTTTTCCGGGCTTGTGCTGTTACGCGGGCAATACCCGCAGATCCCGGTGGTGATGGTCTCGGCCCAGGAAGAAGCTGACGTGGTGGTGCGCTCCAAGGAGTTTGGCGCCAGCGGTTTCATTCCCAAGTCCAGTTCAATGGAAGCGATCCAGAAAGCCGTGCGCACCGTGCTTGACGGCGATGTGTCCTGGCCGCCGCAAGCGTTTGAAGAAATCAACGTGTCCGACGAAGCCAAGGCTGCCCGTGATGGTCTCGCCAGCCTGACGCCTCAGCAATTTCGGGTGTTGACCATGGTCTGCGAAGGTCTGCTGAACAAGCAGATTGCTTACGAATTGAGCGTGTCCGAAGCGACCATCAAGGCCCACGTGACGGCGATTTTTCGCAAGCTGGGCGTGCGCACGCGCACCCAGGCGGCGCTGCTCTTGCAACAACTTGAGTCAATTTCGCAGCACTAAGACATTGCCGATTCACGCTTTTTTGACTTTGCGTGATCTAGTTTCCCCACTTCTTTGGTTCAGTTGCCTACATCTATGTCGCCTTTCAAGGGTCAAACCGGTATCAAACGTATCTTCAACGCAGGGGGCTATTCCCTGGATGGCTTGCGTGCGGCCTTCACTGGCGAGGCGGCATTCCGTCAGTTGGTGTTGCTCAACGTGATCCTGATTCCGCTGAGCTTTTTCCTGCACGTCAGCCGGGTCGAGCGAGCCTTGCTTATCGCGGTGTGCCTGCTGGCCCTGATCGTCGAGTTGCTCAACTCCGCGGTGGAAGCGGCCATCGACCGGATTTCCCTCGACCTGCACCCGCTGTCGAAAAACGCCAAGGACATGGGCAGCGCCGCGCAATTCGTGGCGCTGACCATGATCACCCTGGTGTGGGCCGTGATTCTGATCTAAGGCATCAGGCGATGCTCGGCAGCACGATTTCGTCGCTGCGCTGAACCCCGGCGGTGAAGGCGCGGCACAGTTCCAGAAACTCGCGCATTGCCGAGGTCTGGTACTTCTGTTTATGCCAGATGAAGTAAAACTGCCGGGCCAGGTCCAGGTCCGGGGTTTCCACCGGCACCAGGCTGCCGCGGCGGAACGCATCGCGCAGCGCCAGCCGGGAAATGCAGCCAATCCCCAAGCCCGATTCCACCGCACGTTTGATCGCCTCGGTGTGTTCCAGCTCCAGGCGGATATTCAGCGCGCTGCGGTGGTGACGCATGGCCTGGTCAAAGGTCAGGCGCGTGCCGGAGCCTTGTTCGCGCAGGATCCACGCTTCATGGGTCAACTCTTCCATGCTCGCCACGCCGCGTTTGGCCAAGTGATGCTGCGGTGCGCAAAACACCACCAGCTCATCTTCCACCCAGGTTTGCACTTCGATGTCCGGGTGGCTGCAGTCGCCTTCGATTAGACCCAGGTCAATTTCGTAGTGCGCTACCTGATGCACGATATGCGCAGTGTTCTGCACATGCAGCTTCACCTGACTCTCGGGGTGCTGCTGCATGAAGCTGCCGATCAACAGCGTCGCCAGGTAATTGCCGATGGTCAGGGTGGCGCCGACCGCCAGGGAGCCGAAGCCGGACTTGCCGTTGAGCAAGTCCTCGATCTCCTTGGCCTGGTCCAGCAGCGCCACTGCCTGGGGCAACAGCTGGTGGCCGAGGGCGTTGAGGCTCAGGCGTTTGCCGGCGCGGTCGAATAATTGGCAGCTGGATTGACGCTCCAGCTCGGTGATCGAGGTGCTGGCGGCGGATTGAGATAAGGCCAGAAGGCCAGCAGCGCGTGAGACGCTTTCCTGCTGGGCGACGGCGACGAAGACTTGCAGTTGACGGAGAGTAAATCGCATATCGATATAACCGATAACCCTTATCTTAATAATCCAGTTAACAGATATTGTCGCCGCCATTAGAATGCTGTGCAATTGCGCATCCCAACTTTGGCGCAGACCCATTTCCAGGAGTCCCCCGTACATGAGCAACATGAACCACGAGCGTGTCCTCAGTGTTCATCACTGGAACGACACTCTGTTCAGCTTCAAGTGCACCCGCGATCCGGGCCTGCGCTTTGAGAACGGTCAGTTCGTGATGATCGGCCTGCAACAGCCAAATGGCCGCCCGCTCATGCGCGCTTACTCCATTGCCAGCCCGAACTGGGAAGAGCATCTGGAGTTCTTCAGCATCAAGGTGCCCGATGGCCCGCTGACTTCCCAATTGCAGCACTTGAAGGAAGGCGACGAGATCATCATCAGCAAAAAACCGACAGGCACCCTGGTGCTTGACGATTTGAAGCCGGGCAAACACCTGTACCTGCTCAGCACCGGTACTGGCCTTGCGCCGTTTATGAGCGTGATCCAGGACCCGGAAACCTACGAGCGTTTCGAAAAAGTGATCCTGTGCCACGGCGTGCGTTACGTCAACGAAGTCGCCTACCGCGAATTCATCACCGAGCACCTGCCGCAGAATGAATTCTTCGGCGAGGCCCTGCGTGACAAGTTGATCTACTACCCGACCGTGACCCGCGAGCCATTCGAAAACGAAGGCCGCCTGACCGACCTGATGCGCAGCGGCAAGCTGTTCAGCGACATCGGCCTGCCACCGATCAACCCTGAAGACGACCGCGCCATGCTGTGCGGCAGCCCAAGCATGTTGGATGAAACCAGCGAAGTGCTGAACAGCTTCGGCCTGAAGGTTTCGCCGCGTATGCGTGAGCCGGGTGATTATCTGATCGAGCGTGCGTTCGTCGAGAAGTAAACAGTCAGGGCAACAAAGAAGATCTAAATGTGGGAGGGGGCTTGCCCCCGATGGCGCCAGGTCAGTCAACAGAGATGTTGAATGTACCAGCGCTATCGGGGGCAAGCCCCCCTCCCACATTTTGTTTCCGGTTTATTCAGCTGGAACCACTTCCAGTACACAGATAAGGCCCGCCTCGGGATAGTGCCAGCGCACATCCACATCCCAGAACTGCGCTCCATACTCGCGCTCCGGCCCAGGCGTCTGATACGCCGGCCGTGGATCCTGCGCCAAACACTGCTCGATCAACGCCACCAAGGGCTCGTCAAGGCGCTCAGCATGGCCTTGTGCCTGGAACAGGGCAGTCTTCAACCACTGCACGGGAATCAGCGGCGGTGCGCTGCTGGCGATGCTGTTGGTGGCGCCCTCGATAATGTCGGCATACGGCACATACGGCTTAATATCCAACACGGGCGTGCCATCGAGCAGATCAATCCCGGAAATCCACAGCCGGCCGGGCTCGACCTTGTCCAGCTTCACCACCGACTGGCCAATGCCGTTCGGGCGGTGCGTTGCACGGGTGGCGAACACGCCCATGGACGTGTTGCCGCCCAGGCGTGGCGGCCGCACTTTGAGGCGCGGCGTGTCTTCCAGGGCCTGATGAAAAAGAAACAGCAGCCACACATGGCTGACCTGCTCCAGGCCCTGTACCGCGTCGCCGCTGTCGAACGGCGCCACCAGCTCCAGCACGCCACGGGCGGCCGGCGCCAATTGCGGCTGGCGCGGGATGGCGAATTTCTCCTTGAAGCAGGAGCGCACAAAACCGACGGGCGAAACGTGGTAGGTCATTTCTGAAGCCTCAAGTTACAAGCTGCAAGCCGCAAGCGTTAACGTGCAGCTTGAGGCTCGTCGCTGCCCTTAAGCTCTGACGCGCAGCGTCAGGCCCTTGAGGAAGTTACGCAGCAACTGGTCGCCACACGGGCGGTAGTTGGTGTGGCCGAACTTGCGGAACAGCGCGCTCAGCTCTGGCTTGGACACCGGGAACTCGGCGGCCTTGAGGATCGCGTGCATATCGTCTTCCTTCAATTCGAAGGCCACGCGCAGCTTCTTCAGGATGATGTTGTTGGTCACTGGAGTTTCGATCGGCTGCGGCGGACGGCTTTCGTCCTTGCCGCGCTTGAAAATCACCAGGCCGTCAAGGAAGTGCGCCATGACGTCGTCGGGGCAGAACACAAAACCTTCTTCCTCATCTTTTTTGAGGTAGGTCAGCAGGTCTTCCTTGGTCACGTCCATGCCGCCGAGCTTGATGATCTCGACCATCTTGTTGTCGCTGATGTCGAGCATGTAGCGCACGCTGCGCAGTACGTCGTTGTGAATCATGGTGGGCAATCCTGGTATTCAACTGAGGACACCGCCCGGTCAGGCGGCGTCGAGAAAGGGGGCAGCGGCTTAGAACTTCTCTTTGCCGGACAGGTAACGCCATTGGCCGACCGGCACTTTGCCGATGGACACGCCGCCAATGCGGATGCGGCGGATGGCGATGACTTTCAAGCCAACGGCTTCGCAGAACAGGGCGATCACACCCGGTTGCGGGTTTTTCATCGCAAAGCGCAGGCGGTTTTCGTTTTGCCAGCTGGCTTTCACGGGGGGCAGCTCTTTGCCCTTGTAAGTCAGGCCGTGGTTCAGGCGATTGAGGCCGTGGGCGACCATGTCGCCTTCAACCTCTACCACGTATTCCTGCTCGATCTTGGCGGCATCGGCGGTCAACTTGCGCAGAATCTTCCAGTCCTGGGTGAACACCAGCAGGCCGCTGGCCTTGGCTTGCAGGTCGGCACTGGCGGTCAGACGCAGGAAGTGGCCCTTGAGCGGGCGTTTGCTGAAGCGATGCTCTTCGGACAGGGTTTCGGCGCTGATCGAGGCCATCGCCGTTTCCGCGTCCACGCCGACCGGCGCGTGCAGCAGAATGGTCACCGGCTCCGGTGCAGTGGCTTTGGCCTCTGGGTCCAGCTCGACCTTCTGGGTGGTGATCTTGAACTGCGGTTCGTCGATCACTTCGCCGTCCACCGAGACCCAGCCGCCTTCGATAAACAGCTCAGCCTCCCGACGGGAGCAACCGACCAGTTCGATAAGGCGTTTGGAGAGGCGTATGGGGTCAGTCATGACAAGGGCCGTAGCAAAAGGGGGCGGCTATTGTACCTGCCTGGCGCGGGTTAATCCCGGCTCCATTTCAGCGCAGGGGCTTTATTGGTCAATACACGGTTCACACTGTGGGAGCGGGCTTGCTCGCGAAGGCGGTGTATCAGCCCAGGGTGTGCTGATGGGGCTGCCGCTTTCGCAGGCAAGCCCGCTCCCACATTTATTCTGTGTTGCGTCAGCCTCTGCGCAGTTGCTGCTGGCGTAAACGCATGTGCAGCAACGGATATGGCCGGCCCAGGCCGTCATGCTCTGCGCGGCCGATCACCTCAAAGCCCTGCTTGAAGTAAAAACCCAGGGCCTGGGGGTTCTGTTCGTTGACGTCCAGTGTGTCGGCGTTCATGTGCTCGATCGCGTAACGCAGCAGTTGTCGGCCAAGGCCCTGTCCACGGTGCTGCGGGTCGATAAACAGCATCTCGACCTTGCTTGACGCCACCCCGGCGAACCCGGTGATGCGTTGGCGCGCGTCCTTGGTGCAGATCAGCATCACCGAGTCGAGGTAGCGCGTCAGCACCAGCTCCTTGAGCAACACGATGTAGCTGTCCGGCAAAAAGTCGTGGGTCGCCCGCACCGAATCTTCCCAGAGCTGCGCCAGGTGCGCGAAGTCGCTGAGTTTGGGTGTATGAATTGCCGAAAGCTGACGCATGCCCGCTGCCTCTTGCCTGTTTCTACGCCAATGGGCAAACGATAGACCTAAAAAAGCCCCGCATCTTGTTCAGAGGCGGGGCTTTTAAGGTTTTTTTTTAGTCGCGCTTGACGGCCCACAGGTCGTATTCGTCGGCGTCGGTCACGGTGCACCAGACCTTGTCGCCCGGCTTCAAACCGCTGGCATCGTCGATAAACACGTTACCGTCGATTTCCGGCGCATCGAAGAAGCAACGGCCTACGGCGCCTTGCTCGTCGACTTCGTCGATCAGCACTTCGATCTCCCGGCCGATGCGCAGTTGCAGGCGTGCCGAGCTGATGGCCTGCTGGTGCGCCATGAAGCGCTCCCAACGGTCTTGCTTGACCTCATCCGGCACGATGGCTGCGTCGAGCAAATTGGCCGGAGCGCCTTCCACCGGCGAGTACTGGAAGCAACCGACGCGGTCCAGCTGCGCTTCGGTCAGCCAGTCCAGCAGGTACTGGAAGTCTTCTTCGGTTTCGCCGGGGAAGCCGACGATGAAGGTGGAGCGGATGATCAGTTCCGGGCAGATCTCGCGCCAGTTCTTGATGCGCGCCAGGGTCTTGTCTTCAAAGGCCGGGCGTTTCATGGCCTTGAGGATTTTCGGGCTGGCGTGCTGGAACGGGATGTCCAGGTACGGCAGGATCTTGCCCGCAGCCATCAACGGGATCAGCTCGTCCACGTGCGGGTACGGGTAAACGTAATGCAGGCGCACCCACACGCCGAGGCTGCTCAAAGCTTCGCAGAGTTCGGTCATGCGGGTTTTCACCGGCGCGCCGTTCCAGAAGCCGGTGCGGTATTTCACGTCGACGCCGTAGGCGCTGGTGTCCTGGGAAATCACCAACAGCTCTTTGACGCCGGATTTGACCAGGCGCTGGGCCTCGTCCAGCACATCACCCACCGGGCGGCTGACCAGCTTGCCGCGCATCGACGGGATGATGCAGAAGCTGCAGCTGTGGTTGCAGCCTTCGGAAATCTTCAAATACGCGTAGTGGCGCGGGGTCAGCTTGATGCCTTGCGGCGGCACCAGGTCGATCAGCGGGTTGTGGTCCTGACGCGGCGGCACTACGTCGTGCACGGCGTTGACCACCTGCTCGTACTGCTGCGGGCCGGTCACGGCCAGCACGCTTGGGTGCACGTTGCGGATAGCGCCTTCTTCCACGCCCATGCAGCCGGTGACGATGACCTTGCCGTTTTCCTTGATGGCTTCGCCAATCACTTCCAGCGACTCAGCCTTGGCCGAGTCGATGAAGCCGCAGGTGTTGACCACCACTACGTCAGCGTCCTGGTACGTGGACACGACGTCATAGCCTTCCATGCGCAGTTGCGTAAGGATGCGCTCGGAGTCGACCAGAGCCTTCGGGCACCCCAACGATATCATACCTACACGCGGGGCTTTCTCTGTCATCATTATAGGTAGATCCTCATCAGGGCTTATTTTTTCTAATGGCAAAAAACGGTGCGCGAGTATACAGCTATTTACGCTTCTCAGACCCTCGGCAGGCGACCGGCAGTAGCGCTGATCGTCAGCTTCAGTACGCCCAGCGCTGGGCGGCCGAGAAGGGATTAGCACTGGATGAGTCCTTATCCTTGAGGGATGAGGGGCTATCCGCCTATCACCAGCGTCACGTCAAGCAGGGTGCCTTGGGCGTGTTTCTTCAGGCGGTCGAGGATGGCCGAATCGCTGACGGTTCCGTCCTGGTAGTTGAGGGATTGGACCGACTGAGTCGGGCCGAGCCCATTCAGGCCCAGGCGCAGTTGGCTCAGATCATCAACGCTGGCATCACCGTGGTCACTGCCAGTGACGGCCGGGAATACAACCGGTCCGGCTTGAAAGCTCAGCCCATGGACCTGGTGTATTCGCTACTGGTGATGATCCGTGCGCACGAAGAGTCAGATACCAAATCGAAGCGTGTGAAAGCAGCAATCCGCCGGCAATGTGAGGGCTGGGTTGCCGGCACTTACCGGGGCATCATCCGAAACGGCAAGGATCCTCAGTGGCTGCACTGGGATGGTCAGGCTTTCCAATTGGTAGCTGAACGCGTCGAGGGGGTGCGTTTGGTGATTGAGTTGTTCCGGCAAGGGTATGGTTCGGTCCGTATCATTCGCGAGATGACAGAGCGCGGTCTGGCCGTCACGACCAAGGGCATCACTGCGCTGCAGGTGCACCGGCTTGTCAGACTCCCAGCTTTAATGGGAATTAAGGTGCTGGAGCTGGACGGTGAAACTTATCGGCTAGAAGGGTACTACCCGCCTATATTGACGGCCGATGAGTTCGCCGATCTATCCTTGCAGGTCGAAAGTCGGGTCAGGCGCAAGGGCAAGGGAGAGATACCGGGCCTTGTTACCGGCCTGGGAATTACTTATTGCGGGTACTGCGGTACGGCGGTGGTTGGGCAGAATGTTATGCACAGGGCCAAGTCTGACGGTAGTTTGTCTGACGGCCATCGACGGCTGATCTGTGTGGGTTATTCACATAACAGTGGATGCCCTATCGGCGGCAGTTGCAGTGTTGTGCCAATCGAGAAGGCGCTGATGAGCTATTGCACCGACCGAATGAACCTAAGCAGCCTGCTGGAAGGAAACGATCATTCGCAACAACTACAGGTACGACTGTCGACGGCCAAGGCTGAAGCAGCGCTGATCGAGCAGCAGTTGGAGCGAGTGAGTGAGGCTCTGCTGGCCGCTGAAGGTGGAGCCGCGCCGTTGATTTTTGTCCGTAAGGCTCGCGAACTAGAAGATCTGCATGCGGCTAAGCAAAAGGAAGTGGCTCAGGCCGAGCGCGAGTTGGTCGCTGTATCGAACCGCGACCAGCCAGGGCTTGCGGAGGCATGGGAGCGGCTGGCCTCCGGAGTAGAGATGCTCGACTTCGATGCCCGGATGAAGGTGCGACACCTGGTAAGAGAGACGTTTGAGCGGATCGTCGTCTATCACCACGGCATGCAGGCGTCCAATAGAGAGGGGAAAGTGATCGACTTATTGTTGGTTGGGAAGGGGGGCCAGCCTCGGTTGCTTCGTATTGATCGTAAAACAGGGGAGTGGCGAGCAGGAATCGGGGCTTAATCTTCAAGCCCCGGTGTTCCGTTGATGTTGGAGTTGCTTAAACGGCGCGATATGAAGGAACAGTTTTTTTCACAGCTCGCCATCCCTTCCATTCGCTCGCTGGGTTGCTTTCCTTGAACAACGAATAGAGGCCTCGTTGAGCTCTGCACCACGGATGGCTCTCCGGCGGATGCCATACCACATCGCTATCGGCAAATAGATGCGTATTCTGACGGATGAAGTGGCTGAGGTTTTTAAAGGTCAGGGTCACTCTGTCTGGGGTCAGAACTGTATAGATCTTGGCCCGAGCATTATGTTCTGCAGCAGCGCTCAGAGTCTCCATACGTTGGGGTCTACCCTTCATCGTCGCACTTGCTAGCTGTGCTCGTTTGGCAACAACTTCTGGGCGGCGAGCACCTTCTCTCATTGCCTGAATTGTTGCTTGAGGTGGAGGCTTGAGGCGCCCTTCTTTGTGGGCTCTTAGTAAACCTTGTTGAATACTCTCTCGATGCTCATGGGAAAGTGACCGTCCAGTTAGCGTAGATATCCCTGATTTTTGTAGTCCTAACGCCTTTGCTTTCCTTATGATCTGCGGGACTGTGCATCCAATCATTACCGCTAAATGAGTGTTCGACGTGATTGGATATTTCTCGGTCATCAGTGTGATTTGAGCCTGAGTCCAGACCCATCTGGGGCGCATAATTCCTCTACTTTTCGTCATCTTTGGGCTCCGGATTGTCTGAAGTTAGGCAGCTTTTGCTTGTGCTAGGGGGACGGGTTTGCTTAGTACCCGTAGGTGGCCCTGGCCTATCCAGAAGTTGTGCTGCACTTGGATACAGACGTTCCAGGCTTCTTGGGCGACGTGGTTCCCGGATTCGACAATGTTGCCCTCGTCGTCGACCAGGGCCATGCGCAATTTTTTGCCGTCGCGGGTGGTGCAGGTAAATCCTTCATGAGATACGCCGCTGATGGTTGCGTTTGGCAGCGTGTCTGTATTGGCGTCGAATATCATTATGCTGCCTCCTGCTGTTGCATCGTGATTTGCCATGGGTCGTTTGCCTGCGCGATGGCTGACATCGGCGGTGGGCTCACGCTATTCCCGCACATGTGCACTTGCTGGGTGATGGTGAAGGGCTTGCCGTCGGATCCGTGGGTGATGATGTAGCCGGCTGGGAACCCCTGGGCCTTGTAAAGCTCAGGCGGCTTGAGCATCCGCAGGCAGATATCGACGATTACGTAGGGCGTGCCCTTTACCATCACCGTGACCAGGGCCAGCCGGTCCTTGGTGGTGATGGTCGGTGCTGGCGAATCGCAGGCGCTGGTGTTCTCGGTGCCGTAGTAGCTGATCAGGAAGGCCGCGACACGCAGGGCGCCGGCTTCATGCTCTGGCGAGAGGGTGAGCGACACCAGTGAACTCTTGCCGCCACCACCGGCGGTGATGGTCGGCGCCGGATCATCCAGGCCCTGGCCAACACTGCCGCCGAATGCCCGTTCCATGAATGCGCTGACCAACCCGTGGTGTTGGCCGCCGGCGCTGACGGTGTGCAGCGGATCATTTACGTCCCGTGCATCGCAGTTGCCGCGCAAGTGCACCAGGTTTGCTGCAACCAATGCGTGGTGTTGACCGGTGGTCACCGTCGGCACTGGCCCGGCAAGATCGCTGGGAGCATGGCCCGTTGTGTTCGTGATCAAAGTCGCGCTGACCAACTGCTGCTGGCTGCCGGTGTTTGTCACCGTGGTCATCGGTTCTTCGATGCTCTTGGCGACCGTGGTGTTGAAGCCGCCATTCATCTGGGCCATGAACACCGTGGATATGCCCATAGCGTGGGCTGCGCCGGCCGGGCGCTGATAGTTGCCACCGCTGGTGATGGTCGGCAGTGGCTCGTCCAGCGCCTTGCCCGCGTCATCGAAGCGGAACTTCACCAGGTGCGCCGCTGCGATCGCGCGGTGGTTCTGGGTCGTGACCGTACCGGTCGGCTGGTCGACGCTCACCGGCTTACCGGAATACTCGGGGCCGCCGGCCCCAATCATCAACGGGCTGATCAGCGTCAGCTCGCCGCGGTTTGCGCAGGTCACCGTCGGCAACGGGGCGAGCGGGTCGTTGATTCGGTCGCTGCCATGGTGCGTTGCCGGTGCGATGATCGGGCTGACCACCGAGAAGGCGCCGCCCTTCGGGTAGGAAGTGACGGTGCGCAGCGGCTCATCGGCTGACTGCACTGCCTCGCCGGACCAGTTCGCAATCGGCACAATGAACGGCGCAGGGTTGTCGATGACGAACTTCTTCATGCCCTTGGCGACCCGGCGCAACGTTGCGTCGGCCAGGTCCTTTTTGCGGCCGAAGATACTTTTGCCCAGGTCGGTAAAGTCGATGCAGTCAGCAGCGGTTTTCCACTTCTGCTGGCCCTTGGTGGGGTTCTTCGCGTGAGTAGGCTCCGGCCATACGATCGGCCGGCCATCGCACCGGGCGATCATGAACAGGCGCTCCCTGCTGGTCGGTGCTCCGAAGTCGCATGCCCTGATCACCTTCCACTCCACGACGTAACCCATCCCTTCCAGCAGCGCCACAAACCTGCGCCATGTGCGGCCACGCTGCTTCGGATCAGGGACCAGGAACTGGTTTGATACCGGCACTTGCTCGCCAGGTGCGGCGATTCGGTTGGTGGTCTTTCCCTTTTTGGTTGGGTGCGGCACCTGGTCCAGGGTCACCACCCGCCCGGTTGCCTTGTCACGCTTGGCGATCAATCGGCCCCACTGCAGTATCTGCTTCACGTTTTCCAGGCTGATTACCCGGGGGCGCTTCTTGCCTCCCCACTTGAGCCCGATCCACGACAGGTTGCGGATCTCGCGTTTGCGCGGCTGGCCGCCCGCAGCCTGGCTGTGGTGCGTGCAGTCCGGCGACATGTGGAACCAGCCCACGGCCTTGCCGCCGCATTCGGTGTCCGGGTCACCATCGAACACGTCGGTGGTGAAGTGCTTGGCGCCTGGGTGATTCACGGTGTGCATGCTGATCGCTTGCGGGCTGTGGTTCTTCGCCACGTTCACCGCTCGGCCCAGGCCCATTTCCAGGCCCGTGCCGGCGCCGCCACCACCACAGAAGAAGTCGACAACGATCTCATCGTCCTGAGTGTTGAAACCCAGGGTGTATTGGGTTTTGAAGTCGAACGGCGGTTTATTGAGTGAGGTCATGGCTTCACCGCCTTGGCCTGTGCGACACGTTGGGTGGCCTCGATGCCCAGAGACCTGGTCACGATTTGGTCGAATTCTTCGGTGGTCAGCGGCAGGCTGCTCTTACCTGGAGTAATCAGGTCGTGATACCACTTAATTCCGTGGTAGCTCACCTTCAGTAGGGTGTCGCCGATCGTCAGTGCGCATCGCTCCCCTCTAGCCGCCGTGTTCTCCATGGCTTCTCGCAAGGATGAGGCCCGAAGGCTGTCGGCCTGCTGGTTTTGCTTGCTGAGCTCCAGTTCGGCGATCCGCCCCTGCAGGTGGCTCCGAACGTGGTCGAGTGCACCATAGGCGACCCACTCGCCCAGTTCGTGCTCTTCCATGCCCTGGTCGGATGCTATGTACCGATTAACGTTGATTCCCGTTACGTCTGTACGGCTCTGGTCGTGCTTCGTCAAGATGCGTTCCAGTTCATCCGCTACGTCGAGCATACCAACAGCGGCTGCAGCATCAAGGGCTCTATCAAGTAGCTCGTAGGGCACCCTGAACACGGCCTGCTCTTGTGCTGTGGGTGAGAAGAGGGGGAGGTGCGTATACCCCTTAGCAGGCTGCGCGAGCGGGCGAACCGGAGCGTTGAGCGTTGCATCAGCGAGCGCTGCCCCGCGCAGCTTTTCGTGGGGTATAAGTGCCTCGGTAGTGGCGCTGGAAGAAGCAATAATGCCTGCTGCTGCGCAGCAGAGACTGTTTGTTTCTAGCGTGTCGACGCCACTTCCAACGCGGAGAAAAGCGGGCAGGGCGTTGGCGTTGTCCTGGTGGTTCTTCATGCCGCTTTCCTCCGGTGTTCGATAGCAAGTTGGTCCATCAGGCGCTGGTGGTAGGTGATTCGCGCTTCTGCGGCAGGCCATGGGCGGATGATTTCAACCATGGGTTCGATACCGACCAAGCAATCCCAGATAGCCGGATCGGTTGGCATGAGGTCGCGGCGCTCGGTGGCCAGCGCAATCAGGTCAGCCTGGTGTATGCATGCGGGTAGATCGAAGGGCAGGTCGAAGCGTTTACAGACACGCCCCCATATGACGTCCTCAAATCCTCGATAGTCGGGCATCCACTGTTTGAGTGGCCGGGTCATATCGCCCAGGTACGCCTCGGTCGCATCGTGGAGCAGGGCCGCCAACTTGTGTTCTTCCGGCACCAGTTCGGCGACGATGCAGCTGTGTTGGGCGACGCTGTAGAAATCGCGGGTGTGGCCGTTGAAGCGGCACAGGTGGGCCAGCGCGTGTGAGATGTCACGCGGGTCAATCATGTCGGCCTGGGGCTCGAACAGATCGAAGTACTTGCCGGTGGAGGTGAGGATCCGGTTCATGCGGCCTCCTTCACGAGATCAGCCATCAGCAGGGCATTGTCGGTTGCCTTGTGCAATTGGCGCAGAGCTTCGTAGCCGATCAGTGCTTTCAACTGGCGGTCGAACTCTTTGCTGTAGCGGGTCAGGGCGCGAAGATCCTTGGTGGCCTTTGCATGTTGCTGTTGCAGTGTGCCGGCGGCCTGGGGTGTTAGGCGTAGCATCGGAATGGCGCGGCTCATACGTCACCGCCGACTACTTTTTGGTTTCGGGTATGAAGTTCCGCTTCGGTCCGAAAAAATAGCAGTGCTTTGCGGGCTTCTTCAGGGCACATTGCTTCGGTTGGCCCTCGCTCTATCACCCATCGGCCTTGGGGCTCAGTGATTGAGCTTTTTGCTGGGGTCGGTTCCAGCTTTGGTGCTGCTGGATTTAGTAACGCCGCCATGGCGAGTGCTTGGTCGCGCAGAGCTAGCGAGTCACGTTCGAGCTTCTTGCCGGTGCGGAACGCGCTGAATGTCTCGGCTGCGATACGCAGCTTTTCGGCGATATCCAATAGAGTTTTGCGAGCTGGCTCTCCCAACTTCGATGCATCCAATGCCCGCTTGTAATGGGCAAACAGTTCCTTGTGGTGAGCCCGGGCTTGCTCAAGCAACAGCTCCAGGTCCTGGATGGCGCCCGAGCTATCTGATTGCTGAATAGCCTTGCCTTCGTCGATGCCTTCGATGCGTCCATTAATCAGGCCTCCCCGATAGCCGACCCAATAGAGGATCGCGGCTGCGAAAATGATGCTGATCAGTGCGCAGATTTGAATTGCGGTCATGTGGTGTGCTCCTGGTGGTGTGTTGGCTGGTGGTGGCAGCCAATTGGTGTGTTATTCGTCGTCTGGATCTGGTGGATCTGCCAGGCCACACATCAGCTTGGCCTGATAGGGCATGTAACCTTCCTCTCGCAGGGCGTCATAGCGCTGATAATCGGCGGCAAAGTAATTGCATTCATCACACAGTCGGCTGGTCTTTTCTTCGGCAGATAACGGCGTATCGCAGTGTCGGCATTGATCGAGCAGTGACATGTCACACCTCGTCTTCGACGGCTTCTGGTCGCGGCATATCTTCATCCGCCTTGTAGGCGCGAATGTCGATTAGCGAGGCCACATGCTTGATGTGAGCGTACTTCGGCGCCTTGCGGCTGTTGACCAGCGTTGTCACGGGCAGTTGAATTCGGCCTGTCGTAATTGCGTCGGCAAAAGATCCTTCGTTGAGGTTCCGGAAGTACCGTTCGCGCAACTTTTCCACCGGGATCAGAACGTCACCAAAGGTCCGGTACAGCAGTTCGACTGTCGCCGGATCGGGTGCGGGTAGCAGTCTTAGTGGCTGTTGGTCAGCATGTGCAGTCATTGGGTTTCTTCCGTTGAGGATGATTCCAGGCATTCAGGCAATGGCGTTTGGTCAGCTCCCGCAGATGTTCTGGCACTTCGAGGAGTGCGGCATTGCGCTCCTCGCGTGTGCGCATGGCGACGATCTGGCGGGCGTATTCCCTAGGCCACGTCACGGTTGTCTTCCGGGAAGGCTGGCATTTCGAGTCCCAATTGATCGGCAAGCCAGCGCATGCCTGCCTGCCTGACTTTGGTCGACTGGCTGTACTGCATCCCAGCTTTTTCGTGGTACCAGTTGCTGTCTTTCACCCGCAGATATTCGCGATCACGGACAGGGAAGGCTGGAAGGCGACGGTCATTGAGTAAGCCCTTTTCGCGCATCATGGCGATCAATTTGGGGCGTGTGAGTCCGAAGTACTTGGCGGCTTGTTCCAGGTTACGTTCCATGTCGTCCTCCTAGGCGGCCACTGCCAAGCGGTGGCCGTTAACAAAGCGTTCGAGATGCTCTGCAAGGACGGCATAGGCTTCGCGAGGGGCGCTTGGCAGAAGAATCTGGGCGCTTGCATCGTCAGTTTCGAGGGTTGCGACTATCGCGCCACGCTGGGTTGGTGTGACGGTGAGTCGGAGGTCTTCTATGCCGGCGATGCGTGGAAAGTAGCTTCCTTTGCCCGTCCTGACGGCGTGGCGAAGCATGATCTCTGTATCTGTCGCAAGCTCATGCCCACCCGCTTCATCGAGAGACATCGACTCAACACACCCATTCGCGCTCGCTTCGATGAAACGGGCGGCTCGCCGGCCGTTGTTGCGGTGCTTGCGATCCATCGTGACGCTATTGCGCGTGCCACCAATAATGACCACCAGGTGGACAGCCGAGGTGCATTGATCGAGTTCGACGGTTGCTTGAACGTTCATTCCGATCTCGGTTTTGAGGTCGTGATGGAACGTGCCGGTCAAGCGGATTTGGGCCGCCAGCAGTTGTTTGGCTTGGTTGCTGAGTTTTAGCCGGCTCATGCTGCCTGCCCTCCGCCGTTAGGGTCGAAAGGGGCAGGTGTGAAGCGTTGCTGCAGCTTGGATTTGGACGCGATGAAGGTGCAGCCGTATTCGCGGGCTAGGGAGCGAATCTCGAATACTCGAATGGGTTTGCACGCCGGGTGGGCGTGCAGAGTTGCTGTGGTGTGCATGGTCTTGCCTCGGCTCTGTGGTGGAGAGGTGAGGCAAAATTAGCAACAGCTAATTTTTTATGCAATAGCAAATGCTAAATTTAGATGTCGATGTATTTTGACGACTTCAATATTGCAGCGACGTAATGGATTTTTTCGACGAGATGCTCATCAAGAAAAATTGGCGGATAGCCGTCGCTAATGCTGTCGAATCGATACTGGCCGTCACGGAAGTAAATGAACTCCTTAACCATTGCTCTACCGTCCATTGTTTTCACAAGGACCTCATCGCCAGTCTGATAGCGGTGATTTGGCTCAATCAAAACGAATTCTCCGCTCTTAATTCGCGGGTGCATGCTGCTGCCTACCATCTTGAGTCCGTAGGCGTCGGGGTCGGAACTGACAATATCGATATAGCCGTCGCCATGCCCGGAGGGGTAGTCGAGCGCATCAAAATACCCATCGGAACCAAGCATCGCCTTACCTACTACTGGCACTGGAGCAGTCTCACGGTTCTTAACGGACCATTCTCTGTGCTCGGCAACGCGTTGAGCAGTCTCGTTTATTGTGGCGTTGAAAAACGCTGGATGAGGGAGTGTCGGTGGTTTTAGGTTAAGTGCCAACCATTTGGCAGTTATGCGGTCTTGGTCGGCAGCCGAGTAATTTCCCTCTGTAAGCAGCTCTGCAGGAATAGCTAATTTTTTAGCAAGATTCATCGCGGCACGGTCCCCTAGCGTTCGATGACCATTGAGGATCTGCGAAAGGTAGGAAGCGTCAATATCGAGATGAGCTGCTGCAAATTCCTTCAGCTGATTTTCACCAATGAGGGCTTTGAGAATGGTGAGGCGTTTTTCGTAAATATCCATATGAGAATCATGTCTCTGGCGTTAGCAATTTGTAAATTACAAGCTGCTATTGCATCATGGATTAGCAGTTGCTAATCTCGCGGCTGTGTTTTGGAGGTGGACATGACTCTACTGGACTTTATTAAGGGTATGGATGCCGCACAGCTTGGAGAATTTGCGGCTGATTGCGGTACGTCGGCTGGGCAGCTTAAGCAAGTTGCCTATGGCAATCGTCGGGCCAACGCCGGTCTTGCCATTGCTATCGATCGACAGACTAAGGGCAAGGTGACTTGCGAAGTGCTTCGCCCCGATATTGATTGGCAATATTTGCGAGTAGCAGCGCATACCTCTGCCACTGTGAATGTTACAGCTCGAGCAGCTTAAGAAAAAAGGCGACCCAAGGGCCGCCCAGTTCCTCCCGGCACACACCACCACAGTGCTGTCGGGTCGCGATAAAGAGTTGAGGGCACACCACATGCTAACCACCTCTCTTTACCGCGCTGCCAAGGCACGGATGCCTTGGGTTGCTGCCTTTTCCACCACAGATTAGGCAGCTGTTGCGCCAGAGGTGAGAGACGGATCACTCACCTCGGCACGGTGCCGGTTTCGATCTTGAGGATCTTGCCGGCGTTTGGGCCCTTTCAAGCCACGCGGCAAATGTAACACCACTGCACGCCGCGCGGCACTGGCAACTTATTAGGATTAATGCCATGAGCCGAATTGCTCTGAGTTGCGTTGATCGAGCACAACGGGAAGTCCTGACGCTCGAATTAGCGCTTTACCACGCCGCACGAGATTATCCGGGGGGCGCCGCTGCAATCGCCGCCACCACCGGCCGCAATGCCACAACGTTGCAGCACAAGTTATCTCCGACTCACCCCTCGCACACGGTCAATATTCAAGAGTTTGGCGAGATCCTAGAACTGACCAAGGACCGTAGGATTCTCGATGCTGTGCACGGCCTGGTTGGCGACACGATCTGGCAGGAGCTGGCCGAGTCGTACACCAATGACATGCCCGAAACCCTTACCACTGGGATCGCGCAGTTCTTCCGGCAGGTAGCGGACCTCTCCGAAACTTGGGCCAAGCATATTGGAGACGGCAAAGTCGACGACGGCGAATTGGCTGAGATACGCCAGCTGGTGTTTCGCGGCATCCAGGGTTTGTTGGGTATGTACAACCGCGCCCGCTACGTCAACCAGACTACTCGTGGGGTGGAACGTGGCTGATATTGCTGATTTTGCAAATGACCTGGTGCAGGAACGACTTGATCAGGCTTTGGCTGCTCGCGCAGCCCAGCTTTCTGCCACGACCCTGTATTCGTTGATGTTCTGTGATGAATGCGATGAGCCAATCCCGGAAGCTCGTCGGTTGGCGCAGCCCGGTTGCACTCACTGTGTTGAATGCCAATCCGCAGACGATCTGAGGGCTTCCCGTTATGCTCGATGAGGTAATTAATCAGTTCGCGGATTATGGCCTTGAGCCTGATCAGCCATTGGTTTTCGGCAAGCTCACTCGCTGCAAAACCACCCAGGACAAGGGCAAGGAGAAAAATGGCTGGTATGTTGTCCACGAACACCGCACCGAGAAGAACGAAACTCTGATATTCGGTAGTTTCGGTGATTGGCGATCTGGCGATACCCAAAAAATCAAAGTAAAGGCCGGACGCATGAGCCCGGAAGAGCGCGAGGTAATGCGTGCTCGACAGGAAGATGCAAAGCGCAAGGCTGCCGAAATCGCGGCCAACGCGTCCCGCCGAGCGGCCAATCGTGCATCGGCATTGTTCCAGCGCATGCCAGAAAAGGGTAAAAGCGCCTACCTGGATCGAAAGCAGATCGTAGGCTTTAAGGTTCGCTATGCGCCACGTACAGGCGCATTTTTAGTGCCCATGTGCAACGTGCGCGACCAGATCGTCGGCCTGCAGGTGATCTTCCCCGCGAAGCAAGAGGACACCGGGCGCGACAAAGCGTATTGGCCCTACGGTATGTCGAAGGAAGGCGCTTTCCACTTGATCGGCCCGCACCCTGAACCGGGTGAGCCGGTGCTGGTGTGTGAGGGTTATGCCACGGGTGCAAGCCTGCACATGGCGACTTCGCTCGCTGTCGCCGTCGCCTTCGACGCGGGCAACTTGCTGTCGGTCTCCAAGGCCATGCGCGAACGTTTCCCCGGTTGCCCGCTGATCATCTGTCGTGACGACGACTGGAAGACCAAGCGCCCCAACGGCGATGCCTGGAACCCTGGCGAAGAAAAGGCCAACAACGCCGCTCTGATCGTCGGTGGTCAGGTGGTTACTCCGGTGTTCTCCGGTGAGCGCGAAACCAAGTGGACCGACTTCAACGACCTGCATATTGCTGAAGGCCTAGAGGCTGTCCGCCGTCAGGTGCTGGCGGTGGTCAGGCCTCCTGCAGCTGGTGGTTGGAAGGATCAATTGGCCCGAACCGAAAACGGATCTTTGATAGCGCACATGCAGAATGTCGAGCTGATTCTTGGCAACGATGAGCGTTGGGCGGGAGTGATCGGCTTCAGCGCGTTCAGCTCAAAAATCGTTAAGTTACGTGCTGCCCCATACGGTGGCGGTGTCGGCGACTGGGCAGATATCGACGACATGCTTGTAATGAAGTGGCTCGCACAACAGTACAACCTTCGGGTCAAGGCCAGCAGCGTGATCGAAGCGGTTAGTGTGGTTGCCCATGATCATGCCTTCCATCCTGTACGCAATTACCTCCATGCTCTGGAATGGGACCGTGTTCCACGGTTGGCTACGTGGTTGACTGACATCATGGGCGTTGAAGCAACTGACTACAGTTCGAAGGTTGGTAAGCGCTGGATGGTGTCAGCGGTCGGGCGCGTGATGCAGCCAGGTTGTAAGGCTGACTCGGTGATGATCCTCGAAGGGGCACAGGGCGCTGGTAAATCAACAGCAATGTCTGTGCTTGGCGGTGCCTGGTTTATGGATACACCTTTCGCCCTGGGCGATAAGGACGGCTTCCAGGCGATCCGTGGTAAGTGGATCATTGAGTTGGGGGAGTTGGATAGTTTCAACAAAGCTGAGTCGACCAAGGCTAAGCAGTTCTTCTCTGCTTCGACTGACACCTATCGCGAGAGCTATGGCCGAAGAACGATGGACGTGCCACGCCAGTGTGTTTTTGTGGGTACGACGAACCAAGACGAATATCTCAAAGACGCCACGGGTAACCGGCGTTACTGGCCTGTCGCGTGTACCAAAGTCGATTTGGAACAGTTGCGCGAAGTCCGCGACCAGCTCTGGGCCGAAGCGATGTTCTGTTATCAGTCCGGTGACATTTGGTGGGTCAACCGGGATGAGGCTCCACTATTCGCCGAGGCGCAGGAGTCGCGCTTTGTCGTGGATGAGTGGGAAGGTCCGGTCGTCAAGTGGTTGGAAGAATCTCAGATCGGCGCAACAGCGAGCGGCGAGGATATTTTGGCTGGTGCGTTGAAGCTCGATTATGGCCACTGGGGCAAGCCTGAGCAGATGCGTGTCGGGGCGATCATGCATCGACTCGGATGGCGAAAGGTGCGACTGCCGCCGTTGCCCAAAAGTGGTATTCGGCCATATGCCTACAAGAAGCCAGATCATTGGGGCAATACATCAGCGCTGCAGGTTGATAGCGCACGGGATGAGGAGCCTTGCTTTGATTAAACGAATCGATGAAATGCTCAAGCTCTGGGCGCAGGATCTGCATTCGCCAGTGCCCGAAGGCTCTAGTGGGCCAAGTGGCGGCAACATGATTGCCATGCTGATGGAGTGCAAAGGGGAGTTGATACGCGGCACGCGTGGCAGTCGGGTACTGTTAGATGAATCGGCCGACATCGAGCTCATCGTCAACAAGCACTTGCCGCCGCAGCTGTCGGTCGTCGTGCGTGAACACTACTGCAACCACGAAAGCTTCCTGTCGCAGAAGTACACCCACTGTGGGTGTAGTCGCGATACCTACTATCAGCGCCTGCATGAAGCGCACCTGCACATTGCCGGCATGCTGATGGGGAAGGCTGCGTGACCTTTCGCACACTTGCGCCTACAACTGTCCTACTGTCCGGCCTTGCCCTACCTCAAGTTTGCAAGGTAGGACTGCTGGAGGCCGCGCATTCCGTGGCCTGTCCTACCTCCCTACCTAATATCGTACGACGCACACATGAGCGTAGCGCGTCGCATCACGCGCCGCTGGCGCGCATGCGTTTTTTAGTTTTCTCTCTTTACACGAGAAAAAGTTAAAAGAGGTAGGGCAGTAGGGCAAGGCCCCGAATTCAGCGGGCTCCAGCTGTCCTACCTCCCTTCTGAATAGTGGGGCAGGTAGGACAGCGCCGGAGGCGCTGGAAGCCGAAATAAAGATATTCACCGACATTGCCTAGGCGTAGACCAGATATTCACCGGGTGGCATTAAAACAGGGTTGCTGCCACCGGAATCCACCTGTAAAAAGTAGTCATCTTCGATAGGTGCGACCGCGAGCAGCGGGACACACCACCACACTAGACCCGGCCATTGCGCCGGGTTTTTGCGTTTATGGGGTAGGGCGATGACAAACGAGCAGCAAGCGCTTATTGAGATGCCGATCTGGATGGTGATCCTGCTATCCCTGATCGGCGGTATTTCCGGCGAGGCATGGCGGGCCGACAAAGCGGGGGTAAGCGGCTGGTCATTGGTTCGCCGCTTGCTGCTTCGATCCGGGGCCTGTGTGGTCTGCGGGCTCTCCACCATGATGTTGTTGCACGCATCGGGCATGTCGGTCCTGGCGGCGGGGAGCATTGGCTGCCTCACCGCGATGGCCGGCGCCGATGTCGCCATTGGCCTGTACGAACGCTGGGCCGCCAAGCGGTTGGGTGTGTGCGATGTGCCGCCCTCGGGCAGCGGGCAGACCTGATGCTCTGGAGGCCACGAAATACGTGGCCTGTAGAGGGTTGCATCAAAGTGGTGCGCCGAAAATTCGCCGGGGACCCTGGCAGCATTCGAGGGACACGGGGCATGAAACCCGCGGGAAAGCGTTAGCGGGTGGGCTGCCAGCTTACTGAAATTCAATCGATTGAAATTGAAAGGTTTCCATTGAAAAGCCGTTGAAAAGGAGGGCTTATGACGGATCCACTGTTCCTGTCTAAAAGCGCTTTCGCGGCTCGTATCGGCAGGACGCCGAGTTACATCACCTGGCTCAAAGGCAACAACCGCCTGGTGCTGTCGCCTGACGGCAAGATGGTGGACGTGCTGGCAACCGAAGCGCTGATCCTCGAAACCGCCGACCCCAGCAAGGCCGCCGTCGCGGCTCGACACCAGCAAGACCGGATCCAGCGTGACGTTTACAGTCAACTGTCCCCCCTGGTCGAGCCGACTAACACGGCTGCGCCGCAGCAGCCCATCACCGTCAAGGGTCATGACTTCCAGAAGGCTCGCGCCATGCGCGAACACAATCTGGCACAACTGGCCGAGATCGAGTTGCACAAGGCGCAGGGCTCCCTGGTCGCCAGGGATGCCGTCGAGCTGGGCGCCTACAACGCCGGGCGCCATCTGCGTGACCAGTTGTTCGGCCTCCTGCCCCAGCTGTCCCACAAGTTGGCAGTGATGACCGACCCCTGGGACATCGAAAAACACCTGACGGCGACACTCCGTAAATCACTGGAAGAGGCTGAGCGCATGTCCTCGTCCGACCTTGAACGAGCAATGACGACGAGCTGACCCATGACCACGGAATTTCCTGACGGTGACCGTGCGTACCGTGAGGCGTATTTCCGTGGGCTACGACCCGACCCAGACCTGTGGATCGATGAGTGGGCCGACGAGTACATGCGCATCCCACGCGACACGGGCGCACCTGAGCCCGGCCAGTACCGCACTGAGCGCACGCCGTACGCTCGCGAACCCATGCGCTGCCTGTCGCCTGCCCATCCGTGCCGGCGAGTGATCACCATGGTGGCTTCGCAGCTGATGAAAACGCAGATCGCCTTGAACTGGATGGGCGGCCTGATCCATATGGCGCCGTCCAATATTCTGGCGCTGCTGCCCAGTCTGAGCCTGTCAAAACGGGTCTCCGGGCGGATCAGCAAGACCATCAAGGCCACGCCGGAATTGGCGAAGCGCGTAGCGGCCAGCCGCTCGCGGGATGCGCGCAACACCATGGACACCAAAGAGTTCGAGGGTGGCGCTCTGTACGTCACCACGGCGGGCTCTGCGGCCAACTTGTCGGAGCTGTCGGCACGCTACATCTACGGTGACGAGGTCGATCGGTGGGAAAACGATGTCGGCCAGGAAGGCGACCCCGTCGTGCTGGCCGAAACCCGGGCGACCAACTTTGGCCGCAACGCCAAAATCTACTTCTCCAGCTCGCCCACGTACAAGGGCGCTTCGCGGATCTCGGACCTGTTCGAGTCCAGCGATCAGCGTTACTACTACGTGCCATGCCCCACCTGCGGGCATATGCAGGTGCTGGAGTGGGAGCGGCTGCTCTACAGCAAGGATTACAAGACGGTTCACTACCAGTGCGCCGCGCCTGAATGTGACGTCCTGATCGAGGAGCATCACAAGACTGACATGCTCGCTCGTGGAGAGTGGCGTGCCCATGGCAGCGGCGATGGCAAGACGGTGGGTTTCCACCTGAACGCGCTCTATTCGCCGATTGGTTGGAAGGACTGGGCCTCGCTTGCCGAGGAGTTCGAAGACGCCAAGAAGGCCCAGGCCAAGGGCGACATGGGCCTGATGCAGGTGTTCTACAACACCCGACTCGCCAAGGTCTGGGACAGCGCGCAAGAGCAGACCAAGGCAGAAGTGCTGGTCGCTCGGGCACGGCTGGAGACCTACACCCTTGGCAGCATGCCGGTGGGCGTACTGATGCTGACCGGCGCCGTCGACGTCCAGGCCAACCGCCTGGAACTGATGGTGATGGGCTTCGGTGTCGGCATGGAACGCTGGGTGGTCGACCACCAGGTGATCTGGGGCGACCCTGCCGATGAACGCACCTGGGCGGTGTTGGACGAAAAACTCAAGGTTCGATATCGGCATCCGTGCGGTGTCGCGTTGGCGATCCTTGCGACGGGCGTCGACTCCGGCGGTCACCACACCGACGAGGTGTACCAGTTCTGCCGTGTGCGGCGCTGGCGCAACATCTTCGCCATTAAGGGCGCGAGCAAGCCCGGCAAACCGGTGATTGCTCAACGACCGTCCATGGTCGATGTGACATGGAAGGGTCAGACCGAACGCGGCGGCGCCGAGCTGTGGTTCGTCGGTACCGACACCGCGAAGGACTGGATCTACAACCGCTACGCTTTCGAGGACGGGCCTGGCTCGCTGCACTTTGCCAACGACCTGCCGGACGACTTCTTCGCCCAGTGCGTGGCCGAGCGCAAGGTCGCCCGGTACGTCAAGGGCTACAAGCGTATCGAGTGGGTCAAGGGCAAGGCCGAGCGCAACGAAGCGCTCGACCTGATGGTGTACTGCCTGGCGATGGCGCATTACCTGGGCATCAACCGCTACCAGGAACACGACTGGGAGCGGGTACGCCAAGCGCTGGCTCAGTCCGGTTTGTTCGACGATGTGTTGGGCGTCAAGCCCATACAAGGCGAGCGCGTCGACGCTGACGAAACACCAGCACCGGTTGCGGCGCGTCAGTCGCTACCTGCACCGCCACCTGCAGCACCTGTGGCCCAACCGCGACCTGCTACACCCCCACAACGCCGCAGCTCCACCAGCGGTTACCTGAAGAGACGCTGATATGTCGTTTACCCCCAAGCACCTCGAAGCCATCGAGCGCGCCATTGCACGCGGTGAAAAGACCGTGCGCTACAGCGACCGCACGGTGGAGTACCGCTCTATAGACGAACTGCTCAAGGCCCGCGACGAAATTCGCACGTCGCTGAGCCAAGCCGCCGGGCCGCGCTCTCGCGTGATCCGGCTTACCCACGGAGGCAAGGGAATCTAATGGCTCGACATTATCCGACGCTGACCCGTAATGGATTCTTGCTGCCGTCGAACATCAAGGCCAGTTACGAAGGCGCCGGTGAGGGCCGACGCTCGGCCAGTTGGGAAGCCACCGACAACGGCATCAACAGCATCAACACCCCGGCCCTGCGCAACCTGCGTGCGCGTTCGCGGGCGGCGGTGCGTAATGACCCGTACGCGTTCAACGTCATCGACAAACGCGTCAGCAACCTGATCGGCACCGGCATCACGCCCAGGCCGACCACGGACGACGCCGAGCTGCGCAAGCTCAAGCAGCAGCTGTGGGATGACTGGGTGGATGAGGCGGATGCCGATGAGCTGACCGACTTCTACGGCATGCAGGCTCTGGTGGCGCGCACCGTTGAAACGGCCGGTGAATGCTTTGTGCGATTGCGACCCCGCAGCCCGAGCGAGGGTTTGGCAGTGCCGCTGCAGCTGCAGGCGCTGGCCCCTGAATTTGTCCCTCACGACAAGTTCGAGATGGCCAAAAACGGCAACGTTATCCGCGCCGGGATCGAGTTCAACCCGGCGGGCAAGCGTGTGGCGTATTACATGTACCTGTCGCATCCCCGCGACTCGTCGTCGTTGAACGCTGGCTACAACCAGTTGGTGCGTGTACCGGCAACCCAGGTGCTGCACATCTTCGAACCGATGGAGCCCGGTCAGTTGCGCGGTGTCCCACGTTTGGCCCCGGTGCTGAAGCGCCTGCGCAGCTTGGATAACTACGACGACGCGGTGCTGTTCCGTCAGGAGGTGGCGAACCTGTTTGCGGGTTTCATCAAGCGCCCGGCACCGGAGGCTACGCAGCAGCCTCGCGATCCCGTTACTGGCATGCCATTGAACATTGACCGCGACGGCTTCACGCCGATGGTCGCCTTGGAGCCCGGCACAATGCAGGAGCTGGGGCCAGGTGAAGAGGTGGAGTTCTCCAAGCCACCGGACGCCGGCAACAACTACCCGGACTTTATGCGGCAGCAGTTGATGGCTGCTGCGGCGGGTTCGGGCACACCGTACGAAATCCTCACCGGCGACATGCGCGAGGTCAATGATCGCGCGCTCCGGGTGGTGCTCAACGAGTTTCGGCGGCGTCTGGAGCAACTGCAGTTCGGCGTGTATGTGCACCAGTTGTGTCGCCCGGTGCGGGCTGCCTGGATGGACATGGCGGTGTTGTCCGGTGCTCTGGTGCTGCCGGACTACGCGCAGCGTCGCCGCGAATACCTGCGCACACGCTGGGTGCCACAAGGCTGGGCCTACATTCAGCCGGTGCAGGACGTCCAGGCCCGGCGGATGGAAGTGCAGGCGGGCTTTGGTTCGCGCAGCGAGATGTGCCTGCGCAACGGCTACGACGCGGAGACCATTGACGCGGAAAACGCCGCCGACCTCGCCCGGTCCGCGGAACTCGGCCTCAACTACACCACGCTTGATGCCATCGAGCCGAATGACGACAAGGAACAATCATGAGTAAAAAAGCCAAGCCCCGCGTCTTTGACAAGGAGGGCAAGCAGGTCAAGGTCGCCGACAAAAGCTGGTACACCCTCCAGGCCAGCGGCGAAGCCGAGCAACGCAGCATCGAAATCTTCGTATACGGCGAGATCGGCGCCTGGGGCGTCACCGCCAATCAGTTCGTGCAGGATCTGCGCGCCATGGACGACGGGGCGTCACCGGTGATTGTTGCCTTCAACAGCATCGGCGGGGACTTGTTCGACGGCCTGGCGATCCACAACGCATTGTCGCGCCTGGGAGAGCGCTGCACGGGTCGCATTGATGCCCTGGCAGCGAGTGCGGCCAGTGTCGCGGTGTGCGGCGCTCACCGAGTGGTGATTGCGGCCAATGCCATGTTGATGATTCACAACCCGTACACCTATGCCGGTGGAGATGCCGAAGACTTTCGCCGTGTCGCGGATGTGCTGGACCAGACCCTGGAAGCGATCATCGCGGCCTACAAGGCCAAGGCGCCGGACATCGACGAAGCCGAGCTGCGGCGGATGGTCAATGCTGAAACCTGGCTCACGGCCAACGAGGCGGTGGCGCTGGGCCTGGCCGATGAGGTGGGCGACGGTTTGAAGGTCAGCGCCTGTCTCGGCCAGGGCAGTGTGCTGCAGCGTTTCCAGCATGCTCCGGCTGAATTGCTTGCCCAGCTTGATGAAGAACCGGACGTCGATCCGGCCGAGCCCGTCGATCCACCGGCACCGGCGCCTGTATTGGACGCTGCCAGGTTGGCGCTGATGGTCACGCAGGGTTGTGCAGCGGCGGGCATCAGCAACCTGGTGGACCCGATTCTCGCTGTGACGAAGTTGGAAAGCGAAGCCGTGATCCAGGCCGCGCTGACCAAGGCCAAAGCCCTGCACGGCCTGTGCGTAGCAGCACGATTGCCAGAGCTGACCGGCGAGTTCATCAGCGCTGGACTCGACGAAGCTGCAGTCCGCGCGCGGTTGTTCGACAAGCTGGTGGGCAGCGGCGGCGGCTTTGAAATCAACAACAGCCTACCGCTTGACGATGACCCAGCCGCAACGATCAAGGCCAAACAGGTCGACACTCACTCAATCTGGGCCAGCCGTCAGGCGGCACAGAACGGAACCTCGAAAGGAGCAAGACCATGAAAACTGAATCGATGCACGCGGGCGAGTTCCTGCTGTCCGAAGGCGCTGGCAACATTTCCCGCGAAGCGATCAACGTCGCCGCTGGTGCCGCTTTGGAGCCTGGTCAGATTCTTGGCCTGGTCACACTCACCGGCGAGTTCGCCCCGTATAAGTCGACCGCCGAAGACGGCACCGAAAACGCTATCGCTATCCTCTATGGGCCGCTGGGCGAATCGGATGTGCCACGTCGCGGTCGCGCGATCGTGCGGCTTGCCGAGGTCAGCGAAGCACATTTGACCGGCCTCGATCCCGCTGCTGAAAAGGCCCTGGCTACCCATTTCGTGATCGTCCGCTAAGACGTTCACCCCCTTTTTATTCATCCCGCTGCGTGCGGGATTTTTCATTTCTGGAGAGTACCCATGGCCGATATCGCCATTTTTGAAGACGATGCGTTCAGCGTCTCCTCGCTGACCGCTGCAATCAATGACCAGGAATACCTGCCAGGGCGCATCAGCAGCCTGGGCCTGTTCCGCGAAGAGGGTATCAGCACGCTGACCGTGCAGATCGAGAAGGACGGCGACACCCTGGCCCTGGTACCGGCGGGTGAACGCGGTACTTCGGGCTTGGTGGTCGGCGCGACCAAGCGTCAGCTGATTCCGTTCAACACCGTGCACCTGCCCGAACGCTTCACCATCAAGGCCGACGAGATCCAGGGCATTCGCGCGTTCGGTACCCGCAGTGAGTTGCAGGCCGTGCAGGACGTGGTCAACAAGCGCCTCGCGAAAGCGCGCCGCCAGTTGGATGCCACCCACGAGTTCCAGCGCATGGGCGCGTTGAACGGCCAGGTACTGGACGCCGATGGCAAGACGGTCCTGTTAGACATCTATAAATCGTTCGGCGTGAATCGCCAGAAGCTTCAGATGGGCTTGAACAGTCCAGACACCGAGCTGCGGGTCAAATGCGGCGAAGCGTTGGACATGCAGGAGGAAGCCCTCGGCAGCGTCACCAGCAGCGGCTCCCGAGGCATGTGCGGCAAAAACTTCTGGAACAAGCTGATCGTCCACAAGTCGGTGAAAGAGACGTACCTCAACACCATGCAAGCCGCGTCCCTGCGTGGCGATGCCCGTGAGAGCTTCGAGTTCGGCGGGATCGTCTGGGAGCGCTATCGCGGCAAGGTTGCCGGCGTTTCGTTCGTCCACGACGACAAGGCGCTGCTGATCCCTGAAGGCGTGCCGGACCTGTATATCTCGTCCTTCGCACCGGCTGACTACATGGAAACGGTCAACACCCAGGGCATCCCGTACTACAGCAAGATCGAGCCGCTGCCGTTCAACAAGGGCGTCGCCGGTGAAGCCCAGTCCAACCCGCTGCACCTGTGCACGCGGCCTCGGGCGCAGATCCTGCTGGAGATGTGACCGTGGCCTTCCGCGAACTGATCGACGACATCGACGCGGTGGTGTTCGAAACACTGGGCGATACCGCACGGATCGAGGGTCGTGACGAACCAGTGCTCGGCATGTTCGCGGCGCCCTGGTTGCAGCCCAAGCTCGGCAAGCTGAACACCGGCTTGCGCGAGCCTCGGTTTGAAATCCGCGTCAGCGATTCGGAAGGCTTGAAACGCGGCCTATTGGTCAGCGTCGATTTGCCTCCCTTGGATGGCGGCGGCGATTACGACCTGCTGCAGTTGGAGCCGAGTGGCGACGGTCTGATCGCCTTGATTCTGAGGTTACGCCCATGAGCATCGGTAGCTACTACAAGCCCTCGGCGGGCGGCGGGATGATCTCCATCCAGTCGTCCGCCGCAGACCTGCAGGCGTTTCAGGACTTTGCCAAGTTGGTGCCCAAGGCTGCTGCGACTGCTCATCGTCGAGCCATCAACAAGACGCTCGGGTGGTTGCGCACGCATATCGCCCGGGCGGTCAGTCGGCAAGAGCGCATTGCTGTCGCGGCGGTGCGTCAACGGTTGCGCAGTTACCCGGTGTCCGGCGGGGCTTCGAGCGGCAAGCTGTGGTTCGGTTTGAACGCTATCGAGTCCAGCCGGATCGGCCGCGCGCGACAGACAGGCAGCGGTGTGTCGGTGGCGGGGCGGCGGTATCAAGGCGCGTTTCTCAAGAAGGTTTACGGAAACCAGCCGGATATTTGGATCCGTACCGCGAGCAAGCACTTCAATGCTGACGATTACCCTGACAGCACGGTGTCGCCGGGGCGCGGGCCGAGTTCGGGATGGGTGGCGGAAAATGGCAGTCGCTTTCCGCTGGCAAAGGCGAAGGTCTCTCTGGAGCAAGCCCGTCCCCACTTTGAAAGCTGGGTACAAAAGGCTGATGAACGCTTACTGGAGATCCTGAAACAGGAACTCAACTTTGAGCTGCAGAAATACCTCAAGAGGGTCGGGTAATGGCTGACAAACCTTTTAGCCTGGACCAGCTTTACCAAGCGGTCGAGCAACACCTGGTGAGTCATTTGCCAGGAGTTCAGACAGTGAGAGCCTGGCCGAACATTCAGGATCGCATTGCGTTACCGGCAGTGTTCCTGGAGCTGGCCGAGATCGAGCCCGGTACCGATATCGGCACGGGCGAAACTGCATTGGTCTGTAAGTTCGAAGCGCGGATCATCGTTGACCCCATCGATCCATTGCATCAGCAGCAGGCGGTGCAGTTGGTTACCCAACTCGCCGTTTTACTGCGGGCACAGACCTGGGGGCTGGCGGTCGAGCCAGCAGAGTTCGTTCAGGCCTTGCAGGATTGGACCCAGCCGGCTTTGGATGGCTACACGGTGTGGCTGGTGGAGTGGACGCAGCAAGTGTATGTCGGTCCCGAGGAATGGCCGTGGCCTGACCAGCCGCCGGGCATGCTGTTGTTTGGCTTCAACAACGATGTCAAAGAGGACTTTGTGCCGGCGGAGGACATGTGAGCGGCTATGCCAGCGCCCAGCATGACCGCATGCTCGCCGGGGTGGTGAAGGATTGTTATGTGGTGGCGCTCGACCTGGCCGCCTCGCCGCCGGTGTGCCGGGTGTCCGATGGCGAATGGGTCAGCGCCTGGGTGCGCTGGCACAGTATTGCCGCCGGCAAGGCAAGGCACTGGCGGGCGCCATCCATGGGCGAGCAGGGGACTTTGGTCAGTGCTAGCGGTGACGTGGCCCAAGGCACTTTCATCCCGGGTTTGTATGGCAATGCCGGCCCACCACCGGATAACCGCGATCATGTGGAAGTCTGGCGCTTTGATGATGGCGGCTCGCTGATCTACGACTGGCAGGCCAAGAGCTACAGCATCACCGTGCCGAGCGGTACGGTGACGATCAAGGTCGCCAGTACAGAGGCGGTCATCACGGACAGCGCTGTGAATGTAACCACCGGAAACGTCAATCTGAAAGCGGCGGTGCTGATCGACGGTGCATTGCACGTTACAAAGGGCATCACCAGTGCCGGCGCGATCATTGATGCCGGCGGTAACAGCAACCATCACACGCATTAATTTCAATCCCCAACAGCCCGCCCAGTGCGGGTTTTTTTACACCTGGAGTTTGCCTTATGAGTAAGTCTCGAACTGATGGCGATTCGGCCGGGGCCGTCGAAGCGATTGCGGTTGTGGGGTTGAAGCCCGCGCCGCTTGGTTTTTCCGCGACTGCTGACGTGGTGGAGCCCATCGGCCCCGCGCGTGTCTTTCGCGACAAGGTCTTCACCTCGCGAACACTGATCATGCCCAGCGGCGAGACACTTCCTGTTGTTGCAGGACGCGTCACTGCATGTGGCGATGATCAATATGCGTTCTTGAAAGCGCATCCAGACCTGGAGCAATTGAAGGGGTAATCACAATGATCGGAATGGACCGCCACACCGGCCAGCCCATTTCCGGCATCGCGCACTTGCGCCAATCAGTTCCTGACATCTTGGGCACGCCATTGGGCAGCCGCCGGCATCGGTTGGATTACGGCAGCAAGCTACGGCGGTTCGTTGACTTGCCCGTTACTGAAGGCTGGAAAAGCGCTGTACAGGCGGAAGTCGCCCGCGCTCTGGGGCGCTGGGAACCGCGCTTGAAACTCGATCAGGTGCGCGTCCTGTCTGTTATCGGCGGACAAATTAACCTGAGGATCGTCGGGCAATACCTGGGCGACAGTGTCACGCTGGAGGTGGCCGCATGAGTATCGTAGATCTGTCGTCGTTGCCGGCTCCTACCGTGTTGGAACCGCTGGACTTCGAAGAAGTTTATCAAGAAGGGCTGGGGGTTTTTCGCGGATACATGGGTGGCAACTGGACTGCCGCGCTGGAAAGCGATCCCGTGGTTAAGGTGCTGGAGGTTGGCGCTTACATCAAGGTCGGCAACCGCGCGCGGGTCAACGACGCCGCCAAAGCGGTGTTACTGGCGCATGCCATCGGCGGAGACCTCGATCATTTGGGGGCCAACGTCAATCTTAACCGGCTGGTCATCCAGGCCGCGGATCTGCTTGCAGTACCGCCTGTGCCAGAGGTCAAGGAGGACGACGATCCGTTTCGGGAGCGCATTCAGTTGGCCTATGAGGGGCTGACCACGGCCGGCCCGCGTAACAGCTACATCCTTCATGCGCGCAATGCCTCGGGGTTGGTTGCCGATGCGACCACCGAAAGTCCGGCACCTTGCTACGTTACGGTGACGGTGTTGAGTTTGGAAGGTGAAGGCGAGGCGTCACCGGAGCTGCTGGCTACGGTGGCCGTCGCGCTGAATGACGACGACGTGCGGCCCGTGGCTGATCGGGTGACGGTGCAGAGCGCCCAGGTGATTCGTTACCAAATTGAGGCGATTTTGCACATGACCAGCGCTGGGCCCGAATCAGATGCCAGTTTGGCCGAGGCGAAAAGTCGATTGGGGGCCTGGATCAATCCGCGCAAGCGGCTGGGTGTTGAGGTGGCGCAGTCCGGGGTAGATGCTCAGTTGCACGTTGCCGGCGTTTCCCGGGTTGAACTGGTCGGCTGGCAGGACTTGTCCCCGACCAAGGCTCAGGCCGCGTTCTGTACGGGCTACACCGTGAAGTTGGCAGGGCAGACATGAAAAGCCTACTGCCGCTCAATAGCACGCAACTGGAACGCGCCATGGAGGCGACGTTTTTCGAGAAAACGATTATCCCGCTGCGGACCCTGTACAACGCCGATACCTGCCCTGTCCACCTGCTGCCCCACCTGGCGTGGGCGTGGTCGGTAGACCGCTGGGACTACCGATGGACCGAGGCGACCAAGCGGGCCGCCATCAAGGCCTCTTACTACATCCACAAACACAAAGGCACGATTGGCGCGCTGCGCCGTGTGGTCGAGCCCCTGGGCTACCTGATCGAGGTTATTGAGTGGTGGCAGACGGTGCCCCTAGGTGTGCCTGGTACCTTCGCGTTGAAAGTTGGTGTGCTGGATACGGGCATCACCGAAGAGATGTACCAGGAGCTGGAGCGCCTAATTGATGACGCGAAGCCTGTAAGCAGGCATCTGACCGGTTTAGCAATCAGTCTCGAAGCACGCGGCGACATATACATCGGCGTTTCCCTTTACGACGGCGATGAAATCGACGTCTACCCACCTGTCATGCGTGACATTGAGGTCAATGGCACCTTCGGTGTAGCCGGGCGCGAACACACTATTGATACCCTGGACGTGTACTCATGATCGATGTGAACTCTCAGTTTTTCGCCATCCTTACAGACGTAGGGGCGGCAAAACAGGCCAACGCCAATGCACTGGGCATTCCTTGGAAGCTCACCCATATGGGTGTCGGTGATGCGAACAACATGGACCCTATCCCGTCGGCAAAGCAAACAAAGCTGATCAATGAGTGGCGCCGCCGGCCACTCAATCAATTGCGTATCGACTCGGTCAACTCCGCTGTCCTCATCGCGGAGCAGATCATTCCCGCTGATGAAGGTGGGCGATGGATTCGTGAAATCGGCTTATACGACGAAGCTGGCGATCTGGTCGCTGTGGCCAACTGCGCGCCAACCTTCAAACCTCTCCTTTCACAGGGATCTGGACGTACTCAAGTCATCCGCATGAACTTTGTTGTGTCCAGTACGGCCAACATCGAGTTGAAAATTGACCCTTCGGTAGTTTTGGCCACACGGGAATACGTCGACCAAGGGGATGCAAAGAAACTTCCGCTTGCAGGAGGCACCCTGACCGGACCGCTCGTGGCCGGCGCGGGCGTCCGGTCTAAAAAGGGCTTACCGAAAAGCGATGCTGCGAACCTCGGTTTTGCATTTGGCGTAGATGGCGACACTGGCCTGTTTGCGACTGAAGGCTCTACACCTCAAGCAGGTAGCGACATCGTCATCATGTCTGACTCGACTGAGTTGGCCAGTTTCGGCGCCTTGAAATCAAAGGTTCCGAACGCATTACTTACGGGCGGCACAATCCCGACAGCCCCCCCTGGAACAGTCAATACCGGCTTGGCAAATACTGAGTTTGTTCAAGCAGCTGTAAAGAAAGCGATCGATGCTTTGGTCAATGGTGCGCCAGGTGCCCTAGATACCCTTGAGGAGCTTTCCAAGGCGCTTGGGGGTGATGCCAATTTCGCCACAACCGTCACCAATGCCATTGCCGCTAAGCTCCCGCTGTCGGGTGGTCTGATGACCGGTGCACTGCGTGCGAAAACTGGCGCGGCGGGCTACAACAACCCGAACAACTGCGGCTTTGTCTTTGATCCAGACACCGGATTATTCAGCAGTGGCGACGGAGAGATCGCGCTGGTGTCGAACGGCGATGTTCTGTTGCGCAAGCATGCAGGCGGAGCGGTGCAGTCCCTCCGCCAAATTCGGGCGCCAAAGGGCGCGCCTGATGCGGGCAACTCATCCGCATTGGCGGGATATTCGTTCGACGAAGACGGCGATACAGGGATGTTTGCGGAGGGGGGCGTATCCGTCGGTAGCTCCGACCTCGTTTTTAGGGTTGACGGTGGCGAAGCAGGTCGAATCAAAGCGCTGATGAAGTCCTCTGCCAAGAATGGTTGGGGGCGGTTTCTGAATGGGCAGATTATGCAGTGGTGCGAATTCTCAGTTAAGCACGTTGCGGGCGCTGTGGTTGGGTGGAATCTTACATTCCCTACCTCCTTTCCTGTGCGAGTCATGCAATCGGTAATTAGCGTTGGCAACGGCATTGGCGCGACTTCACTATCCTGCAGCGTCGAAGGCTTAAGCCTTAGCGGCGCGTCCGGCTATGTGTATTCCAATGACGACACCACACGCATCTATCGTCTTTTGGTAATTGGAGAATAACTATGACCGTCTTTTTTTGTCCGTCCAGCGCGTCCTTTTTCGATGCCGACATCTACGGCGATCAATTGCCAGAAGACGCGGTAGAGATTACCGAGGATCTGCGTCAGGAGTTGCTAGAGGCTCAATCCCTTGGCAAGCAAATCGTTGCCGACAAGGCCGGTCAGCCGGTAGCTGTCGATCGCCCGGGCCCGACCATAGAGCAGCAGTGTGAGCGAGAGCGGTTCTGGCGCGATTCGCTTCTGGCGAAAACCGACACGATGGTCACCCGACATCGTGATGAACAGGACGCCGGCCGTGCTACAACGCTAACGTCTGCCCAGTATCAGCAGATGCAGGCCTATCGGCTGGATCTACGTGACTGGCCCGCGAACCGATCGTTTCCTTCTGATGCTCATCGTCCGGTCTTACCTGACTGGCTTGCAGACCTAACATAACGCCCCGTACAGACGGGGCGTTTTCTATTGCGTCACGACTAACACGAACATCCCAACAGCCTCGCTCACGCGGGGCTTTTTCGTTTCTGGAGATCGAGATTTATGAGTTTCTTTCACGGCGTTACCACGACCGACATCAAGACAGGGGCGCGCACTATTTCCTTGCCGTCGTCTTCCATTATCGGGCTGTGCGACACCTTCACCCCGGGCGGGCTGGATGGTGGCACTGCCAAGGCCGGCGAGTTGAAGTTGATCACCTCTGAGCGCGAAGCCATTGCCGCTTTCGGTGCTAATTCGGCGATCACCAAGTCTTGTAAGGCGATCTATACCAAGGCTAAGGCTGTGATCGTCGCCATCGGCGTGCCGAAGCTGGAAGACGCGGCGTTGCAAACCTCGGCGATTATCGGCGGGGTTCTGGCGTCGGGACAGCGCACCGGCCTGCAGGCGTTGCTTGACGGCAAAAGCCTGTTCAACGCACAGCCGCGGCTGTTGATTGCGCCTGGGCACACGGCCAAGCAAGCGGTGGCCACCGCGCTCGATAGTCTGGCGCAGAAGCTGCGTGCGATCGGCATTCTCGACGGTCCTGGCACCACCGATGAGGCCGCCATGCTCTACGCCGATAACTTCGGCAGTCGCAACCTGTTCATGGTTGACCCGGGCGTGCAGTACTGGGACACCGAACTCAGTCAGACGGTTGATGCGCCGGGCTCGGCCTGGGCAGCGGGTCTGTTTGCTTGGACCGATGCTGAATATGGTTTCTGGGCGTCGCCGTCGAACAAAGAGTTCACCGGTATCACCGGCACGACCCGGGCTGTCGAGTACCTGGATGGCGACGAGACGTGCCGAGCCAACCTGCTGAATAACGCCAATATCGCGACGATCATTCGCGACGACGGCTATCGCCTGTGGGGTAACCGCACTCTGTCGAGTGATCCGAAGTGGGCCTTCGTCACGCGCGTTCGCACGCTGTTCATCCTTATGGATGCGGTGCAGGCCGGACACAAGTGGGCGGTAGACCGCTCGATCACCAAGACCTACGTCAAGGATGTGACTGATGGCCTGGAAGCGTTCATGCGCGACCTGAAAGCCCAGGGCGCGATTATCAATTTTGAGGTGTACCCGGACACCGAGCTGAACACGGCCAGCCAGATCGCCCAGGGCAAAGTTTATTGGCGCATCCGCTTCACCGACGTACCGCCGGCAGAAAACCCGAATTTCCTTTTCGAAGTCACCGATCAGTGGATGACCGAAGTTCTTGAAGCAGCCTAAGGGGCCTGGAAAATGATTCCTCAAACTTTGTTTAACACCAACCTGTTTGTTGACGGCGTGAACTTCTCCGGCGACGTGCCAAGTCTGACCCTGCCCAAGCTGACGGTTAAGACCGACGAGTATCGCGGCGGTGGCATGGCCGGTCCCATCGAGATGGCCCAAGGGTTGGAAAAAATGGAGCCGTCCTTTGTCACCAAGGGCGTGCGCCGTGAGTCGTTGAAGTACTTCGGCTTGGCCGATGGCTCGGCCTTCAACGCGACGTTCCGGGGGGCTTTCAGGGGGCAAAAGGGAGCAGTGACGGCCGTAGTTGCCACCATTCGCGGTTTGCTCAAAGAGGTCGACCTGGGAGACTGGAAGGCCGGTGATTCGGCGGAGATCAAGCACGCCGTTGCGGCGTCCTATTACAAGCTCGAAATCGACGGCCGCGTCATGTACGAAATCGACATGGTCGCGGGTATTCAAGTCGTCGACGGCAAAGACCAGCTTGCCGACATTCGCACCGCACTCGGCCTTTAAGGGAATAGATCCAGATGAATCAAGCAACTGTTAAAAAAGTGCCGGCCTGGTTGTCTCTCAGTGCGCTGGCTGCCGTCGTGACGCTCACGCGTCCAAGCAACGCCAACGGCGTGCTGGTCGAAACGTTCACCTTGCGTGCCCCGGTCGTGCGCGAAGTTCGGGCTGCCGATAAGGCGTCGAATGGTGATGAGGAACAGCGTGAGCTGATGTTGTTCGCAGGGTTGGCCGAGGTGGGGGTTAAGGATCTTGAAGGCCTCAAGCTGACGGACTATCGCCGTGTTCAAGCCGCTTATTCGCACCTGGTTCCCGAAACCGACTACACGGACGAAATGCCATCGTGGTTGTCGGTGACCACCGATCAGGCCGTGGTGACGCTTTCCTGTCCGAGTGAAATCAACGGGGTGTCGGTCGATACATTGGCCCTGCGCTCCCCGACAGTGGGCGACGTGCGCGCGGCAAATCGGGACGCTGCCGGTGATGCTGAGCAGCGTGAGCTGGTGTTGTTTGCCTCGCTGGCCGGCGCGCCTATTGCGGATCTGGAGGGCCTGAAGCTGGTGGATTTTAACCGCCTGCAGGCCGGCTATTTTCGCATGGACCAAGACGACGGGATTTGATCCTGCCGTCATAAAAATGGCCGCGAAACGTCTGGCGGCGGAAACCGGATTTTCCGCCGCCGAGATTCAGTCAATGCCGTTTGCCGAGATGGTGTGGTGGCTCACGGATTGAGCTGCCTTCGGTAACGCTGTGCAAATGAGGGCCATGACATGGCGAACAAAATCGCCCTCGGGCTGGTGATCGGCGGCGCCGTCAGTTCGACTGTCGGTGCTGCGTTTAAAGATGTAACAGGGCGCATCAAGCGTCTTGAGGCGGAAGGCAATAAGGCGCGTGTTCTACAGCGCACTATCGGCGACACCATTCGCTTGCGTGACGAATGGAAGAAAGCCCATGACAGCGGCTCTGAGGGCGCCTCCAAGCTGCTGGGGCGATTGAACTCCAATCTCGACAGTTTGAAAAAACAGGGCATCGAGGTCGGTCGGCTGGAAAAAGCCTATCGCTCCATGGGACAGACCGCCAACAAAGCCGAGCTTAAGGCCCGGGGGCATCAGCAACTGGATGCTGGTAAGAACGGCATGAAAAGCACAGTCGGCGCCGCTGTTGTTGGTGTCGGCATGCTCGCTGTACCGACCAAGGTTAGCGCGGACTTTGGGGCCATTGTTCGTGACATCGCGATCAAGGCCGGCATTGCCAACAAACCACAAGAAAAGGAGATGTCGCGCAAGATCATCGATACCTCTCGCGACACCGGCATGGCGCGTAACGATGTAGCCGACGTCGTCAACCAGTTGGTCGGCGCTGGCATGGAGTTGAGCAAGGCCCTCGAATATGCGCCGGTCGCGGCCAAGTTTGTTGTGGGCCAAGGGTCGAGCGGTGTCGACACGGCGAAGATGATCAACGCCCTGGGGCAAAACGCCAAGATCACCGACGCCAAACAGATGCAGCAGGCGCTTGAAGCGATTGCCTATCAAGGGCAGGCGGGCAGCTTTGAAGCATCCGACATGGCCAAGTGGTTCCCTGAGCTGTTGGCGGAAATGGGCAAGAATGGGATCACCGGCATGGATGCGGTGACTCAGTTGGGCGCGATGCTGCAAGTGCAGATGAAGACGGCCGGCAGCTCGGACGAGGCGGCCAACAACCTCAAAAACTGGATGGGCAAAATCGGCTCGACCGACACCGTCCAGGCCTACAAAAAGGCCGGCATCGACTACAAGGGGTCGATGCAGACCGGGTTGCAAAACGGCATGTCCACGCTTGAAACCAGCATGGCGTTGGCTCAGAAGTACATTCAGGCCACCGATCCGAAACGCGCTGCGGCGATGGCTGAAGCGACGTCGAAAATCAGCAAGGAAGCGGACCCGGAGAAAGCCAAGGCCATGATGACCTCTCTTGAGGAGTCATTGCGCACTGGCGACCTGTTCGCCGACATGCAGGTTAAGGCGGCGCTTACGGCGTTCATGCAGAACAAGGCGCTGTACGCCCAGCTTAAAAACGACTCGCGTGATGCCACGGGCATCCTCGACAAAAACCTCAGCGAGCGGCGTGAAGCGTCGTCGCAGAAGTGGGCCGAAATGGCTCAGTCGATGGATGACGCCATGCGCAGCGTGGGGGACGCACTGCGGCCTGTCACTGATACCGTGGCCGAAACGCTGACCAAAGTCACCAAGGGCATTACCTCGCTGTCTGACAGCGCGCCGGGGGTGGTGACGGGGATCGCAGCGGTTGGTGGCGGATTGATTGCGCTCAAAGGCCTGCTCAGCTCCTTCAAAATCGCTAAAGGGTTGCTCAACGTGGCGCGGGGCTCGCTGGGTGGCAAGTCCGGCGAAGTGCAAAAGGTCTTTGTGACCAACGCTGAGGACGGCAACGGCGGCGGAAATAATGGCGAGCCCAAAGGTAAGGCCGGCAAAGCGCTGTCGCTGGTGGAGACCGGGCTCAAGGCGGTTGCTGCCTTCAAGGGCCAGTCTGTCGATGGCGACGCAGATGCGGCGGGGGAAGGTGGCAAGAAGCCGGGCAAGTTCGATGTGATAGCGACCGGCCTCAAGGTGGTTTCTCTTGCCAAGGACGCCGCCTCAGGCGCTGATGATGGTGGTGCGGCGGCGGGATTGGAGGGTGACGGGGTCAAGAAAGTTTTCGTGGTTAACGCCGGATCCCTTGGTGGCGGTGCTGGAGGCCCGAGGGAAGCGCGTCGGCGTAAGCCCGGGTCGCGGCGCAACCCTCCGCGACGTCGGCCGCCGCCACCACGGGCGGGTCGACCACCGCGACCGCCAGTGCCACGCCCCCCGGTGCCCATCCCGCGGCCACCGATTCCACCGGTTCCGGTGCCCAGCGGTGCTTTGTCCAAGCTGGGCGGGGTCGTGCAAGCGGTCGGTAAGATCGGTAAAGCCGCCAAGATGATACCCGGAGGCTCGCTGATGGAGGCCGGCGCCATGGCCTTCGAGACCTATGAGACCGCCAAGACCAAGGATGAAAAGGCCGAGGGCTATGGCGCTGCCGCCGGCAACCTTGCCGGCACTATGGCGGGCGCTGCAGCCGGGGCGGCGATTGGCTCCGTGGTACCGATCATTGGCACCGCAATTGGCGGGCTGGTGGGTGCTTACTTGGGCAGCATGGGCGGCTCTGCGCTGGGTGGAGCAGCGGGTAAATCTTGGTTTGGTGGTGATGACGAAAAGCCCGCTCCACCGGTAACGCCGTTGCTGATGGCGCCCCGGCCGGGTCCAGCTATTCCGAGCCTGGCCACCATGGGCAAGTCATTCAATGGCGCGAGTGGTTCGGGTGCGCTGCTGATGGCACCAGCACCTCAGGCACCGGCGATGGGGGATGCGGCACGCTCCCTGGCAGTGTCCGCGCCGATCAAATCGGCGGCGGTGGCAATTCAGCCTAAAGAGACGGAGAGGTCTGCACCGGCCAAGGTAGATCAGAAGTTTGAATACTCACTGAGTATGCCGGTAACGGTGCAGGGGGATGTGAAAGACCCGCAGCGCCTGGCGCAAGACCTCATGCCGCACATGCGGTTAATGATGGCAGATGCGGCCAAACAAAACGCTGCGAAGCTGTACGACGAACCGCACCTGTAAGGAGGCCTCCATGGCTTACATGGAACAAATGCTGTCGAGCCTCAAGTACCTGGTCGAGGCTGGGGAGGCTGGGCGGCGCAGTGCTGACGGCATGCTGGGGCCGGTCAATGGCGCCATTCGGGAGTTAACCGGCGCTGCGTCCGAGCTGGAAAACATCCCGTTCGTGGGGCCGACTGTCGGTGCCAAGCTACAGCGGGTGATGCGCGGCGTGGATGCAGCACAGGCCAAGGTCGGCCAGGTGGTATCCGTGTACGGCCGTGCGACACGGGCGGCCGCCGAAGTTCAGGAACGGATGGGCGCGCTGAAAGAACAAGCGGGCAAGGCTGCGACGGCGATCAATAAGATTGCCGGAAAGGTCAGCCCGTCGTTGGCTAACATCGTGCCCACCAGCGCATTTGCCATGGATGCCACACCGGCACCGGAAGCCGTGAAGCCGTTCCCGCATTTGCTGATTATCCAGCCCCGTGACCCTAAGGAGCAGCCGTACTATTTCAATTTGGACACTGCGGCCTTTGACGAACTGAGTCGCTCGACCGAATTTCGCTGGGCCTCACAGGAGCGCCTGTCGCGCCGCCCGGCGCAGCAGGCGGTAGGCATTGGAGACGACAAGTTAACGCTCAAAGGGACGATTTACCCAGGCTTCAAGGGCGGGCTTAAGCAGCTCGACACGTTGCGCAGCATTGGGGCAAAGCTTCAGCCGCTGAGCCTGACCACCGGCTACGGCGATGTGATCGGCACCTGGTGCCTGAAAAACATCAACGAGGAGCAGGGCGCGCTGTTGCACGGCGGGATTCCGCGTAAACAAGGGTTCAGTCTGGAGTTTGTGCGCTATGGCGACGACATGCAGAACGTCTGACGGGGACATGCTCGATGTCATTTGCCATAACGTTTATGGCCATCTGAACGGTAGCACCGAGGCGGTGCTGGACGCCAATCAGGGGCTGGCGGATGAACCCCAGCCCTACCGCGCCGGTGTGGTGATCTATCTGCCCGATCTGCCCAGCCCGACCGGGGAGGGGGTCAGCTTGTGGGATTGACCTCGGGCGCTCCCGACGTCGCCGGCCCGTTGCGTTACACGTGACGGCCATTTGATTTTCTGTGACCCGCCATGTGCGGGCTTTTTTTGGACTAAATCCATGACACCGATGTTTCGAATCGTGGCGGATGGCGCCGATGTGACGGCCAAAATCAATGATCGGTTGCTGCTACTGCGCACCTCTGACAAGCCCGGGATGGAGTCCGATGAGTTTGAACTTCGCATCGATGACCGAGACGGACAGGTGCTGCTGCCTAGGCGTGGCAGCTCTATCGAGATCTACCTGGGCTACGCGGAAACATCTTTGATGCGCCTGGGGCGTTACGCGGTGGACACGGTCGAAGTGTCGGGTCCACCGGAAACGATAGTGATCAAGGGCAAGGCCAGCGACATGCGCGGCAGTGGCAAAACCATCCGCAGCGGAAGCTGGGAGGACGTGCCGCTGTCGAAAATCGTGGCCGATATCGCGGCGCGCAATGGTTGGCAGGCGGTGTGTCCGGTGGCAACGAAGGTCGCCCGGGTGGATCAGCTCAACGAGTCCGATTTTAATTTCGTCACGCGCCTTGCCAAGCAATACGACTGCACGGCCAAGGTGGCCGACGGCAAGCTGTTGGTGATGCCACGTCAAGGCAGCCAGACTGCCAGCGGCAAGACCTTCGGCGCGATCACCCTGACGAAGAGCGATCTCAGTCGATGGCAATTCAGCCTTGGGGATCGCAACTCTCACAAGGCAGTGGCGGCCAAGCATCAGAACAAGAAGGACGGCAAGCTGTCGGTAGTCACCGTTGACAACGACGACGCCCCAGATGGATTGCCGGCGGTGCATACCGATCGGCATATCTACCCGAACAAGACCGCCGCCGAGGCAGCCGCCAAGGCACGGCTGGCGGCGTTCAATCGCTCGACCGCCGACGTGCGTTTTGAGATGCCTGGCCGGACAGACATTTTTGCCGAACGTCTGATCAACGCCCAGGGCTTTAAAGTCGGCCTTGATGGCGAGTATCTGGTGGATTCGGTCGAGCAGGTGTTCACCCAGTCTGGCTGGTCGACCACGGTGGAGTGCAATGCCGGCAAGCAAGGCAAATCTAAAGGCAAGAAAAAGAAAGAAAAGAAGCCGCTCAAGGTAGTGAGCGTCGAGAAGCTGTAGCGCATCCTATCGCCGCCTGAGTGCGGTTTTTTTATGTCTGGAGTTTTTATGTCTGTTACCGAGCAACAGCTGCAACGCATCATGCCGAACGCCCGCCGCCAAGCGGGCGTTTTTGTATCTGCCCTGAACGCGGCCATGGGGCATCGACAGATCAACACACCCAAACGACAGGCCGCGTTCCTCGCGCAGGTCGGTCACGAGTCGGGTCAACTGCAGTACGTCCGTGAGCTGGGCGGCGATAAGTACCTGAGCAAATACGACACCGGTACCCTGGCTGCCAAACTCGGTAATACCCCGGAACCAGACGGCGATGGACAGCGCTATCGTGGTCGCGGCCTGATCCAGATCACCGGTCACGACAACTACCTGCGCTGCAGCCTGGCACTGTTCGGCGATGAGCGATTACTACGCACGCCGGAGTTGCTTGAACTGCCCGAGTGGGCAGCAGAGTCTGCCGCATGGTTCTGGTCGGTAAACGGATTGAACGCGCTCGCGGATCAGGAGCAATTCAACACCATCACCCGGCGGATCAACGGCGGGTTGAATGGCCTGGAGGATCGCTTGCAGATCTGGGCCAGGGCGAGGGAGGTGCTATGCGTCTCCTCGACCTGATCCCTGCTCAATACCGCATCGCGGCCATCGGTGTGTTGCTCATGATCTTGGTAGCCGGGTCTGCGGCCCTGGCATGGACCGCTCAAGGCTGGCGTTACGGCCAGCAGCTGGAGCGCCAGGCCAGGCTGCAGGCTGACACCCTCAACGAGTTATCCCAAGCCGCTGCTGCCCTGCAGCGCACTGAGCAGGAGAAGCGCTTCGCCCTGGAGCATCGCCTGCAGAACAAAGACGAAACCCACCACAAGGAATTGACCGATGAGCAAACGAAGCAGGCTCGTCTGCGTGATCGCCTGGCTACTGCTGATCTGCGGTTGTCAGTCGTACTCGCCGCCACCGATGCCACCAGCAGCTGTTCAGTGTCAACCACCGCCACCACCGGCCGCGTGGTTCATGGCCCCACAAGAGTCCAACTTGACCCAGCGCATGCTCAACGAATTATCGGAATCACCGATGCCGGCGACCAAGGATTGATCGCCCTGCGGGCCTGTCAGGCCTACGCAAAAGAAGTTTCTACATCGAAGTAAAAGGAGCGGCCGGGTAGGATGCGTCAACATCCAACCCGACCACCTTCCCCGCAGAACGTCCCTGCAAGTCCAGCCAAGGCTCCTGCTTCGTGCACAAAGCGGAGCGAGCCTAGCACTGTTTATCTATACAGCAAAGGTCTTGCTTTTATATGTCCACACCCATCATTCCTTGGATGGGCGGCAAACGCCGCCTGGCCGACCGCCTTATCCCGCTCTTCCCGCCACACGAATGCTACGTTGAAGTCTTTGCCGGCGGCGCCGCGCTCTACTTCATGCGCCCCCAGGCCGCTCCTGTTGAAGTCCTTAACGACATCAACGGCGACCTGGTGACGCTTTACCGCGTCGTGCAGAATCACCTGGAAGAATTCGTGCGCCAGTTTAAATGGGCGCTCAGTTCCCGCCAGGTGTTCGAGTGGCAGAAGATGACCCGCCCGGAAACCCTCACTGACATCCAGCGTGCCGCCCGGTTCTTCTACCTGCAGCATCACGCCTTTGCCGGCAAGGTGACGGGGCAGACGTTTGGTACCGCGACCACTGGCCCGGCCATCAATCTGCTGCGGATTGAGGAAAACCTATCGGCAGCGTGGCAGCGGCTGTCCGGTACCTACGTTGAAAACCTTGGCTGGCTTGAGTGTGCCGAGCGCTATGACCGTCCTCATACCTTCCACTACATGGATCCTCCTTACTGGCAGACGGCAGGTTATGGTGTGGATTTTCCCTTTGAGAATTACGAGCGCATGGCCGACTTCATGCGGCGCTGCAAAGGGAAGGTCATGGTCAGCGTCAACGATCACCCGGATATTCGACAGGTATTTGAAGGCTTTCACTTTGAGACGCTCGATATCCGCTATTGCAATACCAATCAGCGTCAGGGAAAGGCTGAGGTTAGCGGTGAACTGGTGATCATGAACTGGGAGCCGGCCGCACTGGGAGGGCTGTTCTGATAGCGTCAAACATCCTTGGATGGCACCGGCAGCAGTAAATCAGCTCCCTGGTTTTTTACATTCCCCACTGCTTTGCCAACGGCATACCACTCAAAGTCCTCCACAGGCTGACAACATTCCTTTGCTATTTCCTCGGCCCTGGTTGGGGGAAGGTTGGGGTCAATCCATTCCCTGGCGTGCTCAGGTGTTAGCACCAACGGCTTGCGGTCGTGGATGTCCACCATGCCCTGATCACTGGCGGCGGTGATGATCACGAACCCATCGCCGTCGTGCGGATCCAGGCCAGGATGCACTTGAGCAAGCACGCCAAAAAACATCGGCTTATGACTCTTCAGGCGAATGAAGTAGGGCTGCTTTCTCTTCGGATCGTCAGGGTCTTTGACCCACTCATACCATCCTTCACTCGGCACCAGGGCTCGGCCATTCGGCCAAAGTTGCTTAAAGAACTTCCCCGTGGTGACCGTCTCTACGCGTGCGTTGATCGGGTCGGGGCGTTTGCCCTTGGCCCAGAACGGCGCCCATCCCCATTTAACTGCATCGATATGCAGCCCATCCTCTGCGGTGTGCAGCAACTGAACCCGTGTCGACGGCGCGACGTTGTAGCGATCAATTGGCTGAGCGTCATAGCCGCTGAACAGCTCTATCTGGGGGCTCAACTCTTCAATGAAGATTGCCATCCCTTCGTACTGCACAAATCGTCCGCACATATGCCGTTCTCCGTCTGTCGAAATCCCCTACAGAAAAATTGACCTCAACCGTCCTACAAAGTTAACTGTACATTCGTACAGTGCATGTAAAAGGCCGCATCATGAGCTTCAACATTTTAGGTCCTATCGCCGAGGCAGGCGCGAAGCTGCCTATGTGTTCGTTCAAGGTTCCGGCTGGCTTCCCTTCGCCGGCAGCGGATCATATTGAGCAGCACATCTCCTTGGATGAGGTCCTGAATATCCGCGCACCGCACGTGTACCTGGTAGCCATCACCGGGGAAAGCATGCAAGGGATTGGTATCTTCGAAGGCGATCTCGCGGTGGTGGATCGTGCCATTGAGCCGGCGCACGGGCATGTGGTGGTGGCTCTGCTGAACAACGAGCCCGTTTGCAAGCGCCTATGTAAGCGCGGCCGGGAGGTGATCCTTCTATCAGAAAACCCTAAATACCCGGCGCGTTATGTGCTTGAAGGCGATGAACTCTCAATCTGGGGTGTGATCACCAGCACAGTGCGCAGCCATGTCTAAGCAGCAACCGACCTTTGCGCTGGTCGACTGCAACAGCTTCTATGCCAGTTGCGAGCGAGTGTTCCGGCCGGACCTGGCGAAGGTGCCTATTGTGGTGCTGAGCAATAACGATGGATGTGTAATCGCGCGCAGCTACGACGCAAAGCCGTACATCAAGATGGGGGAGCCGTATTTTCAGATCAAGCACAAGCTCAAGCAACACGGCGTTGTCGCGTTCTCCTCCAACTATGCGCTGTACGGCGACATAAGCGAACGCGTGATGAGTCTGATCGAGTCATTGGTGCCGGCAGTTGAGGTTTACAGCATTGATGAGGCATTCGCCGATCTGACCGGTGTCGGTGATTTAGATGCCTTGGGCCGGCAAATCCGCGCCCAGGTACTTCGCTGCACCGGCATACCTGTTGGTGTTGGTATCGCTCATACAAAGACCCTGGCGAAGCTGGCAAACCACACCGCGAAGCGCCTGCAATCGCAGACCGGTGGTGTGGTCAATATCACCGACCCGGTTAAGCGGGACTGGGTGCTGCGTAATACGGACGTGGCGGAGGTGTGGGGCGTTGGCCGAAAGATGAAACTTCACCTCGATACGATGGGCATAAAGTCTGCAATGGACTTGGCTAGGGCGGACCCGTGGACGCTTCGCAAGAAGTTCAGCGTTGTGGTCGAGAAGACGGCCAGGGAGCTGAGCGGCACGCCTTGCTTGGAGCTGGACGAGCCGGATCCACCAAAGCAGGAGATCTGCTGCAGTCGGATGTTCGGTCAGCGGCTGACGGAGCTGCCGCCTATCAAAGAGGCGGTGGCCACCTACATGATGCGAGCTTCTGAGAAGCTTCGCGCCCAGAACTCGCTGTGCAAGAAGGTGCGCGTGAGCATCCGTACCGGCATGTTCAATCCCGAAGAGGCGAAATACTCCAACGGTGTGGTGGTAGATATGCCTTACCCCACTGACGACGTTCGCCTGCTCACCCAGGCGGCGGTAGGGGCGCTTGATCGTATATTTCGACCAGGCTTCAAATATAGCAAGGCCGAGGTGATGCTGATCGACCTATGCCAGCCAGGCGAGTACACCGATGATCTGTTCGCTAAATCACAGCCGGCAGAGGCAACTCGGGTGATGACGGTTCTGGACCAAATCAACGAACGGTGGGGTAGGGGGACACTGCGATCAGCCAGCGTGCCCGTCAACCCTGAATGGGGTATGCGGCGTGAGATGATGAGCCAGAGCTATACAACGCGGCTTGATCAGCTTTGGTCGGTTGCCTGCGATTAGTCTCAGTATTCGAAAATCCCTGGTCTAGGATTTTGTAAATCGCGTGATCTACACAGCCCCATCATTGGAGCTGGCCTGCAGTGGCGGGGCCACTTGTGTAGGTGCTAGAGGTTGTGGTTGGGGGAAAATTGAGGTCTGGCGACCATGCGGGTCGTCCACGGTAATTCCCCACCTCCTTTGGCCGTTCTCTGCGCAGTGATATTGCATAGCCTTGATGCGTTTGGAATATCGCTGAACGATCGAGTCGTAATTTGGATGGGTGTGAACATTGTTGAAAGAACCATCACAAACAATGCGGCCAGCGATAGGGTAAAGGATAGTTGAACAGATCAGGTCCGCAATTTGCAGGCAGGCATGGTTGTCGCTGATACCGAAGACTGCGGCTTCCTCAATAGAGGGATAGGCATCTCCGCCTTTGCCCAGTTTGTGCTTTTGAGTAAAGATTGAGTGAGCCACATACCGGTTACGCGCAGGGTCACGAAAATCCGCGATGATCATGCCTCGGGATTCTTGGTCAATTAGAAAATGCTGGAACCGCTTCGCGATGTTTTGAGCGGTGATGGTGTATACAGACCGGTCATCAAGAGCTTGACCGTACTTTTTGACCCAAGCTCGCGCTACTAGCTTGATTCCGTGAGCTTTGCATATGCTCAGAACGCCATCGATAAATTTGAAGTGATGCTCGATCCGTGGATTGGTCACAGGGTGTCGTCTAACATCGCTCCTCAAGTCCGACCCTTTAATTTCCTTGAGTAGCACGTTAAGGGCGTGCTTCTCATCTTTGAAGAGCTTGGGATAGAACCGGCGTTTGAGGCTGATGAACTCGTCGGTGATTCTGCTGATGCGTTGCGCATCCACAAAAAGCCCTGCAACGATCAACATAGGCTGCTTATCGTCAACGTTGCTTTGGACAGGTTGTGAGTCGCCGGACTCGTCGATGTAGCAGATGTGCATTCACAACCCCCAGAAATAGAACAGCCACCTTAAAGGTGGCTGTGGTCTGCATGCGCAGTATGTTGCATCGGACTTAACCGACACTTTGGTCAACCGTTCGACGGCTGTGGACCTATATTGAGCACAGCGAATCACCTTGTCAACCCTTGTAGATGCTTGCGAACCGAGCTAGGTGCCGAATCATATAAGGATAGATAGCGTATCTTTTGGGCAACCCAGGGATACAAAGCCGACCTTGGGGTTGGCTTTTGCGATGGTGGTGGACATGTCTAACCTCGGTATTGAATGGCGCCGCCAGTCGGGCACGACACGGCGGTAGGCGGGCGCTTGGTGCGCCTCTGATCAAAAAGTGCGCAATTCTAGCGACGGGCAACGCACTTGACCAGCTTTATACCGGGAAATGCGACGAGTGCTGCGCTATGCTTCGCGCCGTTGCGCATGGGTAAAACCCTTGGGTCAATAAAACGTCTGTTACGAGAAGTAAAACAGCGCATGCTACGGTCAGCTTAGACGCGTTGTTTATAAAAGACCTTGGGTCAAAAGGCAGGAGTGGTTGATGGGTCAGGCAAATAGTCAGGCGGCAGGTGCCGAGCATTCCAATGCAAAGCCGATTGGCATGCTGGTGGCGGCAGTCGGGGTGGTTTACGGCGATATCGGTACCAGCCCGCTCTATACCCTTAAAGAAGTGTTTACTGGTGGTTACGGAGTTCAAGTCAACCATGACGGGGTCTTCGGCATTCTGGCGCTGATTTTCTGGTCGCTGGTGTGGGTCGTCTCGATCAAGTACGTGCTGTTTATCCTGCGCGCGGACAACCAGGGCGAGGGCGGCATCATGGCCCTGACGGCGCTGGCGCGGCGTGCGGCGTCGCCGTACCCCAAATTGCGTTCGGTGCTGGTGATCCTTGGTCTGATCGGCGCGGCGCTGTTTTACGGCGACAGCATGATCACCCCGGCGATCTCGGTGTTGTCGGCGGTCGAGGGCCTGGAACTGGCCTTTGATGGACTGGAGCGTTGGGTGGTGCCGCTGTCTTTGGTGGTGCTGGTGGGCCTGTTCCTGATCCAGAAACACGGCACCGACCGCATCGGCAAACTGTTCGGGCCGGTGATGGTGGTGTGGTTCCTGGTACTGGCCGGGCTCGGCATCCATGGCATTGCGCAACATCCGGAAGTTCTTAATGCACTGAACCCGGTGTGGGGCGTGCGCTTCTTTGTCGTCCACCCCGGCATGGGCGTGGCGATTCTCGGCGCGGTGGTGCTGGCGTTGACCGGTGCCGAAGCGCTGTACGCCGACATGGGCCACTTCGGCCGCAAGCCGATTGCGCGCGCATGGTTCGCGTTGGTGCTGCCGGCGCTGGTGCTCAACTACTTCGGCCAGGGCGCCTTGCTGCTGGAAAACCCGGAAGCTGCGCGCAACCCGTTCTACCTGCTGGCGCCGGACTGGGCGTTGATCCCGCTCGTGGCACTGTCGACCCTGGCTACGGTGATTGCCTCCCAGGCGGTGATTTCCGGCGCGTTCTCGCTGACCCGCCAGGCCATCCAGTTGGGTTACATCCCGCGCATGCATATCCAGCACACCTCCAGTGCCGAGCAGGGCCAGATCTATATCGGCGCGGTGAACTGGTCGCTGATGGTCGGCGTGATCCTGCTGGTGCTGGGCTTCGAATCTTCGAACGCCTTGGCCTCGGCGTACGGCGTGGCAGTGACGGGCACCATGCTGATCACCAGCATCCTGGTGTCGGCGGTAATGCTGCTGCTGTGGAAATGGCCGCCCGTGCTGGCGATTCCTGTGTTGATCGGCTTCCTGTTGGTCGATGGGCTGTTCTTCGCCGCCAACGTGCCGAAGATCGTGCAGGGCGGTGCCTTCCCGGTGTTGGCGGGGATTGTGCTGTTTATCCTGATGACCACGTGGAAACGCGGCAAGGAACTGCTGATGGACCACCTCGACGAGGGCGGCCTGCCGTTGCCGATCTTCATCAGCAGTATTCGCGTGCAGCCGCCTCATCGCGTGCAGGGCACCGCGGTGTTCCTCACCGCGCGCCCGGATGCCGTGCCCCACGCGCTGTTGCACAACCTGCTGCACAACCAGGTGTTGCATGAGCAAGTGGTGATGCTGACGGTGGTCTACGAAGACATTCCGCGTGTGCCGGCCTCGCGGCGCTTTGAGGTGGACGCCTACGGGGAAGGGTTCTTCCGGGTGATCCTGCACTTCGGGTTTACCGATGAGCCGGACGTGCCCGAAGCACTCAAGCTGTGCCATCTGGACGACCTGGATTTCAGCCCGATGCGCACCACCTACTTCCTCAGCCGCGAAACGGTGATTGCCTCGCGCATCAAGGGCATGGCCCGTTGGCGAGAAAGCCTGTTTGCCTTCATGTTGAAGAACGCCAACGGCAACCTGCGCTTCTTCAAACTCCCGGTCAACCGGGTGATCGAGTTGGGCACCCAGGTCGAAATGTAAGCCGCTGCTGCACGGGAGCCGGCAATCGGCTCCCGTTTTCCATCTGAACCCTATGCAAGCCACCGTTGTCGACTAGGCTCTAAGCACTGTTTGAATAGTGCCCACAGAACCCAGAAGAGGTGCGCCATGAGTCAGCTGCTCGAACCCTACACCCTCCGCCAATTGACCCTGCTCAACCGGATTGCCGTCTCGCCGATGTGCCAGTACTCATCCGACGATGGCCTGGCCAATGACTGGCACCTGGTGCACCTTGGCAGCCGCGCCGTGGGCGGCGCCGGGCTGATTTTCACCGAAGCCACCGCCGTGACCGCCGATGGCCGCATCACTGCCCAGGACCTGGGCCTGTGGAACGACGCACAGATCGAACCGTTGCAACGCATCACGCGTTTCATTGCTGCCCAAGGCGCAGTGGCAGGCATTCAACTGGCGCACGCTGGGCGCAAGGCCAGCACGCACCGGCCGTGGATCGGCAAGCACGGCAGCGTCAAGCCGGAAGAGGGCGGCTGGGTGCCGGTTGGGCCTTCGCCGATTGCCTTTGATCCCAACCACACCCAGCCCAAACCATTGGATGATGCGCAAATCCAGCAAGTGATCGCCGATTTTGTCGCCGCTGCCAAACGCGCGCTTACGGCGGGTTTCGAGGTGGTGGAAATCCATGCGGCCCACGGTTACCTGCTGCATCAATTCCTGTCGCCCATCAGCAATCAGCGCCAGGACCACTACGGTGGCTCGTTTGAAAACCGCATACGGCTGGTGCTGGAAGTAACCCAGGCTGTGCGTGAGGTCTGGCCACAGGAGTTGCCGCTGTTTGTGCGCGTGTCGGCCACCGACTGGGTGGAAGACGGCTGGAACCCGGATGAAACCGTGGAACTGGCGCGCCGCCTCAAAGACCTGGGCGTAGACCTGATCGACGTGTCGTCCGGTGGCACCGCCGCCAACGCCGAGATCCCCACTGGCCCCGGCTACCAGACGCGCTTTGCCGAGCGGGTGCGCAAAGAGTCGGGCATCGCCACCGGCACGGTCGGCATGATTACCGAGCCGGCCCAGGCCGAGCACATTCTGCGCACGTGTCAGGCCGATATCATTTTCCTGGCCCGCGAGCTGTTGCGTGACCCGTACTGGCCGCTGCATGCCGACGATGACTTGGGCGGGCGCCAGGCGACGTGGCCGGCGCAGTACCAACGGGCGACCCATCGTGATCAGCCGATTCATGAGTCTGATCTGCGCGACTGATCAGTGCCTGGTTCACCGAAACCCACCCTGACCCGGTGGGTTTTTTCTTGCGCGCGTTTCTTACAACTTCCAGCGCTGGCGGTTGCTGCGTGCGAAAGGGTTGTAGGTCTTTGTTACCTAAGCGAATTATTTAAGTTAATACTCTAAAAAAATCCCACACGTGACGAGATTGTTTCTACGCTTAAGGTAAGTCTGATTTCTGGCCCAGGGAGTCAGTCGGTGTGTCCGCGAAGGCATTGCGCCTCAGGGAAGGTGGGTGATGGGCGACAGGAGTCTTAGATCGATATCAGGAGAAACAGTCCATGGCCAAGTCCTATGGTGTAGCGGGTGTGGTGGCGTCTTTTCTGACCCGCAGGATGTTCTTGCGTGGCCGCAGGTTGAGTTCGGATGAAGCCGAATTGCTGGCGCAATATCGCGCCCTGACCGAAAACGATCAGGTCGCGATGCGGTATCTGATAGGGGCGATGAAGAGTGTGTCGCGGTTTTAGACAGCCCTGAAACCGTGTGGGCGCTGGCTAGCCAGCCCCCACTTTGTGGGTCAGGTGTACTTGCGCTTGTCCGGTGCAGGCGGGAAGTACTGGTACAACCAGGTTTCACTCAAGGTGCGGTCCTGGGTGCGGATAAACAGCCGCAATTCCACCGGCTCGACGCTGTCGCTGGTCGGGTACCAATCGAACAGAATGCGATAGCCCTTGATGTTGTCGAGCACCAGCACGCTGAAGTCTTTCACTTCACCGTGCGAGCAAGTCACCACGGGCTCGATGCCAGTGCCGGCTGGCAGCCGGTCCAGGCCGCCGCCCTTGAAGTCCACGGCAAAGCGGCGCGCCCACACTTCGGGGTAGTGCTCGCCCGGTGCCCAACCTTCGGTGAAGCCGCCCATGCCTGAACGGGTGGCATCGACTTGCGCCAGCGGCGTGCTCACCGGTGGCAATGCGCTCCAGTACAGCTTGTAGCCATAGTTGAGTGAATCGCCGGCGGCCACGGGCTTTTTCGGGGTCCAGAAGGCCACGATGTTGTCCAGGGTTTCGCCGGTGGTGGGGATTTCCAACAGGTCGATGGAGCCTTCGCCCCATGCGGTCGTCGGTTCAACCCACAGGCTTGGGCGCTTGCTGTACCAGTCGACGGTGTCCTGGTAGCTGGCGAACTCATGGTCGGTCTGCACCAGGCCGAAGCCTTTAGGGTCGGTGTCGGCGAACGCGTTGAATTGCAGTGTGGCCGGGTTGTTCAGCGGGCGGCAGATCCACTCGCCATTGCCGCGCCACATCGCCAGGCGGTCAGAATCGTGGATCTGCGGGTGGATGGTGTCGCACATACGGCGCTCAACGGTGCCGCAGCTGAACATGCTGGTCATCGCCGCGATGCCCAGTTGTTCGATGGCGGTGCGCGCATTGATGTTCGCGTCGATGGCCATCACTACCTGATTGGCCTGGCAATCGATGTCGAAGCGGTAGGCACCGGTGGCGCTCGGCGAGTCGAGCAGGGCATAGACCACAAAATGCGTGGCGTCCTTGGCCGGGGTTTCGAACCAGAACTGCGTAAAGTCGGGGAATTCTTCGCGTTTTTTCGCGTAGGTATCAATCGCCAGGCCACGTGCGGAAAGGCCGTACTGGCCGGTGGAATCCACCGCACGGAAGTAGCTGGCGCCAAGGAACGACAGCACGTCATGGCGATCCAGCTCCGGCGCCTTGAACAGCTTGAAACCTGCGAAACCCAAGTCGCCGGTCAGTTGCTTGGTGTCCACCGTGGTTTTTTCATAGTTGAACAACGACGGGCGGAAATGCACCTCGCGGGCTTCACGGGTCTTGGGGTCGACGCTGTGCATGCGCACCGGCGTCTTGAAACCCATGCCGACGTGGAAAAACTGCACGTCGAGCTGGCCGTTCAATTCCTTCCACAGCGAATGGTTGCCGTCGTAGCCGATGGCATTGAAATTCTGCGGCGTCATGTTTGCCAGGGTCGGCGGCAGCACCTGTCTGGTGTCTTTATACGCGGTGCCGGCGAGCTGTTTGGCCTGGGCTTTGAGTGTTTCAAAGTCAAACGCCACGGCCTTGCCATCGGCGGCACGGTTACCGGCCCAGGCCTGCGCGGCCAGCAGGCCACTGGCCGACAAACCGGTGTAAGCCGCAATGGCCATGGACGCTTTAAGCAAATTCCTGCGATGCATAGAGACAACCTGTCGTGAGCAAATCCCGCGCCGTTCCTGGCACGTGCTGGATCAGAAATAACGGTTCGGACATGCCTTCGGCCAAACGCAACGGACTATAAACAGACGCCGGATAGCTTAAGCGGTTCGGTGACGTAGGAAAATTGATTGATGGCGGCGTGATGGCCTTGCATGTGAAACAAGTTATTTCCGGGGGCTCGGTCCAACACCTTACTCAAAAATGATGAAGAGCCAATGTGGGAGCGGGCTTGCTCGCGAAAGGTTTGAATCAGTCATTAAATCCCGAGACTGACACAGCGCATTCGCGAGCACGCCCGCTCCCACAATGGAACCTGTATTGGCCTATAGGCCTTATTTCAGGCTACTTCACCCACCGCCCGATACGCCTCATCAATCGCCGCATGCGCATACGCGCTCCACGCCGCATCCGAGTTGGCGATGCTCACATGCCCCACCGGCTTTTTCGCCAGCTTCATCCACGCCTCACTGTCATTGGCGTCATCAAACAAGCTGTTGGAGAACGTCGCATAACCGTGTGACCAGCGGTTGACAGTGATCGCCAGAATGTCGGTCTCGTGGTTGAACCCACCCGGGCCGAGCATGCGTTGCAACTGATCCCGCAATTGCGCTTCCAACTGCTCGAACGTCTGCCCGTACAGCTTGCCTCGCCCGGCGCGCGCCTGGTCGCGGGCGTTCATGCCGCTGTTGGGGCTGGTGGGTACGTACACCATGTGCAAGCCAATCGGCTGTGTCGGGTCGTGCGGGTGATCGTAGCCACCCATGCTCACCGGGTAGTCCAGTTTGATTCGGCTGTAAGGCTGGGTCGCTGCATAAATCTCATGCACGCCCAGTTTCTGGAACGACTGCCAATTACGGATCACCACTTTGGTGTACACCAGCGGGTATTTCACGTTTTGGCTCAGCGCATGCGCCTGCGCTGCCGGCAGGTCTTTGAGCAGGTACGGAATCATCATGTTGTAGCAGGCCAGGATGCAGCGTTTACCGCGCACCTGTGCGACTTGGCCGCCACGGCTGTAGCCGATGTGCACGCCATCGCCGACGTTGCGCACACTCACCGCCGTGCTGTTGAGTCGCAGCCGTACCGCGGCCTTGGGCTGGTCGAGCTTGGCGTAGTCGAACGCCGCCAACACGATATCGTCCATGGTGTGCCCCGGCGCCACGCCCGGGATCAGGCTGCGCACCAGCAGGCGTGCCACCGACGCGTTGCCATCCGGGAAGTGGTAGATGTAGGGCTCTTCCATTTCCGCCGCCGCCTCTTCGCTGATCGGCGCCAGGTTCATCCCGCCGAAGCCTGGGAAACCTACGCTGTAAGCATCGGCCGCCGCCACCGCATCAATGCTCAACGCCATGAAGTCATTGGTGCGGCTTTGGAAGTACTTCACCGCGCCTTCCGACAACCCGACGTTCTTGAGCAGAAAATCGCGGTAGCTGGTGGCGGCAAGGTAGGCGGCTTTTTCCTCTGCGGATTTACCCGCCAGGTAATCCTTGGGCGCCGTGTGCAGTTCGATCAATGCCTGACGGTCTGCCGGCGGCAAGGGAAAGTCATTGATGAAGTCACTGATGGCGCGCGCGTTCAATTGGTCCGGGGCGATGTCGTCGGCCACCATCGGCGTCGGGTCGCCGGTCACCAGCTTGTCTTCGCCGAAGTTTTCCTTGTCGAAAAACACCCCGCGCGACAGCCCCAGGCCAGGGTAGAACTGGCGGTCGAAGGCGGTTTCGAAACGCTGGATATTCACCCCGAGCTTTTTCAGCAAGCCATTCACGTGTTGACTGTAGAGGTGTTTCGGCGACTGGAAGGCCTCACTGCCGCCGTAGCCGATGATCATGCGGCCACCGGCCTGGAATTCATTGCGCTTGGCGTGGCCGCCGAAGTCGTCGTGGTTCTCCAGGATCAGGATTTTCGCCTTCGGGTGCTTCTCGCGATAGAACCAGGCGGCCGACAAGCCACTCAGGCCGCCGCCGACCACCACCAGGTCATAGTCCTCGGTGATCGGCAGTTGCTCGGTGGCGAACACCTTCTTTTCCCAGCCCATCTGGTGTGCCACCTCGAACGAGCCGACATGGCTGCCGCGCAAGCCGGTGAGGGCGGGTGGGTAGTAACGGCCATCGGGCGCGGCCTGGAGCAATTGCAGCGGGGTCATGCTGGCGGCAAGGGTAATAGCGACGCCGTTGAGGAAGTCGCGGCGGGTGATGTCCATGGGAAGAACCTGCGAATTTTTATTGTTATAAGAAGATCCCTTGCGGGAACGGGCTTGCTCGCGAATACGGTGTGTCACTCCACACAGGTGTGCCTGATGGACCGCATTCGCGGGCAAGCCCGCTCCCACAGGGCAGGGTGTCAGTGCTTGAACATCACATGCCGGACGGTGGTGTAGTCCTCCAACCCGTACATGGACATGTCCTTGCCATACCCCGACAGTTTCTGACCGCCGTGGGGCATTTCGCTGACGAGCATGAAGTGGGTGTTCACCCAGGTGCAGCCATACTGCAGGCGTGCGGCCAGGCGATGGGCACGGCCTACATCGGCGGTCCATACGGACGACGCCAGCCCGTAGTCCGAATCATTGGCCCAACCCAATACCTGCGCTTCATCGGTGAACCTGGTCACCGACACCACCGGGCCAAATACCTCGCGGCGCACGATTTCATCGTCCTGTTGCGCATCCGCCAACACCGTAGGCTCAAAGAAGAACCCATTGCCTTCCACCGCCTTGCCACCCGTGACCAGGCGGATGTGCGACTGAGCCACGGCGCGTTCAACAAACCCGGCCACGCGGTCGCGGTGTTGTGCGGTGATCAGCGGGCCCAGTTCGGTGGCCGGGTCATCCTGCAAGCCGTACTTGATGCTGGCGACTGCCGCGCCGAGTTTCTCGACAAACGCCTCGTAGATGTCTGCCTGGGCATAGATGCGGCAGGCGGCGGTGCAGTCCTGGCCAGCGTTATAGAAGCCGAAGGTGCGAATGCCTTCGACGGCCGCGTCGATGTCCGCGTCGTTGAAGATGATCACCGGCGCCTTGCCACCCAGCTCCATGTGCATGCGCTTCACGCTGTCGGCGGTGCTGGAGATGATGTTCGCACCGGTGGCGATGGAGCCGGTCAGCGAGACCATGCGCACTTTCGGGTGATTGACCAGCGGGCTGCCCACGGTCGGCCCACGGCCAAACACCAGGTTGAGTACACCGGCTGGGAAGATTTCCGACGCCAGTTCGACCAGGCGCAGCGCTGTCAGCGGGGTTTGTTCCGACGGCTTGAGCACCACGGTATTACCGGCAGCGAGTGCGGGGGCGATTTTCCAGGCGACCATCATCAGCGGGTAGTTCCACGGCGCGATGGACGCGATCACGCCCACCGGGTCGCGGCGGATCATCGAGGTGTGGCCCGGCAGGTATTCACCGCCGGCCGAACCGCTCATGCACCGGCTGGCGCCTGCGAAGAAACGGAACACGTCGGCAACTGCCGGGATCTCGTCGTTCAGCGCGGCGCTGTAGGGTTTGCCGCAGTTGTCCGATTCAAGCTTGGCCAGTTCTTCGCCATGGGCCTCGATCGCGTCCGCGAGTTTGAGCAGCAACAGCGAGCGATCTTTCGGCGCGGTTTGCGACCAGCCTTCGAAGGCTGCATCGGCCGCACGCACGGCGGCGTCGACCTGGGCTTCGCTGGCTTCCTTGATTTCCACCAGCACGCGGCCGAGTGCCGGGTTGAATACCGCTTGGGCCGGGCCCTCGCCTTCGACCAGATGGCCATTGATCAGTAATTTGGTTTGCATGGTTCAGCTCTCCACCAACTATCGTTATTTCCTTGAATAAACTGGCTCTAAATGTGGGAGGGGGCTTGCCCCCGATAGCAATCTTCCAGTCATACCCTCTACAACTGACCCACTGCCATCGGGGGCAGGCCCCCCACATTTGAACCGTGTTCCTTCAATGGCACCGTTATTTACCGCCACTCCCGGCCACGCTTTCACCGCCGCGTGTCAGGTAATAGGCACCGAGAATCGGGAACATCGTGACCAGCATCACCAGCATCGCCACCACGTTGGTCACCGGCACATCGCGAGGGCGACTCAGCTGGTTGAGCAGCCACAGCGGCAAGGTGCGCTCATGGCCGGCGGTGAAGGTGGTGACGATGATTTCGTCGAACGACAGCGCAAACGCGAGCATGCCGCCGGCCAGCAGCGCCGAGCCCAGGTTGGGCATGATGATGTAGCGGAAGGTCTGCCAGCCGTCGGCGCCCAGGTCCATCGAGGCTTCGATCAGGCTGTGGGACGTGCGGCGCAAACGCGCGATGACGTTGTTGTAGACAATCACCACACAGAAGGTCGCGTGGCCGACGATGATGGTGAACATCCCCGGCTCGATCCCCAGCGTTTTAAACGTCGCCAGCAGCGCGATACCGGTGATGATGCCCGGCAGCGCAATCGGCAGGATCAGCATCAGCGACACGCCTTGCTTGCCGAAGAACTCACGGCGATACAACGCGGCCGAAGCCAATGTGCCAAGCACCATGGCGATCAGGGTGGCGATGGCGGCGATCTGCAGCGACAGCTTGATCGCTTCCAGTACATCCGGCCGGGCGAAGGCCACGCTGAACCACTTCAGGGTAAAGCCCTGGGGCGGAAAGCTGAACGCGGCTTCTTCGGTGTTGAAGGCGTAGAGGAAGATGATCAGGATCGGGAAATGCAGGAAAACCAACCCGCCCCAGGCCGCGATTTTTAAACCCAGTGAGGCTTTTTCAGAGTGCATCGAAGGCCCCCAGGCGTTTGACGATGGACAGGTAAGCCGCGATCAGCACGATCGGCACCAGGGTGAATGCAGCGGCCATGGGCATGTTGCCGATGGCGCCTTGCTGCGCGTAGACCATGCCGCCGACGAAGTACCCCGGCGGGCCCACCAGTTGCGGCACGATGAAGTCGCCCAGGGTCAGCGAAAACGTGAAGATCGAGCCGGCAGCAATGCCCGGCACCGACAGCGGCAAAATCACCTGCATGAAGGTCTGGCGCGGCTTGGCGCCCAAGTCGGCCGAGGCTTGCAGCAGCGACGGCGGCAAACGCTCCAGCGAAGCCTGGATCGGCAGAATCATGAACGGCAGCCAGATGTAGACGAACACCATGAATCGCCCCAGGTGCGAGGTGCTCAAGGTGCTGCCGCCCACGCCGGGAATGCCCAGCACGAACTGCAACAGGGGTTCCAAGCCCAAATGCTGCACGAACCACTGCGCCACGCCGCCCTTGGCCAGCAGCAAGGTCCAGGCATACGCCTTGACGATGTAGCTGGCCCACATCGGCATCATCACCGCGATGTAGAAAAACGCCTTGGTCTTGCCGGTGGTGTAGCGCGCCATGTAGTAGGCGATGGGGAAGGCCACCACGGCACTGGCGATCGACACCACAATCGCCATGCTCAAGGTGCGCACGATGATGTCGAAGTTCGACGGCTGGAACAGCGCGGCGAAGTTGGCCAGGGTCAGGTCTGGCGTGACCGCCATGGTGAAGTCGTCAAACGTGTAGAAACCTTGCCACAGCAGGGTCAGCAGCGAGCCCAGGTAGATCGCGCCGAACCAGATCAGCGGCGGTATCAACAGCATCGCCAGGTACAGGTTGGGCTTCTTGTACAGCAGGTTCGAAAACCTGCGCATCGGCGGTTGGGAAAGGGCCAGGCTCATGTCACACCTCGCCTGCGGTATCGGTCAGCGGGGTCATGGCTTCCCGCGCCCAGCGCGCGGTGATCGACTGGCCGACCTGATGGCCGCTGCTGATGTCCAGCCATTGGGTGTTGGCCTGGCTGATGTTCAGCGCCTGGCCGTTTTCCAGTTTCAACTCATAGCGGGTGGCGCTGCCCTGGTACTGAATGTCGTGGAGCAAACCGCTGACTTCGACGTCGCCGGCGCCCAGCGGGCCTTCGGCAAAACGCACGTGTTCCGGGCGAATCGAAAATGGCTGCGCACTGCCGCTGAGGTGTTGGGCCAGCTCGCCGCGAATCACGTTGGAGGTGCCGACAAACTCGGCGACGAAAGTGGTCGCCGGTTTCATATACAGGTTGCGCGGGGTATCAACCTGTTCAATGCGGCCCTTGTTGAACACGGCCACGCGGTCAGACATCGACAGCGCTTCGGTCTGGTCATGGGTGACGAAGATGAAGGTGATGCCGAGCTGGCGCTGCAGCTTTTTCAGCTCGCTTTGCATTTGTTCGCGCAGCTTCAAGTCGAGGGCGCCCAGCGGTTCGTCGAGCAGCAACACGCGGGGGCGGTTGACCAGCGCGCGGGCCAGGGCCACCCGTTGGCGCTGGCCACCAGAGAGCTGCACCGGCTTGCGCTCGCCATAGCCGCCGAGGGCGACCATGCCCAAGGCTTCTTCGGCGCGGTTCAGGCGTTCGGTCTTGCCGATGCCTTTGACCTTGAGGCCGTAGGCCACGTTGTCGCGCACATTCATGTGTGGGAACAGTGCGTAATCCTGGAACACGGTGTTTACGTCGCGCTGATACGGCGGCAAGCCGGCGGCTTCCTCGCCATGAATACGGATCGAGCCTGCGCTCGGCTGCTCGAACCCGGCAATCAGGCGCAGGCACGTGGTCTTGCCGGAGCCGGAAGGGCCGAGCATGGAAAAGAACTCGCCGTCCTGGATATCGATGCAAACCCGGTCAACGGCTTTCACTTCGCCGAACTGACGGGAAACGTGGGTGAATTGGACTGCAAGCGTCATGGTGCGGTGCTCCAAAAAGGCGCGGGTCGTCGCAGCGGCCCGGCCTGGACTTCTGAAAAATCAAACATCTGTGAATGCGGTCAATGTGGGAGGGGACTTGCCCCCGATAGCAGTTGGTCAGTGACCGATAGGTTGGCTGACACATCGCTCTCGGGGGCAAGCCCTCTTCCACAGGGGATCTATGCCGTCTGCAGGGTCTTACCTGCCGCCCATGATCGCGATGTAATCCTGGGTCCAGCGGCTGTACGGCACGAACTTGCCGCCTTCAGCCTGCGGGGTTTTCCAGAAGGCGATCTTGTCGAACTGGTCGAAGCCGTTGGTCTTGCACCCTTCGGCGCCCAGCAATTCACTTTCCTTACAGGCCGCAGGCACCGCCGGCAGCGAGCCGAACCAGGCAGCGACATCGCCCTGGACTTTGGGCTGCAGCGACCAGTCCATCCACTTGTAGGCGCAGTTCGGGTGCTTGGCCTCGGCATGCAGCATGGTGGTGTCCGCCCAGCCGGTGGCGCCTTCTTTGGGGATGGTCGAGGCAATCGGCTGCTTCTCGTTGACCAGGCCGTTGACCTGATACGGCCAGGCGCTGGAGGCCACCACGCCTTCGTTTTTGAAGTCGCTCATCTGCACGGTGGTGTCGTGCCAGTAGCGGTGGATCAACGGTTGCTGGGCGCGCAGCAATTCGAGCACGGCCTTGTACTGGGTTTCGGTCAGCTCGTACGGGTTCTCGATGCCCAGTTCCGGCTTGGTGCTCTTGAGGTACAGCGCCGCGTCGGCAATGTAGATCGGGCCGTCATAGGCTTGCACGCGGCCCTTGTTCGGCTTGCCGTCCGGCAGGTCCTGCGCCTGGAACACCACATTCCAACTGGTGGGCGCGGTCTTGAACACGTTGGTGTTGTACATCAACACGTTCGGGCCCCACTGGTACGGAGTGCCGTACGTTTGCTGGCCGACCACGTACCACGGGGCATCCTTGAGACGCGGGTCGATGTTTTTCCAGTTCGGGATCAGCGCCGTATTGATCGGCTGCACGCGCTTGCCGCCGATCAAGCGCAGCGACGCGTCGCCGGAAGCGGTGACCAGGTCATAACCGCCCTTGGCCATCAGGCTGACCATTTCGTCGGAGGTGGCGGCGGTTTTCACATTGACCTTGCAGCCGGTTTCCTTCTCGAAACCGGTGACCCAGTCGTAGGCCTTGTCGCTTTCGCCACGTTCGATGTAGCCGGGCCAGGCGACGATATCCAACTGGCCTTCACCGGCGCCCACCGCCTTGAGCGGTTCGGCGGCCTGCAGGCTGGCGCTGGCCAGCAGCGCGGTGGTCAGGGCACTGAGCAGTGCGGTCTTGTGCGCAGACATGGGGGTTCCCTCTTCTTTAATTATGGTCGGGGCAGTTTGTGCAGCAGGTAATGCGTGAGCGTCGTTGTTGTTTTAAAGGTGCTGGCCGTGGCGGGCCATGATGTGGCGCACCACGCTGTAGTCCTGCAGCGAATCGCTGGACAGGTCTTTGCCATACCCCGAGCGCTTCAAGCCGCCGTGGGGCATTTCGCTGACCAGCATGAAATGACTGTTGATCCAGGTGCAGCCGTATTGCAGGCGCGACGCCACTTGCATGGCCTTGTCCAGGTTCTGGGTCCAGACGGAAGAGGCCAGGCCGTATTCGGAGTCGTTGGCCCAATCCACCGCCTGTTCCAGTTCGTCGAAGCGGGTCACGGTAACCACCGGGCCAAACACTTCGCGCTGCACGATTTCATCGTTCTGTTTGCAACCGGCCAGCAATGTCGGCTGGTAATAGAAGCCGGCGCCGGAGTGCACGGCCGCACCGGTGACGCGCTCGATATGCGGCTGGCCAAGGGCGCGCTCGACAAAACTGGCAACGCGGTCGCGCTGGCGCGTGCTGATCAGCGGGCCGAGTTCGTTGTCGGCATCGCGCTTGCCGGCAAAGCGCAGGCTGCTGACGGCAGCGCCGAGGTCGGCGACCAATTTGTCGTGAATGCCGGCCTGGGCATAGATGCGGCAGGCGGCGGTGCAATCCTGGCCGGCATTGTAGTAACCGTAGGCGCGCACGCCTTCGACCACGGCCTGCAGGTCGGCGTCGTTGCACACGATCACCGGCGCCTTGCCGCCCAGTTCCAAGTGCGTGCGTTTGAGGGTTTTGGAGGCGGCCTGCAGAATCTTCTGCCCGGTGACGATATCGCCGGTCAGCGAAACCATGCGCACTTTGGGATGGCTGACCAAGTGACTGCCAACGCCTTCACCGCCGCCACACAGGATGTTGATCACCCCGCGCGGCAGCAGGTCCTTGAGGACGGGGGCCAGAGCCAGGATCGACAGCGGCGTATGTTCTGACGGTTTGAACACCAGCGTGTTACCGGCGGCCAGTGCCGGGGCGATTTTCCAGGCGGCCATCATCAGCGGGTAGTTCCACGGCGCAATCGAGGCGACGACGCCAATCGGGTCGCGGCGCACCATGCTGGTGTAGCCGGGCAGGTATTCGCCGCTGAGCTGGCCGGTCTGGCAACGCACGGCACCGGCGAAAAAGCGGAATACATCCACGGTGGCGCTCAAATCATCCTGGCGCGCCAGGTGCAACGGCTTGCCGCAGTTCAGCGATTCCAGGCGGGCGAGGTAGTCGGCTTGTTTTTCAATGGCGTCGGCAATCCCCAGCAGGATGTTCGAGCGTTGCTGCGGCGTGGTCCGCGACCAACCGGCAAAGGCGCGATGAGCGGCGAGGATGGCGCTTTCGACCTGCTCGCTGCTGGCTTCGGCGATCTGGGTGAGAACTTCACCGCTGGCCGGGTTGATGATCGGCTCGCCAAGCCCCTGGCCCTGGACCAGTTCGCCGTCGATCAGCAACGCAGTGAGCAGCGGGGTGGGCGCGCCGGACATTTTTCGCGATCTCTTTTCTTGTGTGGCCATGGGCGTTCTCTTACAAGGCGCCTGACCTTCTCTTATGGGATAGGCAGAGACTAGAGGTCAGGCGCGAGGTCAACAAATACTAAATACTGAAAGCAGCATTCGATTAAATAGATGGCTTGCGCGGATGTGGCTGTTCGCGGGCCACCGTCAGGAATGGATCAACCAGCGCCGGCCGCGCGGTGCCGCGGCGCCAGGCCAGGCCCACGTCGAGGGTCTGGCTGAGGTCGGCAATCGGCCGCGCTTCAATAATGTCGCCCTCAAGCGACCAGGGGCGGTACGTCATGTCCGGCTGGATCGACACGCCGAGGCCGGCGGCCACCAGGCTTCGCACGGCCTCAGTGGAGGCGGTGCGCAAGGTCACGCGCGGTTGCAGGCCGGCGCCGGTCCACATCCGTTGGGCGTTGTGGCCCATTTCATCCACGTTCAGCTGAATCAGCGGTTCGCGCGCCACATCGGCGAGGTTGATGCTGTCGTGTTCCAGCAGCGGGTGCTGGGCCGGCAGCCATAAACGGTGGGGCGAATGGGTGAGCACTTCGGTCTGCAGGGCGTGGCGGTCTTCAAGGTTGGAGAGGATCAACACGCCGACATCGATTTCGCCGCTGACCAGCAGGTGCTCGATGTACGGACGTTCATCCTCCATCACGCGGATTTCCACATTCGGGTAAGCGCGTTGAAAGCGCGTGAGCAAGTCGGCGAGGTAATAGCCGGCCACCAGGCTGGTCACGCCGATGATCAACTGGCCGGCCACTTGGTCGGTGCTCTGTTGCAGGCTGCGCTTGGCGTTGTCGACGGTGGCGAGGATCAGGTGCGCCTGGCGCAGAAACTGATGGCCCTGATGGGTCAGGGTCATGCCCTTGGCGTGGCGGTTGAACAGGTTGACGCCGATTTCCTGTTCCAGTTGCTGGATCGCCAGGGTCAGGGTCGACTGGGAAATAAACGCCGTTTGCGCGGCGGCGGAGATCGAGCCGGTCTCGGCCACGGCGATGAAGTGCCGGATTTGACGCAAGGTCATCATGCTGGAATTACCAGTGGGGTATTTTTATAGATTTGCCCGAGTGTATATCGTTTTAATCGAAGGGCAGTGGCGTTACATCTGGAAGCACTCTAGATCGCGGCTTTTTGGCACTTAGTTTTACGCTGGCGACCTATTACTCCTACAAACCCAAGTGCCTGGAGGCTGCGAATGAATACCCGTGGATTGCTCGATCAGTTGCTCAAATCTGGCCAGGACATGTTGCAGAAGAAAGCCGGCGGCCAGCCCAAGTCCGACGACAAGGGCGCCCTCGGCGGGCTGCTCGGCAGTGGTGGCCTGGGCAGCCTGCTCGGTGGCGCAGGTGGCGGGGCCCTGGCGGCGGGGGCCATGGGCTTGCTGCTGGGTAACAAGAAAGCGCGCAATTTCGGCGGCAAGGCCCTGACCTATGGCGGCTTGGCGGCCTTGGGCGTGATTGCCTATAAGGCCTACGGTAATTGGCAGGCGCAACAGGCCAATGCGCCCCAGGGTGAGCCGCAGACCATCGACCGCCTGCCACCGGCCCAAGTCGAGCAGCACAGCCAGGGCATTCTTAAAGCGCTGGTTGCGGCGGCCAAGGCCGACGGGCATGTGGATGAGCGTGAGCGCGCACTGATCGAAGGCGAGTTCACCAAGCTGGACGACGACCGTGAGCTGCAAAGCTGGCTGCACGCGGAGTTGAACAAACCCCTGGACCCGGCCGATGTGGCGCGCGCGGCAAGCACCCCGGAAATGGCCGCCGAGATGTACATCGCCAGTGTGATGCTGGTAGACGAAGAGAATTTTATGGAAAAGGCCTATCTGGATGAATTGGCGCGCCAGCTGAAACTGGAACCCGGCTTGAAGGCCGAGCTGGAAAAACAGGTGCGGCTCACCCCATAAACCCAGGCTGTTCACACATCAAAAAAGGTGGGAGGGGGCTTGCCCCCGATGGCGGTCCATCAGTTGCAGATATTTCAACTGAGCGACTGTCATCGGGGGCAAGCCCCCTCCCACATTTATTCGCATTCTGTGCACGCTCCATCAAAACCCATTGATAAATGAGGGCAAAGGCTCAGCTATACTCCCCTCCATTTGAATGGCCCTTCGAGGAATTACTGTGAAGAACTGGACCTTGCGCCAACGGATTTTGGCGAGCTTTGCGGTCATTATCGCGATCATGCTGTTGATGGTCGTGGTCTCTTATTCACGGTTGCTGAAGATCGAGGTCAGCGAGACGGCTGTCCGCGATGACGCGGTGCCGGGGGTTTATCTCAGCTCGGTGATCCGCAGTGCCTGGGTCGACAGCTACCTGCAAACCCAGGAATTGCTCGGTCTGCGTGACGACAAGGGCCTGACCGATGCCGACAGGGCTGACTTCAAGTCATTTGAAGGGCGCATCCAGGCGCAGATGGCCAACTACCAGCAAACCATCCACGGTCGCGATGACCAGGCCGAGTTCGACAAATTCGAAGCCTTGCACCAGGCCTATAACAAGAGCCTGGCCACAGTACTCGATGCCCTGCAGCGCAATGACCTGGTTGCTGCACGCAAGGAATTCAACGCCAACCTGACGCCCGCCTGGACGGCAGGGCGCATGAAGCTCAACGACATCATCACCGAAAACAAAAACGTCGCCGACCGTGCGACCACCGCCATCGATGAGGCGGTATCCGCCGCCAAGGTCAGCATGTTCGTGTCGCTGGCCCTGGCCATCCTCGCCGCCGGCCTGTGCGGTTTGCTGCTGATGCGCGCGATCATGGCGCCGATGCAGCGCATCGTCTCGATCCTCGGCACCATGCGCGATGGCGATTTGAGCAAACGCCTGAACCTGGAGCGCAAAGACGAATTCGGCGCCGTCGAAACCGGCTTCAACGACATGATGACCGAGCTGACGGCCCTGGTGTCCCAGGCCCAGCGCTCATCGGTGCAGGTGACCACCTCGGTCACCGAGATTGCCGCCACCTCCAAGCAGCAACAGGCCACCGCCACCGAAACCGCGGCAACGACCACCGAGATCGGCGCAACGTCGCGGGAGATCGCCGCCACGTCCAAAGACCTGGTGCGTACCATGACCGAAGTGTCCACCGCCGCCGACCAGGCCTCGGTCGCTGCCGGTTCCGGCCAGCAGGGCCTGGCGCGCATGGAAGAAACCATGCACTCGGTGATGGGCGCCGCCGACTTGGTCAATGCCAAATTGGCGATCCTCAATGAGAAAGCCGGCAACATCAACCAAGTGGTGGTGACCATCGTCAAGGTCGCCGACCAGACCAACCTGTTGTCGCTCAACGCCGCCATCGAGGCCGAGAAGGCCGGTGAATATGGCCGCGGTTTCGCCGTGGTCGCCACCGAAGTGCGGCGCCTGGCCGACCAGACCGCCGTGGCCACCTACGACATCGAGCAGATGGTGCGCGAGATTCAGTCGGCGGTATCGGCCGGTGTGATGGGCATGGACAAGTTCTCCGAGGAAGTGCGCCGCGGCATGTTCGAAGTGCAGCAAGTGGGCGAGCAACTGTCGCAGATCATTCATCAGGTGCAGGCGTTGGCGCCACGCGTGTTGATGGTCAACGAGGGCATGCAGGCGCAGGCCACCGGTGCCGAGCAGATCAACCACGCGCTGGTGCAATTGGGCGATGCCAGCAGCCAGACCGTCGAATCCCTGCGCCAGGCCAGCTTTGCCATCGATGAATTGAGCCAGGTTGCGGTCGGTCTGCGCAGCGGCGTGTCGCGTTTCAAAGTCTGATGAGCGACCTCGCGGCTAAACGCGGCGCCGTCCCGGCAGCGAAAAAGGCGTTGTTTCTGGTGTTTCACATCGGCGGCGAACGTTATGCCCTCAAAGCCACGGAAGTGGCCGAGGTGCTGCCGCGCCTGCCGCTCAAACCCATCGCGCATGCGCCGGTCTGGGTGGCGGGGATTTTTGCCCATCGTGGCGCGCTGGTGCCGGTGATCGACCTGTGTGCGCTGACCTTCGGCGCGCCGGCCCAAGCCCGCACCAGTACGCGGTTGGTGCTGATCAACTACCAGCCGCAACCGTGGATTGAAGCGCGCTGGCTGGGGCTGATCCTGGAACAGGCCACCGACACCCTGCGCTGCGACCTCGGGGAGTTCAAGCCCTATGGCCTGGACAATCGCGAGGCGCCCTACCTGGGGCTGGTGCGTGAGGACGCCTTGGGCTTGATGCAATGGATTGGTGTCAACGAATTGCTCACCGAGCCCGTGCGCACCTTGCTGTTTTCTGCCGAGCCGAGTCTATGAGCAACGACCCGCGCTTCTTTGCCTTCTTGAAGGAACGCATCGGCCTGGACGTCGCGTCAGTGGGCGAGGCAATCATCGAGCGCGCGGTGCGCCAGCGCAGTCAGGCTGTGCTGGTGCAGACGCCAGAGGCTTACTGGAGGCATCTGCAGAGCTCGCATGATGAGCAGCAAGCGCTGATCGAAGCCGTGATCGTGCCCGAGACCTGGTTTTTCCGTTACCCCGAGTCGTTTGCCACCCTGGCGCGGCTGGCCAAGGCACGTCTGGCCGAGATCAAGCAGATGCGCGCGCTGCGTATTCTGAGCTTGCCGTGTTCCACCGGCGAGGAGCCGTATTCGATTGCCATGGCCCTGCTCGATGCGGGCCTGGCGCCGCATCAGTTCAAGGTGTTGGGCCTGGATGTCAGCCCGCTGTCGGTGGAGCGCGCCAAGCGTGGCGTGTATGGCAAGAATTCGTTTCGCGGCAGCGATATCGACTTTCGCGAGCGCCATTTCACCGAAGAGGCCGACGGCTTCCACATCGCCGACCGGGTGCGCGAACAAGTGCGCCTGCAAGTCGGCAACCTGCTCGATCCGGGCCTGCTGGCCAATGAGCCGAGCTATGACTTCGTGTTTTGCCGCAACTTGCTGATCTACTTTGACCAGCCGACCCAAAAGCAAGTCTTTGATGTGCTCAAGGGCCTGACTCACCTGGACGGCGTGCTGTTTATCGGCCCGGCCGAAGGCAGCCTGTTGGGCCGCCATGGCATGCGCTCGATTGGCGTACCGCAATCTTTTGCCTTCAGTCGGCACGTCGAGCCGGTCAAGCCTGAGCCGGTGTTTGTGCCCGTGCCTGCGCCGGTTCCACAACGCAGTGCCGCACCGATTCCGGTCAAGCCACGGCCGTTCAGCACGGTCAGCGCGCAGGTGCTGCCGATCAAGGCGCCGCACACGGATGCCGGCGACTTGCTCAGCCGTATCGCCACGCTGGCCAATGAAGGCAAAAGCGCCGAAGCCCGCGCCGCCTGCGAGCAGTATTTGAGTAACCATCCGCCGGCCGCCCAGGTATTTTATTGGCTGGGGTTGCTCAGCGATGTGGCCGGCAGCGCCCTGGAAGCCCAGGGCTATTATCGAAAAGCGTTGTACCTGGAGCCGCAGCACCCGCAGGCCTTGATGCACCTGGCGGCGTTGCTCGAGTCTCAGGGCGACAGTGCGGGGGCGCGCCGTTTGCAGGCGCGGGCCGCGCGTAGCGAGCGAGCTGACAGTGAGTCCAAACTATGAGTAGCACCGACGCGCTCAACACCGCGGGCCTGGACCTGACCCTGGCCGACACCCAAGCCATTGACGACTGCTGGAACCGCATCGGCATCCATGGCGACAAGTCCTGCCCGCTGCTGGCGGAGCATATTCACTGCCGCAACTGCTCGGTGTATTCCGCCGCCGCCACCCGTTTGCTCGACCGTTATGCCTTGCAGCAGGGCGATGAGCGCGCCTATGCCGTGGCCGAACTCGACGAAGACATCGTTACCCGTTCCCTGTTGATGTTCCGTCTGGGCGAGGAATGGCTGGGCATCGCCACCCGGTGCCTGGTCGAAGTGGCGCCGCTGCAACCGATTCATTCGCTGCCGCACCAGCGTTCCCGGGCGCTGCTCGGCGTGGCCAATGTGCGTGGCGCCTTGGTGGCGTGCCTGTCGTTGGTGGAGCTGCTGGGGTTGGATGCGACCAGCAACGGGGCCAGCGGCGGGCGCATCATGCCGCGCATGTTGATCATCGCCGCGCAGGACGGCCCGGTCGTGGTGCCGGTCGATGAAGTCGACGGCATCCACTCCATTGATGAGCGCACCTTGAAGGCCGCATCGGCCTCTGGCACCCAGGCCAGTGCGCGCTTCACCCAGGGCGTGTTGCAGTGGAAAGGCCGCAGCCTGCGTTGGCTGGACGAGGCGCAATTGTTGTCCGCCGTGACCCGGAGCCTCACATGACCCCCGACCAGATGCGCGATGCCTCGCTGCTGGAGCTGTTCAGCCTGGAAGCCGATGCGCAAACCCAGGTGCTGAGCGCCGGTCTGCTGGCGCTTGAGCGCAACCCGACCCAAGCCGACCAGCTGGAGGCGTGCATGCGCGCCGCGCATTCGCTCAAGGGCGCGGCGCGGATTGTCGGCGTGGACGCTGGGGTCAGCGTGGCCCACGTCATGGAGGATTGCCTGGTCAGCGCTCAGGAAAGCCGCCTGTACTTGCAACCCGAGCATATCGACGCGCTGCTGCAAGGCACCGACCTGCTGATGCGCATCGCCACGCCCGGCAACGACGTTGGCCCGGCGGACATCGAGGCTTATGTGGCGTTGATGGAGCGCTTGCTCGATCCGTCGCAGCCGACCGCCAGCATCGCGCCACCGCCGCCTGTGCAATCTGCACCGGCGCCGATTGTCGAAGAGCTGCCGCCGGAACCCGAGCCTGCACCGCCCGTGACCAGCGAGCTGCCACGCCAGAACAAACGCATGACCGAAGGCGGCGAGCGCGTGTTGCGGGTCACCGCCGAGCGCTTGAACAGCCTGCTCGACCTGTCGAGTAAATCCCTGGTGGAAACCCAGCGGCTCAAGCCTTACCTGGCGAGCATGCAGCGCCTCAAACGCATTCAAAGCAACAGCGCCCGCGCCCTGGACACGTTGGACGGCCAGCTCAAGGCCCTGGATTTGAACCTCGAAACCCAGGAAGCGCTGGCCGACACCCGGCGCCTGTTGAGCGAAGCCCAAGCCTTGCTGGCGGAAAAAACCGCCGAGCTGGACGAGTTCGGCTGGCAGGCCGGGCAGCGTGCCCAGGTGCTTTACGACACCGCACTGGCCTGCCGCATGCGCCCGTTTGCCGATGTACTGGCCGGGCAGGTGCGTATGGTCCGCGACCTGGGCCGCAGCCTTGGCAAGCAAGTGCGCCTGGAAATCGAAGGCGAAAAAACCCAGGTTGACCGCGACGTCCTGGAAAAGCTCGAAGCACCGCTCACGCACCTGTTACGCAATGCCGTCGATCACGGTATCGAAATGCCCGAGCAGCGCATGCTGGCCGGTAAACCGGCCGAGGGCCTGATCCGCCTGCGCGCCTCGCACCAGGCAGGTTTGCTGGTGCTGGAGTTGAGCGACGACGGCAACGGCGTCGACCTTGAGCGCCTGCGCGGCACCATCGTCGACCGGCACCTGTCGCCACTGGAAACCGCTCAGCGCCTGAGTGAAGAAGAACTGCTGACGTTTCTGTTCCTGCCCGGGTTCAGCCTGCGTGACAAGGTCACCGAAGTGTCCGGGCGCGGCGTCGGCCTGGATGCGGTGCAGCATATGGTGCGCCAACTGCGCGGCGCGGTGGTGCTGGAGCAGACGGCGGGGCGCGGCAGCCGCTTCCACCTTGAGGTGCCGCTGACCCTGTCGGTGGTGCGCAGCCTGGTGGTGGAAGTCGGCGAGGAAGCCTATGCGTTCCCGCTGGCGCACATCGAACGCATGTGCGACCTGGCCCCCGATGACATCGTGCAACTGGAAGGCCGCCAGCATTTCTGGCACGAGGGCCGCCACGTCGGCCTGGTCGCCGCCAGCCAGTTGCTGCAGCGCCCGCCGGGGCAGAGCAACCAGGAGACGCTCAAAGTCGTGGTAATCCGCGAGCGCGATGCGGTGTATGGCATCGCGGTGGAGCGCTTTATCGGCGAGCGCACGCTGGTGGTGTTGCCGCTGGATGATCGCCTCGGCAAGGTTCAGGATATTTCAGCCGGTGCCTTGCTGGACGACGGCTCGGTGGTGTTGATCGTTGACGTTGAAGACATGCTGCGTTCGGTGGACAAGTTGCTCAATACCGGCCGGCTGGAACGCATCGCCCGGCGTAGCCAGCAGGCTACCGAGGCGCCGCGTAAACGCGTGCTGGTGGTGGACGACTCGCTCACCGTGCGTGAACTGCAACGCAAATTGTTACTTAATCGCGGTTATGAAGTGGCTGTCGCGGTCGATGGCATGGATGGCTGGAACGCGTTGCGTTCCGAAGACTTCGACCTGCTCATCACTGACATTGATATGCCTCGCATGGACGGTATTGAATTGGTCACACTCTTGCGCCGTGACAGTCGCCTGCAATCGTTGCCGGTGATGGTGGTGTCGTACAAGGATCGCGAAGAAGACCGGCGTCGTGGACTGGATGCCGGCGCCGACTATTATCTAGCTAAAGCCAGTTTCCATGACGATGCCTTGCTGGACGCCGTGATGGAACTGATCGGAGGCGCCCGGGCATGAGGATTGCGATCGTCAATGACATGCCCATGGCAGTAGAGGCCTTGCGCCGCGCCTTGAGTTTCGAACCCGCGCACCAGGTAGTGTGGGTCGCCAGCAACGGGCTGGAAGCCGTGCAGCACTGCGCCGAGGTGATCCCGGACCTGATCCTGATGGACCTGATCATGCCGGTGATGGATGGCGTGGAGGCCACTCGGCGGATCATGGCCGAGACCCCGTGCCCGATCGTGATCGTCACCGTGGACCGCCAGGCCAATGTCAGCCGCGTGTTCGAAGCCATGGGCCATGGCGCCCTGGATGTGGTGGATACGCCGGCGCTGGGCGTTGGCAACGCCAAGGATGCAGCGGCGCCGTTGCTGCGCAAAATCCTCAACATTGGCTGGCTGGTCGGCCAGCGCGGCAGCCGGGTGCGCACCGAAACGGCGCCCCAGCGCGGCACCGGCAAACGTCAAAGCCTGGTGGCGATTGGTTCGTCGGCAGGCGGGCCGGCTGCCCTGGAAATCCTGCTCAAGGGTTTGCCACGCGACTTTTCTGCGGCCATCGTGCTGGTGCAGCATGTGGACCAGGTGTTTGCCGCCGGCATGGCCGAGTGGCTGAGCAGCGCGTCCGGCCTGCCGGTGCGCCTGGCGCGTGAGGGCGAGCCGCCACAAAGCGGTGTGGTCCTGCTGGCCGGCACCAACCACCACATTCGCCTGTTGAAAAACGGCACGCTAGCCTATACCGCAGAGCCGGTTAACGAGATTTACCGGCCTTCCATCGACGTGTTTTTTGAAAGCGTCGCCAGCCATTGGAACGGCGACGCCGTCGGCGTATTGCTGACCGGCATGGGGCGCGACGGCGCCCAGGGGCTCAAATTGCTGCGTGAACAAGGATATTTGACCATCGCCCAGGATCAACAGAGTTCGGCGGTGTATGGCATGCCCAAAGCGGCGGCGGCCATTGATGCCGCTGTTGAAATTCGCCCACTGGACAGAATTGCGCCCCGATTGCTGGAGGTCTTTGCAAAATGATCGAACCCTCCGCGGTGCCGGCTTGCAGGAAAGTAATTCAGGTGACTGCACATGAATGATCTACAGATCGACGACATCAAGACCGACGAAAATGCCGCCATGGTGTTGCTGGTCGACGACCAGGCCATGATCGGCGAAGCGGTGCGGCGTGGCCTGGCCCATGAGGAAAACATCGACTTCCACTTTTGCGCCGACCCGCATCAGGCGATTGCCCAGGCGATTCGCATCAGGCCCACGGTGATCCTGCAGGATCTGGTCATGCCCGGCCTCGACGGCCTGACGCTGGTGCGTGAATACCGCAACCACCCGGCCACCGCGAATATCCCGATCATCGTGCTGTCGACCAAGGACGATCCGCTGATCAAGAGCGCGGCCTTCTCGGCCGGGGCCAACGACTATTTGGTCAAGCTGCCGGACAACATCGAACTGGTGGCGCGCATTCGCTATCACTCGCGCTCGTACATGACGCTGCTGCAGCGGGATGCGGCGTATCGCGCACTGCGGGTCAGCCAGCAGCAGTTGCTGGACACCAACCTGGTGCTGCAACGGTTGATGAACTCCGACGGCCTTACCGGGCTGTCCAATCGCCGGCACTTCGATGAGTACCTTGAGCTGGAATGGCGTCGCGCCATGCGTGATCAGACTCAGTTGTCGTTGTTGATGATCGATGTGGATTTCTTCAAGACCTACAACGACAGCTTTGGCCATGTCGAAGGTGACGAAGCGTTGCGCAAAGTCGCTGCGACGATCCGCGAAGCCAGCAGTCGTCCTTCCGATCTGCCGGCACGTTATGGCGGTGAAGAGTTTGCGCTGGTGTTGCCGAACACCTCGCCAGGCGGCGCACGTCTGGTGGCAGAAAAGCTGCGCATGGCCGTGGCGGCGCTGAAAATTCCGCACATTGCTCCGGCTGAAGGCGCGAGCCTGACCATCAGCATCGGCCTGTCGACCCTGACGCCGGTGCAGGGCACGGATTGCCGGCAGCTGATCATGGCGGCCGATAAAGGCCTGTATACGGCCAAGCATAATGGGCGCAATCAGGTGGGTATCGAGTGACCTGAGGTCGTGCCCCATTCAATGTGAGAGGGGGCTTGCCCCCGATAGCGGCGGGTCAGTCACAACATCATTGAGTGACAGGCTGCCATCGGGGGCAAGCTCCCTTCCATATTTGGAACTTCATGGGGCTTGGATTGTGTACAAATCCGGCCTTTTCGCCAAGCGGGCTGCCGTTTCCACTGGTTTGTCGTTATACTCGTCGGCTTTCAAAAGTTCGCCAACGAGTGCTGCCCGCCATGGAAATCAACCCGATCCTTAACACCATCAAGGACCTGTCCGAGCGCTCCGAAACTATTCGGGGGTATCTTTGACTACGATCAAAAGCATGAGCGTCTGACCGAAGTCAATCGCGAGCTTGAAGATCCGGCTGTCTGGAACAAACCTGAATACGCCCAGGAACTGGGCCGCGAGCGCGCTGCGCTGGCACAGATCGTCGACACGCTTGACGAACTGAACACCGGTCTGGGCGATTGCCGCGACCTGCTGGACATGGCCGTTGAAGAAAACGACGAAGGCGCAGTGGGCGATGTCGTCGCCGAGCTGGCCCGTCTCGAGGAAAACCTCGCCAAGCTTGAATTCCGCCGCATGTTCAGCCACGAAATGGACCCGAACAACGCCTACCTGGACATCCAGGCCGGTTCCGGCGGCACCGAAGCCCAGGACTGGGCCAACATCCTGTTGCGCATGTACCTGCGCTGGGCTGATAAACGCGGTTTCGACGCGACCATCATGGAGCTGTCGGCCGGTGAAGTTGCTGGCATCAAAGGTGCGACCGTGCACATCAAGGGTGAATACGCCTTTGGCTGGCTGCGCACCGAAATCGGCGTGCACCGCCTGGTGCGCAAGAGCCCGTTCGACTCCGGCAACCGTCGCCACACCTCGTTCTCTGCGGTGTTCGTCTCGCCAGAGATCGACGACAAGGTCGAAATCGAGATCAACCCGGCCGACCTGCGGATCGACACCTATCGCTCCTCCGGTGCCGGTGGTCAGCACGTTAACACCACCGACTCGGCCGTACGTATTACCCACGTACCGACCAATACCGTGGTCAGCTGCCAGAACGAACGTTCCCAGCACGCGAACAAGGACACCGCCATGAAAATGCTGCGGGCCAAGTTGTACGAGCAGGAAATGCAGAAGCGCAACGCCGCTTCCCAGGCGCTGGAAGACACCAAGTCGGATATCGGCTGGGGTCACCAGATCCGTTCGTATGTGCTCGATGCTTCGCGGATCAAGGATCTGCGCACTAACATCGAACGCAGTGACTGCGACAAGGTGCTCGACGGCGACATTGACGAATACCTGGAAGCCAGCCTGAAATCGGGCCTGTAAAAAGACTGTAGGAGCCGGCGGGACGCCCAGTCCTTGCCCGGCGATCCCCAGCCGAAGGTTGGGGAAAACGTACCTGTGATGGAATTTCAAAAGACATGAGCGACCAACAACTCGACCCGCAAGCCCTGCAACAGGAAGAAAACTCCCTGATCGCCCTGCGCAAGGAAAAGCTTGCTGCCGAGCGCGCCAAGGGCAATGCCTTCCCGAACGACTTCCGCCGCGACAACTACTGCGATGCCTTGCAGAAGCAATACGCGGACAAGACCAAGGAAGAGCTGGCAGAGGCTGCAATCCCGGTCAAGGTGGCAGGTCGCATCATGCTCAACCGTGGCTCGTTCATGGTGATCCAGGACATGACCGGGCGCATCCAGGTCTACGTCAACCGTAAAACCCTGCCGGAAGAAACCCTGGCCTCGGTGAAAACCTGGGACATGGGCGACATCATTGCAGCCGTTGGCACCCTGGCCCGTTCCGGCAAGGGCGACCTGTACGTAGAAATGACCAGCGTGCGCCTGCTGACCAAATCCCTGCGCCCGCTGCCGGACAAGCACCACGGCCTGACCGACACCGAACAGCGCTACCGCCAGCGCTACGTTGACCTTATCGTCAACGAAGACGTGCGCCAGACTTTCCGCGTGCGTTCGCAGGTGATTGCGCACATCCGCAGCTTCCTGATGAAGCGCGACTTCCTGGAAGTGGAAACGCCGATGTTGCAAACCATCCCCGGTGGTGCCGCAGCCAAGCCGTTCGAAACCCACCACAACGCGCTGGACATGGAAATGTTCCTGCGCATCGCGCCTGAGCTGTACCTCAAGCGACTTGTTGTTGGCGGCTTCGAAAAAGTCTTCGAGATCAACCGCAACTTCCGTAACGAAGGTGTCTCGACCCGTCACAACCCTGAATTCACCATGTTGGAGTTCTACCAGGCGTACGCCGACTACGAAGACAACATGGACCTGACCGAAGAGTTGTTCCGCGAGTTGGCGCAGCTGGTTCTGGGCAGCACCGACGTGCCGTACGGCGACAAGGTGTTCCACTTCGGTGAGCCATTCGTGCGCCTGTCGGTGTTCGATTCGATCCTCAAGTACAACCCTGAGTTGACCGCTGACGACCTGACCGACATCGACAAGGCCCGCGCCATCGCCAAGAAAGCCGGCGCCAAGGTGCTGGGTTTTGAAGGCCTGGGCAAACTGCAGGTGATGATTTTCGAAGAACTGGTGGAGCACAAGCTGGAACAGCCGCACTTCATTACCCAGTACCCGTTCGAAGTGTCGCCGCTGGCCCGTCGCAACGACGACAACCCGAACGTCACCGACCGTTTCGAGCTGTTCATCGGCGGCCGTGAAATCGCCAACGCCTACTCCGAGCTTAACGACGCGGAAGACCAGGCCGAGCGCTTCATGGCCCAGGTGGCCGACAAGGACGCTGGCGACGACGAGGCGATGCACTACGACGCCGACTTCGTCCGCGCCCTGGAATACGGCATGCCGCCAACGGCCGGTGAAGGGATCGGCATCGACCGGTTGGTAATGTTGTTGACCAACTCGCCGTCGATCCGCGATGTGATCTTGTTCCCGCACATGCGGCCACAAGCGTAACCGTAGCGAAATCCGAAGCCGCCTTTTATAAGGCGGCTTTTTTGTGTGGCACATTCAGCCGTCAAGAGAACGGCGCCAGGTGATCGTTCCCATGCTCTGCGTGGGAATGCAGCCCGTGACGCAGCGCGTCACCTTTTAAAGGAAGATCTGTCGTGAACCGCGTAATGGCTCAAGAAGGTGCCGCCGGCATTGCTGCTGCCGTGGCTGAAAGCGTTCAGTATCAGGGCCGCAAGGCCAGCCGGCGGGGCAGCGAGCAGCGCAGGCAGGATATTCTCGATGCGGCCATGCGCATCGTTGTGCGCGATGGTGTACGAGGCGTGCGCCATCGCGCCGTGGCGGCAGAGGCCGGTGTGCCGTTGTCGGCCACCACCTACTATTTCAAGGACATCGATGACCTGCTCACCGATACCTTCGCCCAATACGTGGAACGCAGCGCCGCTTTCATGGGCAAGCTGTGGGTGCGCAACGAAGGCCTGCTGCGCGAGATGGTCGCCTATGGCGATGGCAGCCCGCAGTCGCGCTCGCAATTGGCCGATGACATTGCGCGGCTCACCGCCGACTACGTGATGCGCCAACTGACCAACCGCCGCGAACACCTGATGGCCGAGCAGGCCTTTCGCCAGGAAGCCTTGCTCAACCCGCGGCTGGCGCAACTGGTGCGGTCTCATCAGCAGATTCTGTTGCAGGGCACCGGGCAGTTTTTCCAGGTATTGGGTTCCCGCGAGCCGCAACAGGATGCCAAAGTGTTGACGGCGATAATCGGTCGGATGGAATATCAGGGCCTGCTTGGCGGGCCAGAGCCTCTCACCGCTGACGAGATGCTTGAAATCCTCAAGCGTTACATGCATTTGGTGTTGGCCTCGGTCTAGCACACCCTGTGCGCTATCCGCTTTATGTGGGCGCCGGCTTGCCTGCGACAGCATCGCCTTGGATGACCTGATGCACCGAGGCGCCTGTATCGCAGGCAAGCCAGCGCCCACACTTGATGGAGTACGCAATGAAAGCCTGGCATGTCGCGCTAATCGCTTTGTCATTCCTGTTGCTCAGCGGTTGCCTGGTGACCTTCAAGGACCCGCTGCCAGCCCGTGAAGCCGCGCCGGCTGCCTTGCTCGGCCATTGGTCGAGCAAAAATGCCTGGGGCGAGCCGCTTAACCTGCAGATCACTCGGGTTGGTGAGCACCGCTACAAAGCCGTGAGCTACCCTAAAGCCAAGCCGGCCCAGCGCGATGAGTACCTGTTTACCGTGGCGCGCCATGGCAACCGCTGGTATTTGTCGGCGCCCTTGCCGGGCAAACTGGGTGGACATTTCATCCTCGCCGGCTTTGACTTTGAAAGTGAGGGCGGCAAAAAGCCTGAGTTGGTGGTCTACAACCTCGACCTTGAGCAGATCCACCAAGCCATCGGCCAAAACGTGTTGCACGGCAGCACCGTCGACACGGTCGAAGGCGCCGGCGTGCTGGTGGACAGCTCCATGGACCAGGTGTTTGCCTACCTGGATGACCCGGCCAATGCCGATGTGTTCGTTGAAGCCGTGCGCTACCAGCGCGCGGGCAAATAACGTTTAAAGAGGAAGCACCGGGTGGACGATTACCAGCAGACGATACGCACCTTGTCTGATCGCATTGTGCTGGCGCAAACACCGATTCGCGTCCTCGACGCCGTGAAGTGGGACGAGAACATTCGCCAGGGTTTCCTCAAGGCCAAGGGCAAGGCGATGCCGGCCGTGGACCGCGATTACTACCTGAACCGGCCACTGTCGTTCGATTCCAGCGCAGTCAAGCTGGAGTTCCAGAACATCGAGCGCGACATCACTCGTCGCCTCGGCCAATTCAGCCCGGTGGGGCAGATCATGCGGCGCATGTGCCGTGAATACCGCATGGTGGTGCGCATGCTCGAGGCGCGCGGCACCGAGGATTTCGGCCTGATCTCCCAGGAGCTGTATGGCGCCGCGTCCGATGCGTTCCACGCTGGCGACCCGACCCTGGCTGACCTGGGCTTGATGCTGTCTGACTACCTGAACAACATCGACGGCCGTGGCGACCTCAAGGACGAAGCCAAGACCCTCACCGCCAAGGATGCAGTGGCGTTGCTGCAAACCCGCCTGAACAAGGTGTTTGGCGAAGCGGAGGAAACCATCCGCGTGTTTGAGTCCGACGGGATTGTCGCGGACGCGGCGGCTGGCGCCGACTACATCAAGATCCGCGCCGATGCGATGTTCAACGACCGCGACGTGCGCGCCCTGGAAGTGCATGAAGGCCTGGTGCACGTCGGCACCACGCTCAACGGCCAGAACCAGCCGATCTGCACCTTCCTGTCCAAGGGCCCGCCGTCGTCCACCGTGACCCAGGAAGGCCTGGCGATTCTAATGGAGATCATCACCTTCGCCTCTTACCCGAGCCGCTTGCGCAAGTTGACTAACCGCACCCGTGCCATCCATATGGTCGAAGAGGGCGCCGACTTCCTGCAGGTGTTCGAATTCTTCCGTGAGCAAGGCTTTGAGATGGCCGAAAGCTACGGCAATGCCAGCCGGGTTTTCCGCGGCTCGACGCCGACCGGTCTGCCGTTTACCAAGGATTTGTCCTACCTCAAGGGCTTTATCATGGTCTACAACTACATCCAGCTGGCCGTGCGCAAAGGCAAGCTGGAACAAGTGCCGCTGCTGTTCTGCGGCAAGACCACGCTGGAAGACATGCGCACCCTGCGCCAGTTGGTCGATGAAGGCCTGGTGGTGCCGCCCAAGTACCTGCCCGAGCAGTTTCGCGACATGAACGCGCTGGCGGCGTGGATGTGCTTCTCCAACTTCCTCAATCACTTGAGCCTGGACCGGATCGAGGCCGATTACTCGAATATCCTGTAGGCGATAGTCCTGAAAAACGGATCAAAAGGTGGGAGCAGGCAGGCCAGCTCCCACCTCTGATCCCTATTGATCTCAAGATTGATTTCCAACCCACTTGCGAGGCTTCAACGGATGAGAATCCTCGGCATTCTTTGCCTGCTACTCACACTGAACGGCTGCAGCTCACTGCTGTTCTACCCCGAACCCGGTCTGCCGTTCACGCCGGAAAAAGCCCATCTGCAGTACCGCGATGTCACCCTGACCACCGCCGACGGGGTGAAACTTCACGCCTGGTGGCTGCCAGCCAAATCCGGCGTGCCAGTCAAAGGCACGGTGCTGCATTTGCACGGCAACGGCGGCAACCTGGCGTGGCACCTCGGGGGCAGTTGGTGGCTGCCGGAGCAGGGCTATCAAGTGCTGCTGCTGGACTACCGCGGGTATGGTTTGTCGGAAGGCAAGCCGTCGTTGCCGGCGATCTACCAGGACATTGATGCGGCGTTCAACTGGATCGACAAGGCGCCTGAAACCCAGGGGCGGCCGTTGATTGTGTTGGGCCAAAGCCTGGGTGGCGCACTCGCCGTGCATTACCTGGCGGCGCACCCGGAGCGCCAGCCGCAGCTCAAGGCGCTGGTATTGGACGGTGTGCCCGCCAGTTATCGTGACGTAGGACAATTCGCCCTGAGTACGTCCTGGATAACATGGCCGTTTCAAGTGCCCCTGTCGTGGCTGGTGCCCGACGCTGACAGTGCGATCAACGCCATGCCGCAACTGACCGGCGTACCCAAGCTGCTGTTCCATAGCCTGGATGATCCGATCGTGCCGATGGCCAATGGCATTCGCCTGTATCAGGCCGCGCCGCCGCCCAGGGTGTTGCAGTTGACGCGTGGCGGCCATGTGCAGACATTTGCCGACAAGACCTGGCAAACCGTGATGCTGCGTTATCTGGACGACCCGCAGCACTTCAACGGCCTGCGCCGCCTGGGGGAAATCCCCAATTACCCGAACCCTAACGTTGATAGGTCAGAGAGCCCGCAATGAGCGAAGAACGCAACATGATCCCGCTGATCCTCACCGGCGTCGGCACCATCATCGGCACCGTCGGTTGCCTGTGGTACTACGGCTACCTGCACTTCGCCAAGCCGGAAGATGCGTTGCTGCTCAGCGACTTCACTTTGCTCAAGACGGTGCCGGGCGAGGATTACAAAATCTCCCTCACGCCAGCTGCGCAAGTGGCGCAGTGCGTCGACGGTGTGTTGGTGATGTTTGATACCGAACAAAAAGGCTTGAGCGGCGTGCTGGTGAACAACAAGAAGCAGGCCGTGCGCTGCATGGGCCAGGAGACGCCGCAACTGCAGGAGTGACCCTGCGCTTCATCCCCGCCACATGATCACGGAAATATCTGGAACCGTATCGCGTAAGAAGCCACTGAATGACGTGTCAGTGTTGCTGATAGTTAACTTGCGTATATCGAATCCGGGAGAGTGATCATGGTTGGTGGAATTGGCGCGATCAGTAAGATGTTGGAAATGGCCCAGGGCGCAGCAAAGCTGGGGCAGGGCGGTGAAGACGGCGCCCAAGGCGGGCAGGACGCCCAGAAGCAAGAGAAACAAGACCCGATGAAGATGCTCATGGACATGCTGTCGAAGGCCGCGGGTGGGGCTCAGGGCAGTGGCGCCGAGGACCAGAAAGGTCCGCAGGAGCTGGAGAAACTGATGGCGGGTCGACAAGGCATGGAGGCCATGATGCCCGCCGATGACAGCAGCCGTAAAATCGAAGTCTGAGGCATAAAAAAACCCACCGAAAGGTGGGTTTTTTTTTACTGCTTCAATCGATCAATTAGCGACGGACGAACGTGGCTTGACCGGTTGGTTATCGTTGGAGATGGTCACTTCAACGCGACGGTTCATGGCACGGCCCGATGCGCTGCCGTTGTCGGCAACCGGGTATTCCTTGCCGTAACCCTGGGTCACGATGCGCGAGATATCCACGCCTTGTTGAGCCAGTGCGCGCTGCACGGAAGCGGCACGACGCTCGGACAGGCTCTGGTTGTAGGAGTCGGAGCCGGTGCTGTCGGTGTAGCCTTCGACGATCACTTTACGGTCCGGGTTGTCGCGCAGGAACTGCGCCAGCTTGGTGATGTTGACCAGGCCGCTGGACTTGAGGTCGGACTTGTTGGTGGCGAACAGCACGTCACCGAACGTCACCAGGGTGCCGCGATCAGTTTGCTTGGCGTTCAAGCTGTCTTGCAGTTGCTTGATCTGGGCATCACGGGCTTGCAGCAGGGCGCGAGCACGTTCGTCACCAGCGTTTTTCAGCTTGGCTTCGGATTCACGCAGCACGATGGTGTCTTTGGCCACTTCAACGCGCTGGTTGGTCAGGTAGGCCAGTTGGTCGACCTTCTTCTCGTCTTCCTTGTCGCGGTAGGCTTTGTCAGCCTTGTCCAGCCAGTCGCTGGCGTCCTTGGTTTCCAGCGCCGCAAGCTTGGTGGCTTGTGGGTTGGTCTGCAGGGCCGAGAAATTGGTCCGTGCGTTTTCCAGGTTCGCGTTCGGCGGGGTGGAGCAGGCCGCCAGGGCAACGCTCATCGCCAGCAGGGCAGGGATCATCAATTGTTTACGCATAGTCGTGTCGTCCTTTCAATTCGATTTCGGGTGCAATGCAATCAGGGCGTTGGCTTATTGCTGTTGGATAACAGCTGGGCGCATGCCTTCCTGACGCAGCTCCTGAACAGCCTTCTGGGAGTCCTTCACAGCCTGTTGGGCTTTGGCGGCCTGGGCTTTGCGCTCTGCAACGCGAGCGTCCCACTCGGCTTGTTCGGCCAGCTGACGAGCCTTGTCGTAGTTCTTGTCATGCATGGCGATTTCGGCTTCTTTGAGCTTGTCCTGAGCCGACTTCATTTCCACGGCTGCGTACTCGGTGCCGCCGGCGCTCACAGCGCTGTTGACCGCAGATTGGGTCACGGCATATTGCTCAGTCGGTGGGTTGCCGGCGCAGCCTGCCAGAAGGAAGCTGGTGCCGATTGCCAGCGCGGCCAATTTAAGCCCGCGCAGGTGGTTAAACGAGGTTTTGGCAGTGCTGGTCTTCATCGTCTTCAACTCCATTGGGTAACTCCTGAAAAACATCAAAATCCATGGCACTGGTCAGCGGTTCGGGTCTCGGCGGTTAAGCTCGAAACACGCTTTCAAACGGCCGTTCCAAGTGATGGCTTACTGGCTGTGACCGGAGGCTTTTTTCAAAAGTTCAGAGAAGATGGCGAATTGCCTAAAAAAATATCTGACTGAATGGTCAGCGTTTAAAAGTTGGAACTTTTGCAACGCGCAGAGGTACTCCGAGCCCGTGAAAGGCCCGGAATACTTGGGTTAGATAAAGTTTAGGGGGCGTGTATCAGTGCTTTTTTTCTTCAGCACTGTCTGACAAATCATGCAGATAGCGCCGGGACAACGTGAGAAAGCGTGGCGTCGGGCCAACGTCTTCCTATGTTGGTGCTATGATAGAGAAAAATCGGCACACGGAAGACTTCCACGATGACCACCACTCAAACCCTTCCAGCGGTTGACGTTCAGCCTGCTCAATCTGATGCACCAAAGCGGCTAGCTTACTCCTACGTTCGCTACTCGTCTGAGCAACAGATGACTAAAAAGAACGGTGAGGTTGGTGACTCGGTTCGTCGTCAAATGGAGAACCAACGCAAAGCCGTAGAGACGTACAACCTGCATGTGGTTGACGTTTTTGAAGACCTTGGCAAGTCGGCCTTCCGGGGCAAACACCGGCTGAAAGGTGCCTTGTCGTTGTTCCTTGCTAGTCTGGATCAGGGGAAAATTCCGTCTGGTGCCTATCTGCTCATTGAGTCATTTGACCGGCTGAGCCGTGAGCGTATGACCGATGGTTTGACCGTCGTTTTGACCATTCTCCGCAAGGGTATCAAGATCATCACAACTGATGATTTGAAGCTCTATGACCTGTCTATCAAGGGTAAAGACCTTGAACAGACCATCATGATTACGGTTCTGCTGGAACGTGCGAACAACGAAAGCACAACCAAATCTGATAGGCAAAAAGCCAAGTGGGAAGGTCGCCGGGAACGAATTATCAAGGGTGAGAAGAAATTCTTGAACAAGAACGTTCCTTGGTGGATAGCTCTTGATGAATCGACCGGGGCATATTCGCTGATACCTGAGCGTGTGGCTGAGCTGAAAACCATCTATGAGCTGATGATGGTCAAAAACCTTGGCTTGCGTGCTGCTGCTGCCTACATCAATGAGAACAACCCTTTGAAGGTAGGTTTCGGCAAGAATCCTGACAGCTATGGTTGGACGGCTCGCGGTATCAAAAGGATGATTGAAACGCCCAGTCTCTACGGTAGCTTAGAGCTGTGTGAATACATCTATGAGAACGGCAAAGCCACACCAGACCGAAAAACCATCAAGGTGATGGACAATTTCTATCCAGCCGCATTTACAAGACATGAAGTCGATGTGCTGAAAGCCAAGATTTCAAGCCGTATGACCAGTAAAGAACGGCCAACGAAACGTGACCTTCAATACTATAATATCTATCATGGTTTGATTAAATGTGCCTTCTGTGGTGGGAATGTTCGTTTCTCGCAGAAGCAAAAGTATTCCTACCTTGTTTGCCGAAATTCAGAAATCAAGCTGTGTAAGCACCCTAAAACTCTCAGTATGCAATATGAGCGGTTTCATGAAGTGTTTTTCAAATATGCTCAACACTACAATTTTGAGCTTCTTATTCAGTCTGGTGGTAATGACAATGAGGTTGTTGTCAAAGAAATCACTGAGATTGAAGAAACCATTGCTGCTGAAAAATACAAAGCTCAAAAATTCACTGAAAAGCTCTTTGATATGTTTGATGGTGATATTCCTGCCGAGCAAGAAGCCGCTTTAATCACCAGAAACAAGAAAATCAAGCTGATGGAAGCTAAGGCTAAGGCTCTGCGGGCGAAAATTGTCTATGTAGATACTGATGCTGAAACCATTTCTGACGCAATTCAGCTTGTTTCTAAGATGGTTGAGACTAAGGATGGTCGCCTTGAATTGAGCAATTACTTGACCAAAGTTATTGACAAAATGGTGGTTGATTTTGGGAAGGCCCACAACCGTGACGGTGATTACGTCAAAGTGATGTTCAAGAACAAAGATTTCAGTCATCACATGCTGATAGGCAAAACCACTGCTTATAGCTATGACAGTGATGGTGAGCTGTTCCTTGATACGCTGCAAGGGGTTGTTAGAGACGATGGTTATTATCTGGAAGCACAAAAGGCACAAGACGAATGGTTTGATGTGCCAGATTTCACTGATCTTGAAATTTATGATGATGAGCAAGCCAAAGTCAATCAGGCCGTAGACCTAGGCCATAGGGGGGACGATGAAAACGGCGTTGATAGTGAATATCAGTGACTGATAGCCGGTGATAGTCATTGATATTGTGTGATACCTGCTATCACTGCCTGATAAGAAATGATAGTCAGTGGTAGCCAAAATGGTTGGTTAGTAGTGAGTGATATTTAATGATATTCGCTATCAGTGGTTGATAGTTAATAATAGTTACTGATAGGTGATGGTAGCGAAAACTATCAAATATCAGTGAATAAAATGAATATCAGTCACTATCAACCGCTATCAGTGTGAAGGTTAATCCTGTAAATACAGAAAAATATTGCCCGATGATATTCACTATCAGCGAATATTATTCATTGATAGCCGCTATCAGTGGCTGATACTCAATAATATTAAATACTATTCAATGATAAAAAATATCACTGAATGATATTGTAATTCAATTTAGACATGCTACATTATTAAGTATAAGTAATAACTAAACTACAAAAGGAGATACAAACATGAGTGCAATCGTAATAGCATTAGCAAATGGCAAAGGTGGTGTTGGTAAGTCAACGTTGGCTTTAAATATTCAACATGCCATTTCAAATATGAAAGATGAAGATAACAAATCAATGAACCTCAATGTGTTGCTTGTGGACGCTGATGACCAGCAAACAAGTACAAAAACTTGCAACGCTAGGGCAAAGCTTGGCGGTATGACGGTGAAGCGTGTTTACCAACCATTCCAGCCTATCGAACATATTTTTAAAGACCAAGACGTTGAGTCTTACGTGAACTTGGTTAAAGAACGTCATGATTTCATCGTGATTGATACGAAAGGTGCGGAATCCGACACAAGCCGTGAAGTGACAACATTTGCAAATATCCTGTTGATACCACTTAGCCCTTATGGCTTCGACAAGCAATCATTGGCTGACACCCTCAAAATCGTCAAGAAGGGACAGAAATTCAATCCAGATATGCTTGTCATGGTTGTTTTGAACAAGGTTGATAAGAAAGCCACTGCCAAAAATCGTGAAGGCCGTGAAGAAGTAAACGCAATCATTGATGAAATCTTTGCTGTCAACGGCAAAACCGCTGCTGAGAATAATGTATTCATCGCAAAGGCTGAGCTTTCTTACAAAGCGTTTTATGGGGAAATGACCAAAGGCTACAACGTGTTTGAAGCGGCTCGCGGTGTATCACTAGACCCTAAGACTGAATACAACAGTCTCTTAGATGAAATCCAAACTCGTTACGCTCAAATCAACAATGCACAGGAGGCAGCATGAATCAACCATTATTCGGGAAAAGAGCAACCCCACAGCCAGAAATCACTGATGTGACCGACTCAAAAGAAGCATTCATCAAAGGTGCTGCAACCACAAATCAACGTAACGTGGTTGAGGTTGAACCTGTAATCATCGTTGAAACAAAACCATTGTCCCGACTTGAAAAGCTCTTGGCTGAGCTTGATGAGTTGGTAAAAGAAGAAAATGAAATGTGGGAAGAATCGGGCAAGAAACCTAGAACGTTGATTGACAGCTTTACAAAGCTACCAGTTGTTGATAAGAAGTTAGACATTATGTTTGAAGATGCAAAATCAATGTTCAGCTCTAAATCAAAGTTCATATCCTTTCTGATTGAAGACAAGTTTGAAGCTTGGAAGAAAGATAAAGAACAATAATACAGCAACACTTTAAACCCCACTCTTAGGGGTTTTGTTGTTTTTAACGCTCTTGATTTTGACTTACACCAGAATAGCTTTTGACCTTGCGTCTTGAAGGCAAAACAAAACCCCATCAGGGGCTGTGTGTTCTCAATGAAGCGTGTGCATGGGGATGGTCTTCAAACCTATCTCATACCAGTATGGCCCCCTATCTGTGGTTATCTGATACTGAATAGCGGTTTTTGCTGATGTTTTAATAACATCTACTATAAACAGTTTCTTAATTCTACAACGCATAGCTTGAATTTCAGAAATTTGCATATTGTAGATGATTGGGAATGCGTCTAATCCTTTCTCTGAAATATTCAATTCTTGAAATTTCTCATTTAATGCTTTCTCAAATTTCTTGATTATCATTTGTTCAACCTGTTTTGCTTTTCCCATATTTTTCACCTTTGTTGATTAATTGTTTATTGCTCCTAATCTCAGTAGGGTTTTGACGTTTAGTCGATGAGATAATATTCAAGCTTGTTTTCTGTAAAGTGATGAAGCCTTGTCGCTGCTTCATAGCTAATATCAATCCCGTATCTAGTCCTTCTGGCGTGGTTCAAGCTGAACTGAACCAATGGGCTATCAAACCCTTTGTACTCGTCCAAATGGCTCTGTAACTCTTGGTTAATTGACTTAACAGCGTGTGCTGGTGCATTCAATTCTTTAAGCTTCAATGCTAGAAGGTTCTTGAATTGCAAGATAACTCTTAGCTCAATTACTTTTTCTTTGTTCATGTCTAATCATATGTTTATAGGTTCATTGTCTCATAAAGTAACCATTCGTCAATGATATAAAAGAAAATAGGGCATTCATATTGTATAACGGAAAAGGAATGGTATAACTTAGGGAGAGGATAAATAAAATGACAATGAATAAATTACAAAAACTAGTATTAACCACTGCCTTAGTGATGACTGCTGCTTTCGCTCATGCTGACTTTCAAAAGGTGACTGTTATCAATCCTGAGTGCTTGGAAAATGTTACAGCTCTAGATAATGCATTACAAAAAGCCCATGCTGAGGGTAAGTTTACACAAATTACTATCAACAGAAATGAGCCAGTAATCAAAGAAATGGCAAATTGCAACATGACCTTTGAAGTCAGTGTTAAAAGCATGGCTGAGGTTGAAAAGCTACAAGCTGATTTTAGAGCTTACATGATGAAAGATTTGAAATTTAAGATGTATGAACCAACCATCACACACATAAATTAATTTGTAAATAATCGCAAATAATGGTTGACTTTAATTGCTATTGGGTATTCATATGTTATAATGATATTATATAAACAACAAAAGGAAATCATGAAGCAATCATTACTTGCAATAGCATTAGCAACCATCGCTTTATCATCAACAGCCCAAGCTGCTTACGTCTATAAACTACCACTTGAAGTAGCGGGTGGTGGTTCTCTTCCAAATGGCACAATCACTTTCGGTAATGGGGGTGCGACTACACCAACTGTTCCAACTGAACCAGAGCCAATTGACCCTGATGAGCCAATCGTACCTGAAAAATGTGCTGATTATGTCAATCCTGATTTTCCTTCTGAGAAAAGGTTTTGGCCACAAAATTACAAAGATGTTGAATTATGCCAACCTCAACAAGATACAAATCCGGCGTTCTTAACCAGCTTTTATGATTATGTTCCAGCAAAGATTGATAACTGTCCAGTTCGCCCCGTCGCAACCTTTCAAGGGGGTATTATAATCAATCAAAGATACAGGTGTGGGGCTGATTTAAAACCTCAATCGTTTTATAATATTACTATTTTTGCTCCGAACGCGAATGCAAAAGCAATATTATTGCAAGTGAAACGCATAGTAGTAGACGGTTATGAATGTAGTAGTGGTTTTAGCTGGCTGGATGCTACAGGTGGTTCAGGAGGTTGGTTAACGTGTACAGGTGGAAAATTATGGGACTATCCCGCGACTGATACTCATGTTTTAGTTAAACTATATAGATAATATCCTATCAAGTTCTATAACCCTCATTTGAGGGTTTATTTTTTAGTCTTGAAGGTTGGCTTGCTGGCTAACGTTTGCTTCACTTCCTGCCTGAAATCAAATGACGTAATTGAATTGTGTATGTATTTCATTTCTTGAACAGTCACGCCATCTGGTGTGAGCAAGAATTCTAAATCACCCACGCAAAGCTCTAATCCGTCTGCTACCTTCGCCACATAAACTTTATCTTCAATCAACGCCACACAATGAGCGTCGGAGACGATGAACGTTACGTTCACTCCAGAATCGGTTTTGATGGTCGTTACCCTATTAATTTCAGAAGCGTTCAAATCAAGATTGAATTTGTTCATTATATGCTTCAAGTAATCAAGCTCTGTGCCAACCGTCACAAGGGTGAATACCTTATTGATTGATGATAGAGCACCAACATTATCATATGTTGTGTTCATGGTTTTGATGCCCCATAAGGCTAGTTTGGCGATAGAGCTTTTTACAACCCTAGGAAGCACGCTTAGAAGGGTGTGGTCAGTGTATTGATACCCTTGATATGCGATTGCTAAAAAGAGGTTGTGTATTAGCGGGTGCTGCTTGAAGCTGGTAAGATAATTATGCTTACTACGCGGTGCTTTCGTCCACGGTGAGATGTAGGCGTATTTAACAGTTGATTTGTGATAGCGACCTTTCCCGGCAAGGCTGCTATGGCTCTCAAAGACGCTGAGCAATTGCTTAGGTATGAAGGCGGTGCCGTTAGGGTTCGCAATGAGGTATTTGTCAGTAGCTGCTACTAATATTTTAATATCTTGTTCAAGCATTTCTTCTAACAGAACTATGTGTGATTTTGTTTGATTGTTTGTAGTCATGGCTTCCTTATTTTAGTTTATATCTTAATTTTACCATTTGTATTGTATATTGCAATTATGTTATTGACAGGCACAAAAAACCTCAATTAAGAGGTTCGTTTTGTTTGTCATCATCTTGATTAACAACTGCCGGTAAATTCATATGTGAATCCAAACATGGTGTATTCCATGTTAGAGATTATGCCGTTCAGTTTGTTTACGTTGCTGGCTTTGCAAGCTGAACTGTACGTTTTCATGGGAAGTAAGGCATGAGCAATACAAGCTTTTTCTGATGAGGCATTGTAGAAAAGTCCACCAAATACTACTGATGGAAACTGCTCAACCTGAGCTTTCGCACTGTTTGCATTCCCTTCGTCCAAGCATGATTGTTCTTCGCTGTATTCGACTTCACCAGAACCACCATCAACAATAGGAGGTGGTGTGATGATTTCTGTTGGTGGCAAACCAGTACCATCACCCGCTTTGACAAATCTAATGCTTCCATCAGGCAATGCACCTGTGGTTGAATTTGTGCTTTGAAGGGCTAGGTGATACGTGTATGAAGCGTGTGATGTACTAGCCATGATTGATAATAATGTGAATGTTAGTAATTTTCTCATATGTTTTCCTTTGTTATTGTTTGTTATTGTTTGTTTAGATTGGTTGCTTCGACTTCCAAAGCAGTAATTATTTCTACTCTTCCACCCTGTACAACGAAACGTTGAAGGTCAGCGTCATACATCACATCTTGACAGCGTGTAGAGCCGGTAAATGGTGGATTAGGGCTGATGATGAACGCTAGGATGGTTGAGCCGTTCAACTGATTAAGTCCCGTGCTGGTGATGTAGTCCCTAGATTTACCATTCTGCACCAGCACCGCTTTACCGGCGTTGTAGTCGCCACCTGCACCACCATTGATGGTTTCGGTCAATGGAAGGTCTGAGCGTGCCCCAAAGGGGCAATAGACATAGGGCTTCTTCAATGGGTTTAATGGCTTCATCATCATAGCTGGAAGCGTGTGAATAATTCCCTGATTCTGACCTGCAGGAACAGCCGGGTAGACGGTCGTAACATCATCAATGGTTTCTGTATAAGTCGTTGATAAAGCCAGAAGCGATTTCTTGACCATCAGGATTTCAGAAGCATATTCTTGTGATTGAACAATCAAATCCTGTGTTCTGTTGTGTTCGTAAGCAGAAAGAGCAATCAAGCCAGAAGCTATGATTGCTATATTTATTAGAATAATTATCCCTAGCATAGATATAGACTCATTTAACCTTGAACTTCATCTTCATTGCAGGTGGGCGATTTGATACTAGCCCCGGAAATATACCGTCACAAGTCCATGATACGTTGTAAGAAGCCGGTCTTAACATTCCAAAACCTGATGTACCATCATAGTAAGGAACATAAGTGCTGCTGGTTTTGTTACATTTCAGCATAATACCCCCGGATTCAGCTTCTACAGATTCAGGTGGTGTAAAGGTTTCAAATTCATAACCGAATTGCTCATTAGTGCCACCGGTAAATTTATACTTTACGATTGAAACACCGTTATAAACAGAGTGGTCAAATCCCCCAGCTACGATGTTAAAGCCAGAATTGTTCAAAGTTTCTTTGTAATAGAACATTGTTGAATTGTAGTATTTAGCCTTTCTGGTGACTTCTACATCCCAAAATAATTCTTGTGGCACTTCTGGTTCAGTCGGTTCTTGACTTTTGTTTGTGAAAACTATTGAACCATCAGTAAGATGGCCGCCAAGTTTAGCTTCAGTTGGAACATAGATAACATAAGCTGCTTGAGCGGTGGCTGATGCTAACAAAGTAAGTGCAAATATTCCTTTAATTGTGTTGTTCATAATAAATTAGAAGTTGTTTATTATAATATTACATATAAATTCCCTTTAATCAAATCGGTTTGATAAATATAATGAATAAAAGCACAAAAAAACCTTCTAGGAAGGCTTTGTTGTTTGAGTGACGATTAGTAGTGATATGACTCCTTGTATATTTCCTGAATGGTCATTTCACTTCTTCTTGTCATTGTGCAAGCTAGGTCTTTGTCTTTTGTGCTAATCAAGAATTTAGACAATGAGCTAAATTGAGTTTCTTCAAGCATTATCTTGACCATTTCCCCATGCTTAGAAAATGTTTTTCTGATAGCTTGAATGGTGGATGATTTGTTATCAGCTAAGGCATCAATCAAAATTTCTTCCACGCCATCAAGGTTATGGTTGAAATTGTTCTCAATGAAGATGTTGATGAGTTTTTCAACTGCTGCAAATTTGTCGTGAGCGTAGGAGACTTGGAATTCAGCTCTGTTGACTTGTTCAGTAATTCTTTTTGCGTATAAAGCTCCTGTCTCTATGTTGTTTAGTATCAAGTACATAATGCACCTTTTGTAGTTAGTTACTTATTACTATAATACTAGATTCTTAAATGTAAATAGTTGACTGTCTAAATAATGCAAATAAATTGAGATTAGTTGATTGTAGGCAAAACAAAACCAGCAAAAAGCTGGTGTGTTGTGTTTCTTAAATGTTATTACTCATGCTCAAAAACGAATGGCTTGTGATACTTGAAATACCCTAAGCGGTTTCTGTAATTCATAACGGCAAGATACAAGCTGGAATAAATGAAACTGTCAGCGTCGTCTATGTCCTTTTGGTCTAGGAATGAGAAGCCAGTGGTGAGTTTGTCGAATATCACCTCTAAATCACCCTCAAAGCTGCAATATAGCCATTCAGGGTGGTTTTTTGCCGTTAAGAATTTATGGTTGATTAAAACCAACGTGGCAAGATTTTGCAGGGCGTAAACAACGTCTGGGTCAAAACCTGTAGCTTTGAATGTCATGTGCTTCAAGCTGATGTAGAGTGTGTAACCTTCACCCCTGAGTAAAAACGTTGGTGCATTAGTTAAAGGTTCTTCCTTTTCCGTCTCATCAAATTCCGTGAAATCAAATTCATCAACATCATTTGACTTAGTTGATTTATCTTCTTTGGTGGCAAAATCAGTGAGAATAGGTATGTCGTCATTGCTTGTGGTATCATGTTCATCAAAATTGAAATCATCAGTCGAACAAACCTCAAAAATATTATCATTTGAGAGTAAAGGAGCTTTGTCTAATTCATCAAAGTTAAAATCATCCTCATCTGACTGATTCTCTTTTGGGGTGGTGTGATACTTTTGGTTATTGATTATTTCAGGAACTATCTTTGAAATCTTCCCCTTAAAACGGTCTATGAATTTCTGACGCAATTTTTTAGATTGGAGAATCCTAGTGTCAGTAAATTCTTTAAGAAAGTTATCAAAGGCTGAATGTATTTCAATATTGAAATAATATTTATTGGCTTCATCGGCGTAAGATGAAAGGGTTTCGCCTAAGAAATCCAAAACTTCTTTCCTAGCGGTCACATAATGCTGGTTGTGACGAAAACTGTTAGCCGTGTTGGTACTAAAATAGAATGTAGTATTTTTGTAGTGTGGGTAGGTTGTAAAGCCTGTACGGTCTTTAATCATAATTATCCTCTTGATAAACGTTTAATTAGTTCTTGCTCATCTTCTTCACTTTCAACAAACAGTTCAGGTAAGATTTCTTCTTCTGGTTTTAAATCGCCTTCCATGTAGCTGAAATAGTCTTTTGCTGATAGTCCAGACAACGCAATAGCGTCTTCAATGGTGTAGTATTCTTTAATCATATTAAGTTCCTCATAGGGTTATTGGTTGATTTGTATTTGCTATCATCATTAGCTGGTTTCGTGTTGGCGTGTTTGACTGCCAACGGTGCTGGCTCAACCTTTTCAGGCTCTGGTTTACAGAAGATGTGATGAACGTTGTCTAGCTTCAATTGAGCGTCAATGCGGGTCTTCATTGACTCAAAGCATTGTTGAGACTGACGCATAGCTTCGACTATCAACAACGGGTCTTTCTTGAACGCTGGTATTGCCCAGCCAAGGTTGTAGGCGTCTTCGTTGGCGTTGTAGGCTTGCTGCTGCTCGTTCTGGTCAAGGCCATAGTGTCTAACGAGCTGTTGAGCTGCAACGTTCACTAGAAGCTCTTCAAAGCCCCTATGAGCATTTGAAATGTTGTAGTCGTTCAATGACTGACGATTGAGCTTAGAAGGGTGTCCCTGAGCGTGTGCGTCTTCATGGAAGGTGGTTGAAATTTCCTGCAACGGGCTTTTGAAGTTATCGCTGTGAGCCAGATTGATAGCGTTCCTTTTAGGAAGGTAGTAGTTCGTGGTACCGCCTCTGGTAATCGGAATGTCTATGGATTTGAGGTAAGAGTCTCTGAACGTCACTAGGTCGTCATTGTTGATGGCTTTCAACTGAGGCTTCTTGAACTCTTCCAACCACTTAATACGTGGGTCAGGCTTGTCTTCATGCTTCCATTCAAGCTGGTCGATGTTGAAGACGGTGACGGTCTTAGCCGCTCTACGCCAGAAGTGTTGTGGTTCGCCATTGGTGTCTAGAACTGGTTGAGATTCACCTGATTCATTGGTGGTTTCAATGGCTTTACCCTTCATACCGAAACGCTGAATGATAGGGGTTCCCTTGGTGCCTTTTGGCATGGCAAACCCTGAGTTGATAGCGTCGTTGAAGCTCATGTAAAGCGGTGCCTTAAACCCTCGGGATTCGGTGTCATCCATCAGAAGCACCTGATTTTCATTGCCATACTTGTAGCCGGTCTTAGGGTTCATGCCGCTGAGCTGAAACACCGGGTCTTGCCAAGGTGGTATGCCTGAACGGTCATTTGTTTCAAGACGTTCAATTAAGCGAAGGCCAATCTTTTCAAAAAGCTTCTCTGTGTCACCAGTAAAGTGAACTTCATTCTTTTTAAATTTACCTTCAGTCCATTCTCCCGGCTCAAACACAATGTCACTGTGTTCTTGCCTCATGGAAGGAAATTCAGCTTCTTGGGCACGCAATGATAAATCGAGTGCTCGACTTACAATGCTTTGTTCTATAATTCCAGAATAGATGTTAGTAAAATCTATACCAGTATCTTCATAACTGGTTAAAGTATTGCCCATCGTTCTACGGTGTTCGTTCTGTTCCTCTGTATATTTGATGAGGTTGCTAAACAAATGCTCATGACCAGAAATTGATGTTTTGAATTTCTGTAAAACGTATTCTGGGGTGCAACCTTTCAACTCCTTAGCGTCAAAGTATTCAAGTTTCATACCTAATGACGTTTCAAGTGATGTTTCTTTTTCATCTGGAATTGTGCTTATGAACTTCTCGTAGGCACCTAATGCTTTAATTTCATCAGGTTCATTTTCATGACCAAAGCCATACTTTGAATTGATGTAAGCCTTAGCTAGAAGGTGAACGTCATAGGGTACTAATGGCTCAGTTAAAACGTTTTTGCTGAATAGCTGTTTATTTTCATCAAAGAAGCTGACAAAGTTTTCTATCTCTTCTCCTAGTTTTGCTTGGTCTATACCTTCATACATGATAGTCCTTCTGTTGTTATTACTTAATATTATAATACAATCAAATCAATTTACAAGAATGGTAGGGTATTTAGAATGAATAGTAATCAAGCAACAAAAAAGCCCGTTAAGGGCTTATTGTGTTTTGTAGCGTATCTTGAATCTTTCGTGTTTCTTGTCTTCTATTTGTTCAAAGCTTTTCACCAGATGAGCTTTTAAGTCTTGCATGGTGAATTTTTCACTGGTGTAGTCGGTGTTCATGTTGGTCATGGTGCTCGCTTTTTCCAGACGTTCAAGCCCTTGTTTCATCAACTGGTCTTTACCCAATAGTTTCTTGTCATCAAGGAAGGCTAGATAGGCTATGACCTGCTCGGTAGCGGCTGGGCAAAACTCGTTGACCGGGCCATAGGCATACTCAAACTTCTCCACGGCGTTCTGTGCCTTGTGGTGGTAGTTGGATAGGAGTGAGTAGAGTGAATTCCTGTTAGCGGCCATCGCCACCTTGTCAGCGTGTGGAATGTTCAACAGAAAGGATTTAACAGACGCTGGGTCGGTGTAGAGGTGCTTTGCGTTGAATCCATCCATCTTGACCAAAGGGTCTGTCTGACGGTCGAATCGACGCTTAAAGTCGGCCTGCTCGATCACGCTGGTTTCGTTGTTGCGGTAAAGTTCGCATAGATTGACGATTACCTTCTGAACGCTGAATTTACGGGCGGGTAGGGCTTCTGGTAGAGCCACTGGAACAGGTTCAGGGATAGGCTCAATCACTGGGGCTGGATCTGCTCGGTTCTGGTCATGGTGGTAGGTATCGACGTTCTCAGACAGCATTCCCAACACCTGCAGGTTGTCGTATGTGGCTTCAAGTTCTAGGCCAAGCAAGGTGGCTGGCTGACCATCCTTGAGGGTTATCACATCACCAGTCTGGAACGTCTCAAAATGCCCGGTAGCGTTCGTGTGCCATAGCTCCTTGTCTCTATCCACTATGACGATGGTGTCACTGGTCTGGAAGAAGCTGAACCTGTCTTGAAGGTCATTGAGCTTGATGAATGAGAGAGGGTCATTCACCTTCTCAAAATGGTGAAATTTGTCCATCAACAGCGGGCCATAGCTGTGAGCGTAGGCAAGATGACCTTCTTTGTAGGGTTTGATTAGCTGAGCGTTAGCTTGCTCGTTTTCAAGGATGGCTGAAAAGAAGGGTAGGTGCTTGGGTTCAAAATGGTTTGGGCTGATGATGATTAACTTATCATCGGTGACTCTGAAATGAATGTTCTTCTCGCGTCTTTCTTGTGCTTGTGCTCTATTCTGTATAAATTCCTTGGCTGACATAATATTCTTCGATGTTATTACTTAACATTATAATACTTAAGAAATTTAACGCAAATCATACAGGCATAAAAAAGCCCCCAATGAAGGAGGCTATTTAGAACTTAAAGGAAGTGAATTAGATGTAACGTTTCTTAGTCTTCTTGCCAGCAACCGCAACGTAACCAGCACCCAGCATGTTACCAATACCACGGAACATTGCTTTGAAGAGGCCGCAAGCTTCAAGACCTTTCACAAACCCGATGAACAAAAGGGAATACATGAAAGAGTGAGACAAGGCAACGATAACAGCACAACCAACCAACATTGAAACAATCATCATAGAAGAACTGAACTCGTCTTCATCCGTGATGATGCTGAGCAATTTAGGCAAGAACAACATGAAGATAGATGCCGCAATAACTGCAACACCAACGTTTCTAGCCTCTAACAATTTCCAATCAACCAAACCTTTTAACGACAATGCAAAGACGCCAAACATTACAACCCAAGCAATAACGCCCATACCGATAACTTTAATATTCATACGAACCTCCTTTAAGTTCCTACTTTAAGTATAACATATGAGTGCCGAAACTCAAGCGGATTACTGTAGTATTTTCAAATTACAACCAACTTTATCATTGAGAAAACATATTAACTAAACAACTTTAAGTCAACACAATAACGCCAGAATAAACACCAATCTAATAATCAAACACAAATTACACACTGTCCAACCCGATGTTATGCCGCTACTCGCCCTCTATATGCTTTTGCTACAACTTTAGCTTCTTGAATACCTTGAACTCTCATATCTTGTCTTGAAACCTTGCCATGCGTGAAGTGTTCAAAGTGTGCTGATACTCTACTCATCAAGGAAGAAGTTATCTTGTAAAATACTACAAAAACCAATACTGAGATGACCAAACATATAACTGTGGCTTTCATTCCATCTTCCCAGCCAAACAAAGCACCTGAGAATTTGTTTAAATCACCTACAACGTGAATCATCGTCTGTGAGAAAATGTGCGGAATCATCGTGAATGCAAAAGTAGCGTTCAAGCAAGCCAACAATAATTTCTCACAAATGATGATAATAGCTGTTCTGTCTAAGTCTCTTCTTTCTGGTTCAGCATCTAAATTCACAAACCAGCGTAGCATGATGGTTACACTGTCAAACATGATGTTGGTAATCATCCCAGTGATGATTGCAAAGAAAATGAAATAGTCAGACAACGGTAAGAGATACATGAAGAATTGACCGGCTGCTGTCATGGCATTAGCTGCGTTTGAAACGATTGTTGCCGCTCCATCGTTTAGCTGAGAGAACAACATCATTGTGTAAAATTCAGTATAGTTACCAGTCTTCTCATAGAATGAGTCAGCAAAACCATCGTCATTAGCTGCTAAGGCTATTACACCACCACCAGCATCTGTAAGGACTGGAACAGCCCATGCAATCAATTTTCTTGATTGAGCGGCTTTGGCAAACATACCAACAACCTTCTTCATCATGGTGTATTCCACTTGGTCAGATAACTCTGTTGCTCCTTTTCCTTTCACACTGACTTTTCCACCTGCCTTATTGATAGCTGTGGCTACTTTCAATTGGGTTCCTACAATGCTCATCTTCAAGCCGTATGCATACATTTCGTTGTAGATGTTCCCGCAATCAAAGCCGTCATGCATGACGTTAGGATGTTGCATACACACCACAAATTTCTTAGACCCAGCAAAACCATCACGGCCAGTGAATCGGCCTAAAACACTTTCAAATCCAAAGCCATTCATACCATTGGCTACATTCTGATGACCAATAGTGAAGGTTCTTTCAATCTCCTTGATTTGTAGTTCACCTTGAACCACTGAAATAGGGAATGTCGCTAAGACAGTACCGCCAGATTGGTAGAATTCTCTTTGTTCAAGAACGGTAAAGTCAGCATTAAATGTGTTGACGATTTTTTGAGCTGAGGTGTTATCAACAATTCTTCTTCTTTTGTCGGAGACTGGAAGGGTTAGAAACTGTCTAAACTCATCATCCTTCATCACAAAGTAGCTGTTGAGTGCTGTGCTGCAAGCGTAGGGTGATGTGAGGCTGTTGCAGTTGTCTTGAATGCACTGCTTGTAAAATTTCTCTGTATCTTCACTGAGCATCATTCCTTTCTGTTCATATCCAGATGAGCAAATGAAGGCGTTTCTATGTTGAAGCTGAGCTTGTTGAGTATCTATTGAGTCCATTGTCATGTCTTTGGCTTTGGTCAAGTCATAAACAAATTCTCTACTGATACAGTTCAAAGCGTAGGCTTTGTATTTTTCAAGCTCAATAGATGAAAAGAAACGTGTGTCAACCCCCGCAAGTGACTCAACGCCGCATGAAGCTACGCTTTCATTGAATTTGGAGCTAATACCGAACGGTAAAAGGCTCTTGCTGTAATTCGCTGCGATGAGGTCAGCACTCTTGACGAATTTAGCTAAGGCATCAGCCAGTGCTTTATCTTGCATAGCGGTGTAGTCGAATAGGCCATATTCTTTAGCTATGGTCACACCTTTGTTGTCTATTAGGTAAGCCCCTACGAGCTTACAGCGACCATAGGAAGCTGAGATTGACCTACCGCCAGCGGTTTTAAGGATTTTGATTGAAGGGTCTTGGTCTTTTTCGCTGAATGAATTTGACTTGACGCAAATCTGGTAATCAAGAATGTTGCCTAATCTACCGTTCTTGAATGAAAAGTCAGGGAATTTAACAGATATTTCTTTTGTTAATGCGTTGGTTGATTCAATTCTTTGGTAGGTCGTTGCCCAGTTTTCACTGATTGAAAACACTGTCCAAAAAAGCAAGCTTCCTAAACCAACTGCAACAAAATATTCAAACATTGCGTGCAATTTCTTGATTACGAAATTTTGTGTTCTTACCTTGCTTGAAGCTGCTAATGCTAGATTTTTTTGGAAGAAAATTAAGTAAATAAGGTAAGCCATACCAGTCGTTACAAACAACGCTACGACTGTTCTGATGTTGTCATTCGCTTCACCAACGATGGATGGGATAGGGTTTGTGTTGTCTCTTCCCTCAGTACCTTCTTTACCTGAACAGTTGTAGTCAGGTGCAAGGCTGTCTCCAAAAAATAGAAATTTCTTGTTTGTGTGGTTGATGATGACTTTTGCGGCACTGCACCCAACGGCTGCTTCAATGATGTTGTTTTTGAGGTTGGTATCTATCTTGTCTTGAGAAGTCGTGACGGCATTTTCATTGACTTCTGACTGAATGGTTTTGTCATAGCAACCAGACAGGAAGAGGGCAAGAACGGCAATAATTATGTATTTCATGAATTAAAGTGAGATTATATAATATCATTATAATATATAAATGGACTATGGCAAATATTTAACCTAATTAAAGAGTATTATTTAAAACTCGGGAAGCATAAGTAAGATGCCAAAACAAAAATCAGATTTATTGTATATCTATACCGTTCGTCGGATTTAGATGGTTTTAATAAATGTTAGTTATGATTTTTGACCTTCTACAAGCCACGTAACTTAAGGCTTAGACAATAAATGTGTTTTTTGATTAGCACGTTACAATGGCTCCTGTCAATTTATTTCTGTTGACAAGTTTAATTTCAAACTATATATTTGTTTCGTCTTAACCAATCAGGGTTTAGCTTATGAAGAAATGAAGAGGTGATTAAATGTCTAAGTGCGAAATTAATAATGTTCCTGTCGATGCTAATATTGCTCTTGAAGTAAATAACTATAGAGAATTGTATTACTACGCTTGCACCGTAGTGGAGTCTGATAGGCCCAACGCTGATAAATTTTGGTTTATGGAAAGGGTTATCAGCTGGATGAACCCACATATGAAACTTAGTTTCAATGAAGAACTGGGTAAGGTCGAAATCATTCATAATGTGAGTGAAGATGTAGGTGAGCAAACATTCAACGAACTAGTAGGTGACTTTATGAGTGAGCCTATGAAGTCACTGGTTGATAAAAATCATTCTCCTGAACAGCTTTCTATTATGGCTGCTATTGGTGAAATGATGAATTACCGCTCTCTGTACTGGGCTGTAAAAGAAAAATCAGCCAGCATGTGTGATGATGATGCATTTACACTTATCGAACTACTGATATGCTCAATGTGCCAATCTGTCACAATGATTCTGGATGAAGGCACTGTTGAAATATTCTTGAATTCAAAACTTAAATTGATGGCTGGGGATTTCTCAGACCTTATGGAATGTGTACTTGGCCCTGAATTTTATGAGCTAGTTGAAGGTGAAAAAGACTTTGACACAGATGATGTATTGGGCGTGATTGAGCTGTACTTTGAATCATAATATGTGTGTTTTGTTTAATGGTTTGTCCAAAAGTTAGATTGAAATATAATAAGGGGATATGTGATGAAAGAAATAACTAAAGATATGATTGAGGCAGAGGAAGAGTTTGAGACTATGAAAGCCTTTGCCGATAAAAACCCAGAAATACAGCATCTTTATTGGGCTGGTCAATTGATTCAGATTAATCTAGATAAATTCAGAATGTTGAGAATTGATAATTCTGCAACTCGTTATAGCAACTACTATCTTGTAATGAAAGTTGGTGGTCGCACATACAGAGTTAGTGAAATGGTAGCTGAAACATTTGTTGCTTTAATCTGTTGGGCTAGAAATGAGGATATGAAAATTACGAAATTTGCAGAAACTGTCTTGAAAATGTTTGTCAAGGTTTATGAGTCTTTTGAGCTGTCTAAAACAAAGGATGAAATTAGAGATGGTCTTGATACTGTTTTGGGAATGTGTGTTGAAAGGATTGTTGCGGCGAATACTCTACGTATTTTTACTAAACGAATTAAGGATGGGATATGAAAGAAAATGTAAATCAAAAGCTTCTGGTGAAATTCAAAAGCGATTTGTTCAAGATTGGCTCAAAGCTTGATGGTAGTGAGCAACGTAACAAAGAGGCTTCTTACAAGCTGTTCATTGATTATGCTTTCAAGTCAATGCTTCAAGCACTGTGCCTTATGGAAATTTGCGGTTCTAAAATTTATATGAAAGAGCATGTCAGTGAATCTTTGCTAAATATCGAAGATAGCCCTGAACTCGGTCAAGCTGTTAAGAGCTATTGTGAGCTTGTACGAGCCTGTGACCCTTTCATTGATGTGTTCTCAATGCTGCATGAAGAGCTTTTGTTGACTGGTAGAAGGGGAGAGGGCTTAGGCCAGTTCTACACACCTTCTGACCTAGCAGACGGGCTTGCTCAGCTCATGCCAGTGCTGACTGCCGGTAAGAGCATTAATGATATTTGTTGTGGTGCCGGGAGCCTTCCCCTAGCGGCCCTGAAACGATGTGCTATGACCACACCAGAAGCCCTAGCAACCGTCACGGTGATCCTGAATGACATTGATGAATTGGCTTGCAAGGTGGCGTTCCTGCAGGTGATAGCAAACATGCTGGTTCACCGGGTTCAGATCGGCAATGTGCTTATGTATAACTGCAACGTCATCACTGATTGGAGTAAGGATGATACGTTGATGGTGGGGTACAAAGCCCCGGATATTCAGCCTGAAAGCTCGATCAAGGCTGGTAATGTTGAAGCATTTAACAAAGTGTCAGCTATGTGCAAATCAAGCTCAGAACCGTCTACAAACCCTGTAATGAGCTGATGAAAAAAGACCTTTATAGGTCTTGTACTCTGTTTCAATTCGATCAACTCTAGCAATAGAAGGATGCACATAAGACAAAAAATCAAAGGAGATACCTATGTCTAATTTTTACGCAAAAATCAAACACAAGCTTGTTGAAACCACATCACCGGATTATCAAGAAATTCTCAAAGGTGATGAATTCCTTTCTGTCTGTGCCTCAACCGCTAAGGCTATGGTCAAAGATACCGGCTTTAAAATGATCGGGTTCGCTGACCTTCACATCAAGCGTTATTTCCTGCTGGTGAAGCTGGGCCGCTGTGGTGACTTGCTTGAAATCCCTGTCTCTACCGAATTTCTGGATATGTATCTTCACGCTAAAGGTGCTGACCTTTCCAAGCAACGGATGAAGAAAGCCCTGAAACGAGAAGACATGCTGAAATTCTCAATTGAATTCAAAAAGTTTGCTGATTCCCAAATGGCTGAAATAGAAATGACTGTCATGTGACAGTCAGTGTTCTATTGAATGATTTGTTGCTGGTTACTCATTCATGCCTTTTGTCTTGCCTAATCTCACGAATAGAAGAGGAATGCAGAAGGTGATTACAATTAAGCACAAATCAAGTGTTTCCTGCAATACCCCAGCCATGAAAGCGTTGCCTTCTAATCTCTCGATGTATTTATCTAACAAGACAATGGTGGCCTTCAAGATTCCAACAACTGTGAGGTAGAGCATTGGGCCTAACATCATTGTTGAGAAGATTGCTTCTTTTACGCCTTGGTCTGCCAGTTGCATCATGAGGAATGAAACACCTAACAATGCAAATCCTAGGATTGGATAAAAGAATGCTTGTATCATAACAAGTATTAGTTTCGCTGTGACGTTGAATAAAAATTCATTGATTAACTTTTTGCCGTTAGAGACAAAATTGTCATTGTCGTTCGGCCATAACAACCATAAGAACCTGAATGGTGCCAGAATTAGGTTGAATATCATCATCAGTATTATCATCAATGACGCCACAACGAAAAACAACTGAGGAACAGCTAGAACATACTTGATGAAGCCACCAGCATACAATTCAATCCAGCCTAGGGTAGCGAACATTGAGAATATCGCTGTAACAACGGTCAATGCCTTTTGCATACCGCTTTTATTTTTCTTGGATTGATTTTCAAGGTTGGCTGATTTGTCTTCGCCTTTGGTGAATTTAGATGAAATTTGTGAAGCTGTAATTGAGAAGAACGCAACATAAACCCCTGAATCAATTAGCTTGTCAGCAATATTATTCAACGCTGGTATGACGTTAGCGGGCTTCACACAATAGAAAAAGTCGTCGCATTCATCGGTCATTCCTAAGTCACGCTTCAAAGTGGCGGTAGGTTTGAGCGTGATTTCTAGTATGTTCTTCAATAGATTGTCGGAGTCACCTAAATTACCTCTAATCAAGTTTTCAAGATAAGCGTTTTTATCTGTTTTGTAGAAGTCAACCTTTACTTCAACGCTGTTAAACATGTCACTCATGATGGTGTCGAAATTATCAATTGCCAACGTATCAAGCATGTGGTTGCCCTTTAAAGCGTAGTTTGTATCTACATAAGAACCTTCACCATTACCTGACATGGTGTAGCTGCTCGCGGCCATGTTGATGATTTGTCTGTTAGCTTCGGACTGTCTAATGCATAGTGGGTAGTAGAGTGCAAAGTCAGTGGTTTGGCCTTTACGAGCAAGTACGCAATAATTACCATTGCTTTTGTCAATTGTTACGTTTGCTAATGCTGTTGCATGGGCTGTTATGATTGAATAAATGTCGTCAACAAGTTCTTTGAAGGCTGCGTTCCTTTCTGCTGTTACCACATCAAGGGTTCTTTCTCCATAAACCATGAACGCACCATTCTTACCGCCGATACATTCAATGGCTCCTTCAAATCTAGCTTTCGCTTCTACGCCCGTTAAGAATTTTAGGTAGTTCTTAATGTCTTTTAGGTATTCTTCATCAAGCCCCATTCTGTTAATGGTGCATTGTGTTTCTTCATTGAGCCTTGCAATTTTCTTGATTATGCTGTTGGATTTGATTTCTTGCATCAATGATTGTTGAACCAGTTCATTAGCCTGACTTGTTACAGCATTGTTTATGTCAGGGTTTGATTCCGTTACACCAATCTTAGCCATGATGGCCGCTTTAAATTCCTTTAAGGTCGGCTCAAAGTTGGCTGGGGTAGAGGTGAGATACTGTGATTTAAGCTCTCTGGCTGCGTTCTTCACACTGTTGTTGAGTGGTAACACAGTGGTTATTTCAATCTGGCCGGGTACGGCTATAGCGTCACTTTCAATCAAGCTTCCATCTGGAAGACGTTTGATAGATATAGAGTTGTCAGTAAAGTAGAACTGCAATGGTTCTTGGAACTCAACGTTTCTTTTCTCAACGGGTAATTCAAAGTTTTTGTATTTGTAATGGAATTTAGCGGTTCTGTTGTCGAGAAGGGCGGCGTTAACCATTGCGAACGCTATGCTACGGGCGTTTGCGTAGGATGGGTCATACTTCCTAGCGGCTTCCGATTCTACGGCTCCTATATCGCCTTGCTGCTGCCATGCTATGAGTGAAGATATACCGCCAGCTTCCACAACATCTGACCACATTGTCACGGTGGTGAAGACTCGTTCAGCTACTGTTGAGTTCTCATCTTCACCCAAATCACCCCAAAACCATGGGCAAAGCATGAAGACGCCAAGCATTGGCATGAACAAGGCCATTAGCCCGTAACGGCTTACACCTTCTTCATGTAGGTCATGCTCCTGAGCGGCTTTTGAAATTAGTATTCTGACGTAGTTCCATATGAGTATGCATATACCCATCAAGTAAATGATTGAGTTGTAGGCAAATCTACCTGCTGCTGTTGTGAGGTTTGCTTCTTCTTGTAAGAGTTTACTAGCTGGGTCAGCATCTATCTTAGCTTGAACAGCTTCATAGGCTTCATCACCTTTCGGAATTGCTTGTTTACCAGCTCCTTTCATATTGGAGGTTGTCATGATGGCTGACTTGTTTTCAGCACAAAGCTCAAAGTTGAATCCCGCTACTTTGTTCTCATTGCTTTCACTGACGCCACATTTACCCGGTATTCTGTCGCCTTCGTCTGAACATCCTGCTATGAGCAATATGCTTAACAGAAGTGCTGATATTTTAACTTTAATCATGATAATAAGTATGTTCTTATACTATCATGTTAGCACAATTAAATGATGATACAATCTTGCAAAAGGATATTTATATGTAATACTTGAATATTAAATGGAATAACAATTTTATGGTTAAGGAAATGAGCGTTAAAAAGAAGAGGGGAGTTACCACAAAGAACAAGACGTTGAGGAATAAGAATTTCATTCATTCTGTTCAGCGTGGTGAATATGAAAAGTTTGATGTGAGGGTGATGCAAGAATACAAAGCTTATGCTGAGTTCTTTCCATTGCTGTTGATAAATGACTTTATCAAGAAATATGAAATTACTGATGTGTCATACATTCAATTCCATCACCTCTGCAAAGTCGTGAATGCAAAGGCGATTAAAAGGAACCCTAAGTTTGTGGTTAGGATTGGCAGGAAGCGTGTTAAGAAGGGGAGGTTTGCTAAGGTTCGTTTCTACTGTGAACGTTTTCTGTTTGCGGTGTATGAAGCCATACAACAAGCCAATCTGGTTGAGAAGCAAGAGCAAGTCACTATGGAAGCCTGCTGATATTCACTGTATCCGCAAAGGTTTTGTCAGGAAGACAGACACAAAAAAGCCCCGGTTAAGGGGCTTTCTTGTTGCTGGTGGGTCTTACTTCTTGGCTTCGACTTTCTTGGTGGTCAGCTTAGGCACTGCTTCACCCAAAGCTTCAGCGGTGATGTTGGATGCCTTACCGTCGAACTTCGCATAAATATCAGCAGAAGCAATTTCAACCTTCTTGCCGAAGTCTTTCAGGATGGCTTCTTTGTTCCAGCCCATTTGACCCTTCTTAGGGCCAGCCAGAATTTCTTTCTGATACTTCTCGGCCAAGCCAGCGGCGGTGATTTTGTCGGTCAGGCTCTTCATGTCCAGCGTGAAGGCACCAACGTTCATGGCAAAGAAAGGTTTGTTGGTGTTGATACCCTCGATCTGCAGGGCATACAGTTCCAAATCGACTTGCTTACGTGGCTTGTCGCTCTTTGCACGGGTGCCTTTCTTACCGCCAGTGGTCTTGGCCTGTTCTGCCACTTCGTTCAGCAGGTCAAACAACAGGGAACCCAGCATGTCAGTCTTGTGCTTGAGCAGGTCTTGCAGGGAAGCGGCTTTCAGGTTGATGTCTTCGGCTTTCAGGCTGGCCGTAGGGGCTTCCATCATGCGTTTAGCAAGAGCTGCTTGAAGCTCTTCAATCGTGGTACCTTCGATGGTGATTTTATCGACGGCGGTAGCACCAACCACTTCGTTGTTGAACTGCTTGAAGATTTCGGTGAAGAGGTTAGCGGTGGTAGCATTCACCTTGGCTTGCAGTGGGGCGAAGTCGTTACCGTAGTAGACAACAGCCTGTTCAGTGGTGGTGTTTTCTACGTTGGTTTCTTGAGTAGTCATGGTGTATCTCCAAAGGTCTTGATGATGAGGTTAGAAGGTTTTCTTCTTCAAGGCTTATGATTGCCACCTTGTTAAGACGAATAGTAGATGTTCTTCATATCTCTAGCAAGCCTTTTTCTTCATCAATACCTATTATTTCTCATTTTGTCGTGTGAAGATGTATCAAACAATCATCACTATCAATCAGGAACCTAGAAATGAACGATGATTCACTGATTAGCACAAAACACGCTGCTGATTACGCTCGTTTCTTCCATGCTGAGAGCCTGAACGTGCTGAAAAGCATAGAAGTGGCGATGACCAGTGCTGTTGAAACCTTCTTTACCCTGTCCAACCCGTTTAACGTTTTTGCGTTTCAGGTTTATGACGAATTTTATGCATGTGAGGTTGAAGTCATTATCAACCCGATGGATGCCAAGCTAGCCAAACTGAAATTCATGGTGAAGCCAGTGACTGAAAAGCGTCTCTGGAACATCACAAAAGAATTGTCTGAAAAAGTCTCAACATTAGAATTCTCGGTATCAAAGAAAGGTTTGAAGGTTAAGCAATACATGCTTGATGCTGGCTCGTTTTGGATACATACGAATGATGAAAGAATTCTCTTTGGTAATTTCGCCTCTATCCGAACTGAACTGTTCCGACCGTTGCTGGAATCCACATCAGCCATGTTGAACAGCTCCAATGACCGATTCGACAGCATAGAACGCCATGTAAACGCCTTCTTCTATTACCAGTCACCCGCTTTCCCAAATCTCAAAAAGGTCTTCAATAAAGACCTGCTGAAAGTGCTGAGGAACAATGAACCTGAGTGGTTTGACTACCGGAACAAGGTAGAAGAGAAACAACACCTACTGGCGGCGGTTGACCCGCTGAACCCCGATGAATACGGTCTGAACGTCTTGTCTATGGTCATGGGGATTGAATACCCGGACTTCTTGAAATGGCACTTTCAGAAGATGGCTAGTCGCCAGTAGTAGTTGCTAGTAGCTCCTACTAGCCCGTAGTAGCAGATAGTAGGGGGTCGCTTATTCGGGGCTGGTGGTGCTGCAGGATTGGCCGTATAATCGCATTTTTCCAGTTCACACTTCCAAAGGTGTGGATGATGATGTTTTAAAGCCCCGTAATTGGGGCTTTTTTTTGTCTGGTAGTATGTTTCTGATGATTGATTAGATGTTTCGCAACCTGTGATACTTTCCGTCCATATCAAGCAAGTATTCATGTAATCCCGCATTCCTTTCTTGTGTCATGCTGATTGCCAGCGATTTGTCATAATCAAAGCTGAAATCAGTGACAACCTTAACGTGCTTAAGGTCATAAGTGACCATTAGGAATAGGTCTAAATGCATACCATCTAGAAAATCCTCATCCAAGCTGTAATCTTGACCAAATAAAATAGCGGTTTCTTTTTCAGCAATCTCATAGACATTGAAATTGATAATTGAATGAAAGTCATAATCAACCACTATTTGAGCAATGATTGATTCCCCTTTGATGAAGATTTCTTTGATGCGATTCTCATGGTAAGGGCTGATAGGTGTTGACTTGATAAGTGAAACTGCAACGGATGGTATTGAGCTTTTCCCCGTGTAAGGAATTTTGGAATAGTACCCACACACAAATTTGTCTAACTGCTCTTGGTTCATAGTCCCTAGGTCTAGCAAAACTCCGAGTAGGTGAGTAAGGTTAGGATTATTATAATTGCAAAGAATTGACCATATGAGTGCTTCCATATTTTCATGGAAATTCTCTTTCGCTGCTGTCTCGCCAAGCGTTATTGCCGATGATGAACCTATCTTGTTCATGGCGACTCCATTAGCTAACTGGAGATAATATTCAGCGAAACTACTGATTTCCCATCCTACAAGATGTTCTGCAATGAGTGCTGCGGTTTTCGATAAGTATTTATCATCACTTAACGCTACTCTGGCTTCTAGGATATACAACCCGAAATTGTCATTACCATCTATCATCATATCGGCGGTCAGCATGAATGACCTATTAGCTACGTCTAGCTTGTCACGGCTACTTCTCAATTTCCTAGTTAGCACATTAGCTATGGTTTCTTTCTTGTAGTGTTGTCTAAGCGGGTGGTCATCGTGGTTCAACTCGTTGACTGATTTGCTATACATCATGACCTTTGGATTGTCTTTCAATGCTGGGCATAGCTTTGTGAATCGCTGATAAATCTTCTTGTTGAGGATTGCATAGCATTTTTCATCGGTGGGTATGCTGTTCAGCAAGTGAATGACTTCTTGCTCAAAGGTAGAAAAGAGCAACTGGTAGATTTTTGATTGTTCGTGTAGTTTAAGAATATCTATCATGTTGAATAAATTTGTTGACTTGTATTCAGTATTACATGTGAATTCCCTTTAGTAAAATGCAGGGCAATAAATTCATTCGCCACGTTGTTCTAGATACTCATATAAAACAGTTCTTGTCACATCGTCATATCTGTAAAGAAGAGCGTTGTGGGTTGCCCATTCAATCGAGTTTTGATAGTCATATTTAATGTCGGTATTAACTGATACGTTGTTCCAATCACTTAGAACCATGAGTAGAAGGTCAATGTGTTGGCCTTCAAGAAAGTCGTCATCTATACAGAATTCGTTTCCGTTGATATTTAGCTTTTCTTTCTTTGAGGTTTCGTAATAATGATATTGAGTTAAGTTTTCATAGTCGTCATAAACCAAGTGAACCACTTGGCCGACACCTTTGATGAAAAGTTCGTATTCAGTGCTTATATCATCAAAATGCTTTACTATTTTAACGGTAGATATTGGTAGGTGACTTTTGCCAAAGAATGGAATTCGTGTGTAGTCACCGCCAACGTATTTGAGAAACTGTTTATTATCAATTTTGGCTAGGTCAAGGAATACACCATAAAGAAAACTTAGGTCAGCATTCATTCCGGTGTAGCAGAATATTGCAGAAGATAACTTTTCAATCATTTCCAAATAATAACTTTCGGCATATTCATTGGCTAGACTGTCAGCTTTCATGGTTGGGCTTTCATTCATTTTTTCAAAATAGATGTTCGCAATGAAATCAATGTCTACTTCAATTTTGTTTTTTTCCAATAGTTTTAGCGTGTTGATGAATTGATTAGACCCGTGCAAACTGAACAAGTCTTCCAGTGATGTGACTGGGTAGCCAGTTTCAATGACTTTTTTGAACGCTGTGTATTCCTTGGACATGTATGCAGAAACATCAAACATTAAGATGGTTTGTGATATAGCTGTGATTTTTCCTCTGATGTTCAAATCAAAGGTTTTATATACTATTTCGCTTTTGAATTTCACCTCAAATGGATGACCTGATTGTTTTATCTCTGACAGGGACTCTTTGTATGTGAAGATGAAACGGCTGGCCTTGATACCTTTGTTCAGCTTAGCGAAACGGTTAAATACCTTCTCACGCATTACGATTGCTTTGGTTCCGTCTCTTGTGATGCTGATTAACGCATTGATGGCTTCTTGTTCAAAGCTTGTGAACACGTCTCTTAATACTTTGTTTCTGCTGTTAATGTTTAGTAGGTTCTTCATTTCGTTATTTTAGGTTAGTTTATTATAGTATTACATGTGAATACCCTTTAGTAAAATGAAGGCAACAAAAAACCCCATGAAAGGGCTTTGTTATGTGGGGGTAAAAGTTATTAGCCTTATTACTAACCCTGCAAGCATAATCAACGGTATGGCTAACAACATTAGAGTTATTTTACTTCTGTATGATTTTTCTGTAACTCTCTTTGAGTTTCTTTTTTCGATAAGTTTCTCAATGTTCTTTGGTAGCTCACGGGTGTTTTCACCGTTTTTCAAATTTTTATATAGATACATAACGGTGTTCTCATTGTCCCATGTTCTTTTTATATTCTTCAAACCTTCGTAAGAGGGTTTAAAATATGTTTGTACTAAGTATTTTGTGGGAAGCCAAGAACCCTTATGATATGAATAGTAATTTTGTAGCATTTTATAGTAGGCTACACCGTACAGAGTTTCTGGCGAACCATGAACAATTGCTTCACTTATGATACTTTCATTTATGGTGAACTCGCTTGTTGCTAATAATCCAGAGTCAGCGTAATGCTCCATTTCTAGAAGCGTCAATTCACCACCATTCAAACAAATTTGTTTATCGAATATCGAAATTGTTTCATTTTCTTTATGAGTTTTAGTCGTTATATAAAAACAGTTACCGCTTGCCGATGAATAGGTTTCATTGATTTTGACTGTGAAGTAATCGTTTGTGGTAACAAATAGGTATTCACTGTATTCAAGCTCAATGTCATTTTTGTTTTTGACTATTCTTCTCCATCCGTAAGCTCGTTTCAGTTCTTTGACTTCAGTGGTGTAGGGTATTACTGGCATGTCTTGGCATAAATGCCTATCAAAGTCACTGGGTGTGTATAGACGTAATAAGGAATAAATTTCTTTGAAGAAAAACTGCATTTTATTATCAAATATTGAGTCAGCCATTGTTCTCAAAGCCAGCATCTTGTAGTTGTGCATGGCTCGTTTGACTAATCGGGCAACCATGTTTCTAGACTGTTCATAATTTGATACTTGGTAAAGGAATGTCGCTAAGTCAGCACCTATGCCGTGCTTTATCCTGTTGTCAGTCAAATAATCAATAAACTCTGATGCTCTGTATGTGCTTTCACTCATGCGTCTAAGATCGTAGTCAGGAGTAATACCAAATCCATTATATGGCTCTATAAAAAATATCTCGCTGTATGAAGATACTTCCCTATCTAAGATACCTTTCAATTCTTTAAGAATAGTCTTGTCTATATTTGGTGAGCGTAGATTAGGGACGATTTTTTCACCTAGGGATACTCCCCTGATTTCATGTGTTTTTTTGTAGTGTTTGAGTTTCTGAGATTTCTTGCTGAAATAATCAAATAGTTGGCGATTCATGAATATGTCAAAATCCGAATCAATGTAAGACTCAATTTTGATGATGATTTCAGCTTCTTGGAGTTTAACGAGCTGGTAAAACATAGGAGGTAATGCTTTCACTTCAATCTCTATTGTTATTATAATCAGTATTACATGTAAATTCCCTTTAGTAAAATTTTATGGCGTGAAGTTGTTGTTATTACTTCCATGGTCTTGGGTTTAAGCCTTCTAGTGATGGCCTGAAATTAGTTCTCACATTATACTCTTCTGTTAACCATCCGCCTTTATGAAAGGTAAAGTAGTCTATCAGTTCTTTATAATTGCTGAATGTTTGATGGTCTTTTACAGCTTCTTTAATCATTGTGTCATCAATGTCAAATGCGTTAGAGAATGATAGCTCAATATCATTGTAGTTCATAATTTCTAAAAGCTTCATACCACGTTCACACATGGAAGTTTCAATTCCGAAAACCTGAGCTGTTTCATTTGCCGGGTAAAAGGCGGTGATTAGGTGTAGCTTCCTGTATTCTGTATCTTTTACGGTTCTGACATTGAAATACCCATCTGTACAAACGAATAAAAGCTCAAACTCTTCATCTTCGGTCTGTTGCCAGTAAACGCCTTTCAGTTCATCCGTCTTCTCTGAGTATGGGAATTCAGGAATGTCAGTGGTGAGGTGCCTATCAATATCATCTGAGGTGTAATGTCTCGTCAGCTTGTAAATTTCCTTGAGCATGAATGTAATGTCAACGTCACGTTCTTTCTTGTTCAAGAAAATTTTGAATATGATGTCTATTACATAGTTCCTTGAAACAGTGTTCGCAATCTGTTCTATTGGGTTTATAGGGTTGTCTAGCTTCTGTATGCCTTCAAGGTACAAATCAATGGGTACTAAATCTCTAAAGCCGTAATATAAATCTATTTTTCTTGGGCATTCTGTAAGCGATAAAATCCTCTCAAATGTATCCTCTATACAATTCTCAACAAAGAATATATTGTAGTCATCTTGATGGTAATATTGTTGGTTCTCGGAATAAAATTTACTGAACGCTTTCGCTATAACTTGTTCTTCATAATTCTTGAATTTACCTTTTGTATAATGGCTAAGCATTATTGACTGAATGGTTTGATGCTGCTGATGGCCTATATCGAAATAATCACCATATAAAATGAAGCAATCTGAATTCTTTATTTTCTCAGAGATTGAAGCAAGTCTATTGAGTACGTTAATGTGTGTGAATATATTAAAATTATTCGCATCTATTTTATCTTCAATCTCGTAGATTAAGCCTCTTTCTATATCATAAAGTGTTTTGGTAAATAGTTGCGGGGTGTAAGTGAATTTTTGTTTTATGTCCATGTTGGTTTCCATAGGTTATTTTGGTTTGCAAGTTGTGGGTTTTCTGTTCCGCTATTTAATTTCATTTCCGTTCTCATCCCACCCATAGAAGGCGAATGGGTCGGGTTTGCTGCTAGTTGTCTCATTTACTATCCAGCTCTTAATAAGGTTATTGCCTTCACCATAATGAAGCATTTCATATACAAGAAAACCTTCATCAGTCATTGCAATACCATCCATTTTTGGTGCTTCTGGGTTTGAAGATATTTCAACTTTCAATTCCCCTTGATTGGTATTGAAATTGAATTCAAGCCAAATCAGGTAGGTGCTTTGCTCAGTTCTGAACAATAAACGTTTGTCGATAAGCTTAACATTCAAATCATACTTGCTGTTTTTTTTCATGAATGTAGAACATGGCTCAATTACATACCAATATGCTGAATCTCGAAAATACTTCATTAATTTCTTATAGGGCACATGAAATTTTCCATCATGAATTAGAGTCAGTGCATAGCAACTTATTAACAGATTTGTAATGTCGTATTCCTTAAATGAGTAAGATGGTCTGTGTTCGGTTAGGACTTGTCTGAGATTGTATTCAATGCCTCTCTTAACCTTATAGAGAAATGCGTTTTTAAGGTGTTGCTCAAAACTCATTTCAGCATGATTAAGATAATTCTGGTGCCTTGCGTATTCATTCAATAGCTCATTATATTTCGTATAAAATCTAGTCCATCCTGTATTTGTATTAACTATGATTATTTCATTATGGTAATAGTCATCAGGCCAGTAAGGCTCAAAAGATTTGAGTGCTTCTTTAGTAAGCAATTTGAACATGCGTTCTCTAAACGGCCATGCTATGTAAATTTTACGGTTAGGTCTAAGAAGCTGTTTGTTAGCCATTTTGGCTATTCTTCTGCATTCTTGGTCTACATACTTCTCTATATCCATAATGGGTTTCCATGTGTTGTTTTGTGTTCAATCTTTAACATTAAATTGGTGAAGCCCTTGAAGGCTTCGTTTAATACATCCAACTGATAACCAGTGCTGCGATTAGCACAAAGACAGCTATTCCGAAGAATGCTTTAACACAAGGTTTTAATTCGTGCTTGGTAACTGATGATGGTTCTTTCTTCTCTACAACTACTGAATGTGATTTGTCATTGACAATTACCACTGTGACTGGCCCATATTTTTCAAAAGCCGCCTGAGCTGCAGCACGAATTTCATCTTCATTATCGCGAATGATGTTCGGCTTTCTAATGACATTTTCGCCTACTTTTTTTTGTAATGGTTGTTCATCCCCATAATCGAAATCATGTAGCTCATCACCCATATCAAATTCATCACCAATTGCAAAATGACCTTCTATTGATTTGGTGGTTTCTGCTTCTGTTTGATTTTTAGTTGTTTCCGACTCTTCTATTTTTTCATTCATAAATGACCTTGCGTTATTAGTTACTTACCATTATTACATGTAAATAACCCTTTGCAAGAATAAGCATTAAAATATATGTATAAAAAGTAGCTGAATAATTTGATTATGGTTATTTATATAGTACAATAATATTAGATAAACAATATAAGGAAACTATGTCTAAGATAAATAATCAAGTCGTCGCTACTAGCTATGCTGCTGATGATAATAAGTTTGTTGGTGAGAAGATAAGTCTTGATACTGCTACTCATGAAAAATACAAGAAGGAATACTCAAAGTTCACTAAGGAAATTTTAAAGAATAATCCAGACCTAAGCTTTGATTACTCGCATTACCCAGCCCTAACCGTTTCACACAATTACAGTGCTGTTGCTGTCATCACCCCAAAATTGACTGATGCCGGTGAAAAGGATTTCTCTAATACCTACGTTGCGTTGTTGGCTGATGCCTTCAGACACACTGATACGCTTGATGCTTTGAAGAACCTCATGCCAAGCATTGGTGTTGACTTCAATAAGTTGAGGGTTCGTGATGATTTAGGTGAGAAGCAACAGCTTGTTGATGACTCACTTGACGCTATCAAAGATGGCTCCACCGATTTCAAGAATTACACAAATCTTCGTCAAGCCATGAAGCCGCTCGCTGTCAAAGTTGCTGCTGAGGTAGAAGATGACTTTTCATTCTCTAACCCTGAACTAGCTAAGAATGACAATGACTTGAATGAAGCTAATGAGGCTCGTAAGAAACTCAATGAAGATTACAATCCTCAGAACGTTGAAGACGTTTCTAAGAAGACAAAGCTTCATGATGGTATCAAGCAAGCCCTACATGACCAGAACGGTAGAGCGGCTGATGAAGATGATTGGTTAGAAAGACGTATGAAAGAATTGGATTTACATTTCAACCATCACAAAACCCCAGCTTACAAGAATCTCCCTTTGCCGTTCATCCATGACGTGACCATTCATGACAAATACAACCGTGAGTTGTTGAGCTGGAGAACTGGTGGCGGTTCTATCAAAATTCATGAAGCGGGTATCTTCAATGAAAATGCTGGTCAATTGGCTGCTGAGGCTGCTTACAAGAAGTTTGGTCATGGCAAGGTGTGCTTCAACGTCAGTGCCAGTGCAAGAGAACGCTACAAAGACAATCTAGGCATGATTTATGAACAGAAGCTTAATCAGTTGATTAAAGCCGGATTTGAGCCTGAACAGATTGTGTTCCACAAAGACTGGCAATACATGGTTAATGACAAAATCAAGGAAATGAAGAACCTTGCTGAGTTCGATCAAGCTACCCCTGAGCAAGTGGCCGAAGCTGAGAAGGCTACGCAAGACTACAACGCCAAAAATCAGGATGTTGAAGGTGTTAAAGACGCACCTGATGCACCAGCAACGCAAGCCGCTGATGGTGTGCCTGATAAGGCCGCTCCGGTCGATTCTAGCCCTGTCAATGAACAGACCATACCTGACGTTCCAGTGTCTGCTGATGTGCCTGCAAAAGCCCCGGCTGAGCCTGTTGCTGAGGTGAAGAAGAAGTTGATTTTGAACAAATGCACGCTCATCAAGACAAAAAATGATGAAGATCCGGCTAAGGAGAAATACAACCTCATTGGTCAGAAAGGGTTGGTTGAATCCATGTCAGGCCCAACGCTTCACAAGGTGTTCACTGAGCTAACCAAAGCTGCTGGAATCGACGTTAAGCAAATCGCTGGTACGTGGTTGAGTGATGAGCAAGTCTTGACCTATGGCGATTTTAAGAAGGCTGAGACTGCTAGACATGAGGGTATGACTGAAGAACAAATCAAGGAATCGAAGGAAGAATACAGCTTTCCAGCGGCTTATGAAGTCCTCAAAGAAATGAAGGAAGCTGCCAAGCTCGCCCTAGCTTCACCAGAGGTTGCTGTTGCTGATTTAGCCGTAGATGTGGCTGTTGATGCCGTGGTCAATGCTGAGCTTCCTGCAGCGGCTGATGAGCCTGTTGTGGGTGATGTGCCTGACTATGTGTCTGAGCAAATACCTGACAACTACAATGATGATTATGATTTTGACAAAGACATTCTTGAAGGTGTGTTCACAAATTCCTTTGATGAACCGGCTGTTGCTGAACCTGCTCAATACTCCATTGAAGACACTGAGCGTTTCTTAGCTGAGGCGTTTGATATGCCAGAAGTCTTGGAGTCACCTGAGTATGCTGACTTGCAACAAGCAAGAGCAAAAGCATCTGGTGAAGAGCCAGAGCATAAAGCGAAGGTGGATGATTCAGGTATTGATTTCAATGATGCCGTTAGAGATTTGGCCGGTGAGAAAGAGAAAATTGAGAATGCTAAGAAAGTGGTCAAGTCTGCCATTGCAAACGAAACCCGCAAAACAAACTATAAAACTGAGGTGAAATGATGGGATTGAATTTGAAGAATGAACATTTGTATGGAGTAAGAAAGCCAAAAACCTATGCTGATAAATTGTCAGCATTGGCTAAGCAATACCTCAATCAAAAATACAAAGAGAAGCAAACCGCCTATTTTGGTGACGCTGATAATTTCTGCAAGACTTTTATGGGTGAACCTAACCCTTTCTTGTTGGAGTTGAAAAACTATACGCTACAAGAAATTGTAGTGAGAGACATTGTTGATTCGCTTTCAAGAGAGACATTGAATTTAGTGCGTGAAGAATTCACGGCTAGGGTGTGTAAGGTTGAGGCTAATGATATAAAGGTTGTGCGTATTGACAACAATCCACAAAAGCTAGCCATGATGTATGAAGAAAAGCTTGATATTTTAAAGGCTAGTAAATCTCAGTTAGTCAGTTTTGAAGTGTTCAAATTCAACAATGGGAAGACTTTTAACAGTGATACGACTGTTGCTGAGTATTTGAATGAGTTGTGCTATGAAATGGTGTTGTCAGACGCTCCTGACAATGAAAAGCAAGCGGCCTTCTTCAAAGAAGTGAACGTGTTGTTCTCTGAGTTCTTGAAAGCTTATGGCTTGGGTATCAAGAAAAAGTATCAGTTCAAGAATTCATCCAGCTTGAAAGGTGTGTTGAGTGATTTGGAGGTGAGGAATGAAGTGGATTATCAATCTACCTCAAAAATTGTAAGGTGGGTTACAAACGGGACAAGAGAAGATTCAGACTTTTAAACAGAACCAGCTACGGCTGGTTTATTTAATTAAAGTTCAAGGTTGATTTCTTTTCTTCGGTTTTGTCGCTGCCATCCATCACAATATCATCTTCTTTGCTCAAAACTGGAGGGGGTTCAGTAGCTGTACCACTGTCGGTTGATTTCGATGGTTCTTCTTCTGAGAGAATTCCAGTGGCGTGAAGCTCCTTAAAGACTTTTGTTTTGATTGCACTTAACCTAACCTCTATGGGCTGCAACAGCTTTGAACAGTTGTCGTTCCAGAAAACCACTAAATCAAGGTTGCTAGTGTTATCAATGCTTGGGTTCGCTTCAATTATCTTCTTTGCGATTTTTCGTAATAGCTCCCTGTGGTTAGCCTTGCATTTGTATAAGAAGTCTTTCCGTTCATATTCTATGATTAGCTGGATGATTTGATATTCATCTTTTAGCTGTTCCAGTTCTTCAGGATAAAATTCAGACCTGTTTTTCATTTCCTGCTCACGTATTTTCATAATCTGGTATGCATCACTCAAGCCATGTTTGTAAGCGTGGTCAAGAAAGATATGCTCAACCTTGTCATAGGATAAGTTGAGAGTTTTCAATTTCAGCTCGGTATTAGGTGTAGCGATAAAATCAAATTCATCTGGTGAATCTGGTGGTTCCACTGCAATAGCATTAGCGGATTTAAAAAGTGACAGAAATTTACTCCACATCATCTACCTGACGTGGTTTATCTTTTAAGTTCTTCTCAAAAATGTCTGCCATGTCTTTAAGGATTTCGGCCTTCTCATCTGGTTTGATATGGCAATTCTCTTTTTTCAAGAATTCATCCCACTTGTTTAAGAAATGGTTCGTTGACTGATTATTCATTTGGTTTCTCCTTGTTGTTGATTATGCTGTTGATTATGTCTTCCTTGCTGAAATGGATGCTTTCATTTCCTATTTCGCCATTGTAGGTGAATACGTTCACCTGTTTACCATCAGGGCTAAATCCATTGTGCTTGATGTAAATTCCACCTTGATAGATAGCAATAGTCCCTTTCACGCCGTTGGTGAATTCAAAAGGTATCCAGAAGTCTTCATAGGTTAAGTCTTCGTTAGTCACAAGCTGATTAACTGACTTTTCTTTTTTCCAGCTAGGTTTTTCATTAGTGTTGCTAGGTGTTTTGTTTTTAGATACTTTTTTCCTTAGATTGATAGAAAAGCTATGAATTGCAGCTTTGCCACCATTTTTGACTTCCATCAATCGCCTAAAGTAATTATCCACTATGTCTTTATAGGTGAGCTTCTTTTCTTCGTTAGCAAAGAATGTCTCATACTGTTTTAGAAGAATTTTCTGTGGAAGCTCTTTGACATTCTTGTGTTTCAAAAGTATTTTAATGTCAATGTAGCGGGTGTGTATTTCAAAATGGCTTTTCAGCTCGTTAATGTAGTTGTCGAGAATTTCAACGTTAATGCCTTCCTTCCTTATGAAGAAATTTCTTAGGGTATCAGCAAAGGCGGGTAGGTGTTTATACGTCACTAAGCCGCAAACGTAGCTGTTGAATGCTGTTATATTCTGGTCAGTTTTGAGTAAGCCTATATCTTCCGATAATAAGACTTTTTTCTCAGTTAGTTTTTTGGCTGATTGGAAGAATTCATTTTTCGCAATTTCTTCTTCGGCTTTCAATTCTTCGTAGGTGTATGCTTCATAGCTCATGGTTTCCTCATGTTAGTTGTTAATCAATAGATTTTCAATTTTGTGAATAATCTGTTTGTGTTTTTCGTTAAACTTCTTCCTAACTGGTTGAGTCAGATAGATGTAATCCATTTCAACGCTATTCTTGTCAAAGGTCATCAGCATTTCATTCTTGTTGTATGAAGAGGGGTCTATCTCTAAAATTCTATTTTGAGTGAAGCTTGCTGTTTTTGCTTCAATTGTCAATTTTCTGAATTCCTCAATGTCTACTTTGATAAGCTCGTAAAGTTCTTTGAACAGTTCATTACACGCTTCAATCTTTTCTTTCTTTCGAGGGCTGATAGCTTTTGCCCTATGGCGTAAAGCGTCATACATGCCAAGGTTGACCACGCTGAACAGATTGTTTAAGTGGGTTTCTGGTAATTCAAAGGTTAAATCAATAGCAATGTCTACCAGCTTATCTACTACGTCTGGTGTGTATTTCTTAGTGAACTTCATTTAATTTCCTGTTGTTATAATTCCATAATATCATATAAATAACCTTGTTCAATAATTTAGCTTTACAAATATTGAAATCTAGTTTGATTTTGGTAGAATGATAGTAACTAACAATTTTGAATATTATGAACACAAACAACGAAAGCATACTAACAAATGAAGAAAAAGAATTTATAGCGTCGATGGTGGCGTTAGAAAGGTTTGATGATGGGTTTGATTATGACTATGAATTAGACAATCCATTCAGCAATTATGATGAAGCTGATTTTGATAGAGAGACAAGCAACCGCTTGATGGAAGAATACAGAAAGTCAGTGTTGATAGAATTGTTAGATAATCCATTTGAGTGATGGATAGAGAAATAAACTAAACCCCTTGATGGGGTTTTTGTTTTACTTCGTTTTAGGTTTTGTGGCTTTAAGCTCATCAGCTTGTGCCTTCCTTTCTTGTTCAGCTCGTTCTCTGGCCCTGATTTCATCGAGGTTACGTTTCACAATGTCAGCTTCCGTCTCTGGTTTAACAGGTGCTGGGGTAGCCGGTGGTGTAGGTGTTGAAGCTACTGCCGGTTGAGCTGGTGGTGTGACTGGTGTAGGAGCAACCGCAACCACTGGTTCTGGCTTCGTTTTCGGTGGTTCGACCATTTCCACTGGCTTGAATTTATCAAGGTGTTTAAGAGCCTGTTCAAGACGTGTAGGGCATTCCAGCTTTACCAGCTCCACTATCTGAGCATATTGAGCTTTGAGGTCTTCCGGGTCGGCCTTGTGCTTGGATTTCTTGGGAGGGTCTATGACCATTAGCGGATCTAGGCCAGCTTTGAGCAAGTCCACGAATGCGAACGCGATAGGGCTTCTATCAACGCTTTTCCACTGGTTTGAGACGGTCTTAATGTCGAAGGTATGACCTGCTGACTTGTAAGCCGTAATGGCTCGTTGGTTGGCTTCACGCACGGCCAACGCTTTCTTCTGCAGCTCGATCTTCAACCACTGCTCATCATCAGGGGTAGGGGTGTACCCTTCGACCTTCAAGCCAAGCATGGAAGCTTCACGCCAGATGTTTTGAGCCTTGCGGGTGGTTCCCTGACTGGTGATGACTACCGTTGAGTACCCATTCTCTAAATACATCTGAGCCAGTGCCCTAGCGGCGGCTGGGCTTTCACTGGTCAAGCTGGTTTTGAGGGTGTCGCTGGTGTATTCCTTTACCACTATGGCTTGACGGTTGAAACGCTTGTCATAGAAGACGCCTCGGTCATATGTCAGGTAATTCTTCAAGGTGATGCCGAACTGACCCCCGTTGTCTGCCATATATTCAGGGATACCAGCATAGTCATACATGAATTTCTTCTTGTAGCTGAAAGCCTTCTTCCACTGGGTACCAGACAGCTCAATGTCAGGCTCTGGCACTAGGCCGGAGTCCTTGCGGGTGGCTTTGGTCTTACGGTGACGGTTCGCTTCACGCACGGCACGGATAGCGTCGATGGTGGCCGGGTCGTTGAGATCGATCGGTAGGTCTTTCTTGAACGAAATGCCCAGCTTCGACATGGAAACCTCAGTGTCAGTATCTGCTAGGTAGACAGTAAATCCCTGCACGGTGCCAGTCTTGGTTAGGTTGGGTATCAAGAAGACGTTGTGAGCCTCGAGGGCGGCGTTCAGGTCGGTGAATGACTGATGGTCAGGGTTCTTCAAAATCTCCACCACATCAGCCATCTGCAGCTTGGCTTCTGCGGTAAGGTTTTCAGAGTGGTAAAGGTTTGTAGCTCTGGTTAACGTCTGCTTTCCGAATTTACCTGAACCAGCACAGTATTTAAGGTTGTATGTCTTGTCACCCCACTTGACCAGCAATTTGTCTTTAGAGCTGGCTGGTGAATTTTCATCGTCTTCAAGAGCTGGGTCTAATGGCTTGAACCAATTTGGATTAGGAACAATCGTAACTCCTAACTCGGCCATCATTCTTTTTTGAATGGTTGAATCACTACTTTTGAAAATCTTGTTCATCACGCTTTGGAATGATTTATATTCTTTCTCGCTTGTAGGTATGAAACGTTCCTTAGCTGCAAGGGTGTTGGTCTTGTCAAGATACTGATTGAACTGTGGTGAGTTCTCTAAATGAATCAACGCCCAAAACATTCTGAGCTTGGAATTATTCAGGTCAAGGTTCTTGCCATCATACGACTTGCTAAGCATAGGGATATGAAGGTGTGACTTGTATACGCCATCCTCTATTTTTATGTGCGGTACAGGAAAGGTTGGGTAATTGTCTTCCTTCTCTCTGGTGAATAGCTTCGTGAATTCAATACGCATTTCAAGAAGTAATCTGACCTGCTGTTTCTCTGTCAACCTGCCAGCTTCTTCTGGTGAAAGGGTTAAGAAATGGTCATAGACATAATAAGCTTTCATGATTTCAGCACGTTCAGCTAATGTAGAACCTTTTAAGCTTTGGTTCTTTTTTAACTGCTTCAATTCTGCTGGCGTGGCGTTCTTTTCCCATATTTCAATCAATGCATCTGCTACCGCGTAGCTATACTCATTTAGTTTCTTCTCGTACTCTGGTTGTCCATAATAGTTATGAGGGTGGGGTAGAGCAACAAGACTGGTCAACTCAGTAGGTAGACGCTGAACGATACCTTGCTCTTTCAGGAATATTGAGTCTGATATGAGATACTTGATATACCCTTTTAAACCTTCTCTGGTGTGAATAAATTCACGGCTCATGGAAACGAATTTCTTTCCAAACTTAGCTTTCTGTATCTTCTGTTTATTGTCGTGGTCAGCTTCCATCGCTGCTGCTGTTGTCATGTTGTACCTTTAATTTCGTTAGCTTTTTTGTTGAGAGAAACAATCCCCTTAAATAGTTCTTCGATGCCCGTTGAGCTGCCTTCAAGCAAGCTGGTGTTGATAGCGTGGTTGAGTTCGTTCCACTGAGTCAGCAACGCATCAGCACGTTTGTATTGCTCCGTGTTGACATGCTCAATCAAGAACTCAACCTTGCTTTGAATGGCCTGCTTTAATGCTCGACGGTTGTAAGCATCAGGACGTTGACCAGCTTGGAAGACGCCATTGTTTTTAAAGTTGCTGGCATAGACGCTGCTGGTGTGACGTGAGTAGAAATTTCTCTTGCGGGGTAGCCTTTCATTCACATCAATTTCACTGAGACGCCTTTTGAAACGTTCAGCTTCTTTGGACGTATCAGCTTCATGTCGAACGTTGCCAGTGATGATAGAACCTATCGACTTTGCAAGATTTTCAACTTGGTCTTGAAAGGTTGTAAGAATGTTAACGGTGGCTACTTTTTTCATGTTCTTGAAACCTCTCTCAACCTTTTCTACTTCTGCAATAGCAAGCGGTAACTTCTTCTCATTGGCGTTCTTCAAAACTTCTTTGACTATCTGGATTGACTGTGTTGATTGTGAACCAATGTTGTTCATCAACTTCTTGGATTCACGGCCAGATTGATTACGAGTAAGAGCCTTACCATTGAGTATCATGTCAACAAGGGTGTTGACGTTATTGATACCATATGTGAAGGCAATTTCATTAAGTAGGTTGACGTAGGAAGGGTTTAGCTTCAGTTCAATCTTCTTGTTTCTTTTCTCCTTAACTCTGTTCATCCAGTCCTCTGTTAGTGGTTCTTTGATAGAGCTGCTTTGACCTGCTCCAAGGTGGTGTAGCCTTGTGATTTAAGAAACTTCAAAATCTGTTCATGGTTCTTCTTGGTAACGATTTCTTCTAACAGCTTGTCGATGCGGTTAACCACAATCTTGAACGTGTCTCTGTCCAAACGAGCTTGTTCAATCTCATAAGACTTAGACTTGATTTTCCCCTTAGCGGATTCAAGAGCTTCTGGATTATCAAGCAAATCAAAAGCGTTAGATTTAAGCTCACGTTCTTCTTGTTCAAGCTTTGCAAGAAGTCTTTCATTATCTTGCTTTTGCTTCTCGTATTTTGTCTTGCTTCTGGTCAATTCATAATCGCCAGTGGTGGAAAGTTTGTTGATGATTTCATCAGCCAAAATAATTGGTGTAGTCATTTATAGCTCCTATTAGTTAAATGATAAGAAAGAATAGTTCTATCTATACTTTAAATATTATCATACTAATGAGGGTAGTCAATTAAGTGGATATTATTTGATAGTTAGGTGAGGCAATATTTAGTGATGTTGCTATACAAATTAAGCTTGAAATACAAGACAACTGAAAGGCGTCAGAAAACTATTTGACGGTAGACAAATACATACATCTTGCTTTAATGATTTCTTTAGCTTGTAGATAGTGTCTACCGTATGGTGTCTACCGTCATGTGTCTACCGTTGAGAAATGATGTGTCTACCGTTGCTTGTCTACCGTTATAAGTTTGCTGCAGGTCAAATGCTTTTTTCTGGGGTTTGATGTTCTTAGGTCAATAAAATTTTAGCATTATAATGTGTGGTTGATTTGCAATAAATTAACCGCATGGTAATATTAAAGTATAAACATCTTTATCATATATGAATGACCAACACAATAAACAAAACCCCAAGACTGAAAGCAGTGTATTGGGTGCTATTGTGTCATATTTCTTATATTCTGTTATCTCCCCTTTAAAGTTAATAGGCAACATATTAGGCTGGAAGAAATTCAAGGAAGATAGTGAATCTACTAAATGGTTATTGAATGAAATTGGTTTCGACGTTGAGCAAGAAAAAATAAATACAACAAGAGGTAACAATGAAATGGTTAATTAAACTAATGCTGGTCATGACACTTGCCTTCTCTGGTAGTGTCTACGCTGAACGTACACCAATGGAAGTGGCTGCTGAAGCCCGTGTGTCGTCTGAGCCGGTTGATACAACTGACTTGGTTAAATTCAGTATCCCTCAAAGGGACTTCTACATTAACGGGTTCAACGGTGCCATCTGTGGCCCGTGCCTTCAGCTTCCACTTCCAAAGATGCTGGCTAATCACCTTCTCTACAATCCTGACCTAGCTCAAAACAGTGGTGGGTTGCTGGGTGTGTTGGTTGAAAATCTTTATTTGAGGGTAGGTGGTGCAATAGGGTACGGCTTTGCAATTCTTTGGTTGTTTAACCTCTGGTGGACTGCAAGCAAGAACTCTAAATACAACGACAAGGATAGTGCGGCTATCAAGGCTGCTATCAAAGAACAACACAACAAAAACTTAAAACTGACGTTGTTGGTTTTAGGTGTGGGGTTAATCATTCAACCTGAAATTTTCTTGTCGGCAATCACCGTTGCCGTGCTTCTTATCATCGCTATATTGAACTGGGCTAGCTTGACGTTTACCGTGGCGATTGCTGAACACGCACCTGACATAACAACAGTGGTTGCTGACGTTCAACCTAAGCTTACGCAATACAACACATCTGAACAGATTGGTATCTGGAATGGTATAGCTGAGACGGTCACTAAGACTGCTATCATCGCTTCTCATAACAATCAATTAGGTCGTAGCGGATTCTTCTCATCTGGTTTGACAAAGAAGGATGTGGTGAACGACATTGAGAACAATGTGAAGCTCAACATGGTTCCTGTTATTCGTAACGGTATCGTTGAGCAAATCAACATGGTGTGGAATGAAAAGTTTGATAACTATGATGCTGCCAAGTATGGTAGAGCCAGCATCCTTTTCCCTATCCGTGCTACTAACCTTGATTCATCTATTGAGCAAGAAGCTGACACTGACTTGACTAATGAAGTTCGTTTGATAGCTCAAGCTGATGGTCAGAAAGTTTTCACGGCTGATGACTTCTATTCAAAACTCAATCAATACGAATCAGCGGCCTTGTCATTGGTGGCTGATGGTAAATTCGTTGAAGCACAAAGCTTCTATGATACTGACATAGTTTTGAAAGTGGCTGATAGTTTAGATAGTGGTTTGGGCCGTATCAAACAAAAGTATTTGTCTGAGGGCTTGGGTAGCGATACGAACGCTAAGGTCTACAAGATATACAGTGCTACTTTCTTAAACTCTGCACAAGGTTTGAACCCTGCGTTGACTTGGAAAGGTAAATGGAAATACATGCAGGAAGCGAGCAACCATCCTTTAAAATACAATTGCTCAAATTTCTATGACAAGCAAATTGATGACATTCACATCAACGGCTTTAACATCCTTTCTGGTGGTACGCCTTGGCTTGATGCTGGAAGAATTGCCGCTACCTTACCTACCCAGTGCGTGACCTTCAAAGGTGGCGTTGCTATGTACATGGGTGTTGACGCTAAGACTGATGAAGCTAATGTGTTGCTCTACAAAGACAGAACAACCGCCAGTGGTATTGCTGTTAGTAACTTGACCAGCAACATCATAGAAGGTGCCTTGTTGGGTCAGTTGAAATTCATGCAAGCAAACAATCCATACAAGAACGCATTGTATTCAAATATAGACCTTGGATTTATCCATGCTGGTGTTTCAGCAACTGCCATCGGTAAAGCGTTGAATAACAGTGCAAGAATGGGTGACTCTGTTAGAAATGGTTTGGTTGTTGATTATGCGGCTGGTGGTGATTACAGCGTTGGTGTGGACTTCAACAAATTGTTTGGTGATGAAAGAGAAACAAAAGACCTTGCTAACAATGAAGGCTACAAACAAATCACCACTGATTACAAACCTTTGATTTTCGATTCACTCATTAACCCAGCGAAAGCGGGTAGTAGCACAACGTATCAACAGGCTCAAAACTTCAATGAAGAAGGTGAGTCATTCAGTGATACGCTCATCAACATCATGCAAAGTAACTCTGCCTTGTTTTCAAATTTCAAAGGTGACTTAGGTTTATCACAAGACAAAACGATTTCAAGAGGTATTGTGGAATGTAATGCAATGGCCCTCGCATGTGATAATAGAGGTACAGCAACAGTATCATCAATTTACAGAAGTGACCCGCTCATGTTGGGTGTATACATCAAAATGGGTACCACGGCTGTTGCTGCTGTTAAACAATTCGACATTGGTAGTATTATCAATAAGTTTGGTATCAGTGGGGATTCATGGATTGGCAAGCAATTAGGTAAGGCTTCTGCTGTTCTTAGCAAATTTGCTTTCTTGTTCCAAATGGCGATGGCTGCTCTTGATGTATTGTTAGTGCCGTTAGATTTGCTTGCGAACATCTTTATCATGATTGGCCTATGGGCATTAGCCTTACAAATTCTACCCGCCATACAAATGATAATGGTTGCTGCATTAAGCTTGTTGTTAGTTGTTGAAATGGTTCTTGTGATTTACTTGGCTATCTTACAAGCCGTCTTTAAACGTGACCCAAGATACGCTTTGACTGGATTGAAGCAAATCTTTGGTAGCTGGTTAGGTATTTTGTTCTACCTCATCGGTCATTACATCATGCTTACCTTCATCTACTATCTATCCTTTACAAGCGTGTCCAGAGCTATCTACACGTCCGTAGCGGGTGATGGTGGGGTGTTCGGTATGTTGGCTGGTATCGTGGTTGTATTGTTCACCTACGCTTTCCTACACACCTTGTTCTTGACCATTCCTAGATTGACCATGAGCATGAAGAACGTGATTGTTGGTAATGACAGCAACATTCTTGATGAAGCTGCTGCTAACAGAACCCTTGAAACGTTGGCTGTCACCTATCTTGGTGAAAGAGCTGCTGTCGGTTCGATGGAAGCGATGAAAAACAAAGCCGTTGGAAAGGTTAAAGAGTTGTGGGGTAAACCAACCGCACCTGCTACACCACCTACTGACGCAAAACCACCTACCAATACAGAAGGTAGATAAGATAAGGCCAGCAAATGCTGGCTTTATTTTTTCACTGGTTGTTTGTATTTGAAAGGTTGTTAAAGTATTAAGGCGTGGTAATATGTAATCATATAACATCAGTATTCAATATGAGTAACCTTACCAAAGTAATTTATACAGAAGAACAGCTTAGACCTGAAATTCTATCGTTGTGTGCCTACTTCACCTGTTTTGTTGATTTTGAGCATTCTGGTAAAGATTTTAATCTTAGTACAGTTCATAAGAATGACGAACTAGCTTTATTCTACTTCGGTGGTTGGGTTGGTGATGTTGTTTCCGTGGCTGGTGGTCAAACAAAGAACCTCTACAAGCTGGTTGAATTCATCACTGATAATAATTTATGGCCGACCATAAAAAGAGAAAGAAGTAGAAAGACCTTCTATCGCCAAAAGCTCAACACTGATAAACGTTTCTCTGATGTGATAAAAGCATTGAGAGAGCTGAATGACCCTGAATTGAATGAATGCATTAGGAGTTACAGATTTTTCTTGTTCTCTGTTGCGTATACCGCTGTCGGTGAAGTTGGTCATGAGAAATTGATGAAAATGCAACCGGGTACGGCTGGTAGATTAGCCTACGGTCAAATTCAAAAATTGATGAAGAAAACCAAAAGAGGAATAATTAAACGTATATCCATGATATGTGTATTCATTGCAATGGGTGTTATTTTGTATAACCTACTTGCTTCAGGATTCTTGTTAACTATTTAATTAGACATAGGGCATTCACATGATATAATCTAAATATACACATTATAATATCGTATGAAACAACTAATCACTATTCTGTTTTTCACATTCACTTTGCTTGCTTCTAATCTGGCTTTTGCTGATGCAACTTCTGCTTGTCAGCCGGGTAATGGTGCATTAAGTAAAATGGAAGTCACAGAATGCATTCAAGAGCATGATAAAAGCTCACAAATGTTTAAGTTCATAAAAATCTTTGTCGGCAAGGCTGAGATTGATTTCGCTGTGAACCTTGTCACTAATTTAATGACGATGGATTTCACTTCATCAACTGTAGATTTGGAATACAAAGATGACGCTGCAACGGCGTTATTCAAAGCGATTGACCATGTGGTCAACAGAATTTCATCAGTGACTTTCGGACTCATCTTGTGTGGTGTGATATTGATGGCCCTCATCAGGGGTAGCCGTGAAGGTGTTGTACTTGGTGCCAACGTTTTACCTTTTGCCGCTGTTTCTCTCATACTAGGCATAGCAGTAATTACAGGTCATTTTGCTTTTTTCATAAAAGTTCTGTTTGTCATCATGTTTATCATGGCATTCGCAATATTCTTCTCTACCAACATATTTTCATTCTTTGTTAATGACTTGTCTGGTGTTGAAACCAGATTACACAAAAATGCTGATACATTCAGTGAAGCGGCTGTTTACAGCATGATTGAATGGCATATTGAAGATATTGTTGCTCGTAAAGGTATGTTGGTAGAAACCGGCAACCTTGAAGTGACCTATCAGGGTATCAAGCTTAAAGATAAAGAATTTGTTGCTTGCTTACTCAAAGAGCAAAAAGCCCCGTCTGGTAAAAGCTCGGTTAAGTTCTATCAGGCTGGGGATATTGAAAAGACTCAATATTGTGCGGGTGAAGAGCTAGGTTATAAAACCTACAAGATAGGTCATATCGCTGATAAGAAGACAACTAACGAAAGCTCAATCCTCATGTTGAAAATGATGAGTATGCAACCGGCTTTAAGAAACATTGCATACGGCATTATCAACAACAACTGTGCTAGCGTTTATAACGTTGATAAGGATTTAATCAAGGATTACATTTCAAGTTGCGTTGATATGAGGGCTGATGGTTCATTCAACATCAGTGCTGATGGTTTTGTTAAGACTTTACAAAATTCAGAAATTGCAGACATAGATGTTGTTCAGGGTCAAATTCAGCAACAGGTTGATGAGCTAGCTTTTTCTTCATTCACTGAAATGTTGAAGAATGGCAACAGTGTTGATAAATCAGTGATTGAATCGGTTAAGTATGATGACATGTTCTCTAACTTCCAATTAGGCTCAATCTACAAGAAAGCCTATGAATCAACCGCCATGAAAGCCATTGACCTTGAAGTGGTGAATGAGGTTGCAATCAAGAAAAGTAAGCTTCAACAATTTTTCAATCTAGAAGACAACCTTTCAATTTTTGATGGTCAGGGTTCAAAGAATACCTTTGGTTTGAATGAATATTATGGAAGCTTGAAGCCTCAATCAAATATCAACAGTGAAATGATAGCCTTGTTGGACGGTGTAGCGGGTGGTGCATTAACTGACGCTGGTATGCAGTACAAAGACTGTAAACAAAGCGGATTCTGTAAATCTGCAACGGCTAACTTCGTAACACCAGTCTTTGAGCTTGGCCGTGAAATTATTCCTTACGTTGCTTCTGTCTATACCATAGCTATTGTGGCTGAGACGTATTGGAAGACTAAATATGAATCTGCTGACCAGAATGACCCAAACAGACCTTACTTCATCAGCAATGCTAGGTTCTGGCACGGTTTCGGTATGGCGGCGTTGGGTATCATAGGTGCCCTAGGTATCGCCACGCTATTCTTGATTAGAGTGATGTTCATTGATTACTTCAGGCTCTTTGCTGTGGGCATGTTGATGCCGTTCCTAGTGCCATTCACGTTTGGCTATGCCTTGCTGGTGAGTACCTACAAAAAAATGTTCAGAGACGATGGTGAATCGTTTACAGACATGATGAAGAAATATGGTGTGGTTGATGTTATGTTGAGAATGCCACTTGTATCAATTGGCTCTATCATCGGTCTTACTACTATGATGATTTTGATGTTCATCGCTAGTGTTTTACTCAGTAAATTGTTTGGTGGTTTCGCCATTGAGAATAGTGATGCGGGTACAGCAACATTGACGTTAAAAGCCTTGTTCTTTGTGTTTATCTATTCAGTCAGCTACATGGTTTCTTTCTTCATCGGTATGAAGGCTTCTTTCAAAGCAACAGAAGCGGCCATAAACAAATTTTGTTATAGAGCGGATTCTTATGATGATGCCATTGGTCAGTTAATGTCTAAAGCAAAAGGTTTCATAGGTAAGTTAGGGAGATAATTGTTGTGCCTTATTGTTTTGATGCTAAGGCATGATAAAATGAAAGAAAGAATAAGTTATGTGAGTTTATGAATATTGATAAAATTGAACATTTGAAAAGATTAAGCGTCAATGATTTGTTTAGATTGTGTGTTATGAGTTTTATCATTAGCGTTGCTGTTGGCAGCTTTGGGTTAAGTGGTTCATCATTTGCTCAATTCGGTATCTGGATGGTTGGTTTATTAGTTCCAGTCAGTTTGGGTTTTGCATTTCATGGGGTAATCATTGCGGTTCATTTAAAGAGAAGGTTGAGACAGTTAAAAAAGAAGCCAGCATGAAGCTGGTTTTTTAATGCCTGTAATTTGATTAAGGTATTTATATATGATACGATTAAAGTAACAACAACTACATTCATTATGACTAACTTAAACTCACAAGCAAAACAGTTTCTATTCTGGTATTTTTTATCAGGCTTCGCTTTTATCTATGTTCGTTTCTCATTGGGCTGGTCTTTGCTCGATTCATTCTCACTGCTATTCGCTTTAACTATTTTACCAACGTATATTTTGGGTATTGTTATTAACTATTACTACCCATTCAAAAAATATGCTTTGTCTTATGGTGTAATAATAACTGCAATAGCATTAGCATTTTGTAAAGCGGCTGGTGTGATATGACTGAAATTAGCTCTATACCTTTGACACTTAAAACGAATGAAAGAAGTGTAGAGTTTGAGATTGAGCTTTCGATGAAGGGTTACGAGATATTTACTCGTATGATTAAACAAAAGCATTACTTGTTCAATCCTGACCTGATGCGTTTACGCACAACCTACATTCAGACTCATGGGCATGAAGAAAAAAGATTCCCTGAGCAAATGTCAGTTGAAAGCTTAGCTGGAATGGTTCAAAGGATTAGCTTGAAGCACAACAGAACCCCAGCGGATTTGGACATTTTAGAGCTGTATTACACACCTGAGACAAATAAGTTTCGCTTCAAATTCCTTAGTTCTGTTTCAGATGAATTTGATTACATTGCGGAATACAAGAAAAGCAAAGGAGCCTGATAAGCTCCCTTGTTGTTTATGTCCATAGTTCATCACTTGGTCTTCACATCCACATCCTCCATCCAATCCATCCCATCAGAAGCTTCTGGTGCGTCTTCATAGTCACCAATATCCATCACCTCTACACCATTCTCATCTACGTCAATGAACGATGAATCATCTAAGAAGCTGTCTTCACTGATTTCCACTTCTTCAACCTCCAGCACAATCGTTTCTTCCTGAGCTGGTTCCTGTTCAACCGGCTTTAAAAGCTCTTCTGGTGGGTTAAAAGCGGGAAGGGCTGGTGTAGGAATGGATATCGTCTCATCGGCCACGGCTGGTGTGCCTAGAAGCTCCTGCAGGCGTTTGTAGCGTTTGCTCTCGTAGTAGTTCTTACCCAGTAGCTGTTGATACTGGAATGGTCGTTTCGTCTCAACGGCGTTGTAGAAGGCCATCGGCTTACCCACAAACCTCACAAATTCACCCTTTTGGCCGCGTGCTTTCGCTTCTAGGTCGTTAGGGATTGCCGTAGGGTCGAACTGCTCTAAAAGGTCAAAAGCAATGAAGACAGCACCTTGTTCAGTCAGGTCAGTGATTTCTAGAAGCTGGTGGCCTAGGTAGTCATGAAACAGGTGTGAGACGGCTAGGGCAAGGTCTTGACGGTTGTAGCTGCAGATCGACGTGTAGACGGGGAGGTGAGTGGATATCGGATACACCAACCCTTTTGAGTAAGCTACTGCTTGGGCTTTTTCAGCCGGGGATTTCCATTTGTAGACCTTTTGCATGAAGCCAAGAATTTTGATGATGAGCGGTATGTCTCCGGGCTTGGCTTTCTTCTCCATGATTGAAGCGGCTTCTACAACCTTCAACAGTTCAGTGAATTCATCAAAGCTTTTTATCTTGTCTGTTGTTGTATCAAATTCAATCTTTCCGGTGTTCGTGGGTATTCTCATGTAATAAACGTTTGTTAGTCTCTTTCATTTTACCATTCAGCTTTTCAAAAACAAGTATCTGTATTTCTTAACGTCAATCCCTGTGACTTTTAAAAACGGATTATCTACATTGCCATGAGGTTCTTGGCGTAAAATCAAGGTCAAATTTCAGGCAAATAAAAAACCCTCTCGGGTTATTTTGTTAATTCACTCATCAACTTAACTCTAATTCAAGCTGCTTAGGCTCATCTTTTTCTGTTTCTATTGAAACCAGAGCAATCAATAAAAAAATATGGTAAATAAAGATTAAAAAATAACCTGCAATTTGATACCAGAAGCCTACATCTAGTTTCATGAATAGTGCTGTTGCTAGTGAAGCTGATGCTGCGAGTGTAAGAACAATAGTAAGAAATGCCAAGACTTGTTTGTTTTCAGTTTCTTTGAGGTTCATGATTGTCTCTTTTGTTGTTTATATAGTAATATTGTAACCTTTATTAGTTAATTGTAAATAGCAAAGTATTATAATATTTCAATTATTTATTAAGTTTAATGGTTGTTGGTGTTCTATGATGATTTGATTAACCTCAACTGGCATGTATAATTTGATTAACAATAATTCGGATATCTATGATTACTAAGTTTGTGCTGTTCTTTGTCGCTGTCTCTCTTTTTTTTGCCACTGTGATGTTCGTGTCTGGTGGGTATTACGCCAGTGGAAACGCCTACATGGCGTTCAATGACTGTTTAGACGTGGTTTTTAAGAAGCAATGGGTGTATTCAGCGGGTGGGGCTTTGTGCCTCTGTTTCATGGTCGGTAGGCTTGGTAAGACACAAGATTGATAGGTAATCACAACTGACATTTGCTTGATTTACAGTGTTAACCGCAAATATACCGGTTTATAATTCCGACATGAAAAAACCCTATTCAAAGGGTTGCTTTCATTTCAATGTTTCTCAGTTTTTCATCACAAGCTTCAAAGTACCTTTCTGCTTTCATGATGTATTCAGGTGTGATTGTGTCTAAATCAATTATCTCTCCAAAGATTTCAAGCATGATACTGTCAATCAATTGTAGTAGTTTTACGGGGGTGTAGCTCACGTAATTTCCACCTTCAATACAACCCTTCGTTCCTTCTAAATGAACAAGGTGTTTCAAGTGGTTTGTTATGAACCATAACCCGTTGATGATGAATGAGGATTGTTTAACTAAATCAGGCTTGAGGTTGTGAATCTTTACAGGTTCGTAGTTTTCAACTACAAGTTTTGTTATTCTGTTATAGATTTTGTTTTTTCTTATAACTGTGTCTCGTACCGAAAATGGTACTCTTTTTCTCTTTCTAATGTCTGTCATATATTTTCTCGTTGTTTCTTTAATCGTAACATTTGGTTCTTATATGTCAAACGTATAGAGTGAATTTTTTGCATTTATTATTATAGTGATGTTCAATCTACTTCAACTGTGCTTGAAGATACAGCAAAATTTACGTTATACCTCGTTTCAATTCGGACATATAGATTTTATGGGTTTGAAAGAAAGTTTTATAGATTTTGCTTTTATTCACCAGATGCTTTTGATTTTGACCTTAAGATATAAGAGGTACTATTTGTACTAAGAGTACTATATGTACTGTTGAGCCGATTTCTCTAACCCTTTAAATACGTGGCTTACAGGGGTGGTCAAAATCGTTCAATCTACTTCAACTGTGCTTCATTCTACTTCAACTGTGCTTCAATCTACTTCAACTGTGCTTCATTCTACTTCAACTGTGCTCTGACATGAAAAAATGGCTTAAAATCAACATCGTGATTTTTGCCTAATTTTATTTTTAAAAAAGTAGCTCTATACGTTTGACATTTAAGCTTTCTATGTAATGATATTTATATAACTAAGGATTACATAGGATGAACAATAATAACGAGCTAACAGAAATATACAAAACATTCATGGATGTTTACAAAGAAGCGAAAGTATCAGGCAATCAAGGCGTTTGGGCTAAGAGCCTTCTTCTTCTTTCCATGTTCAACCCTGCAAGGAATTTGCAAAAGTATGCGGTTGGTGAATCTAACGACATTGCAAATCTTGAAAAAGCTAACAGCTTGGGTTTGAGAAGTGTTGAAGTATCACCTAATGCTGTAACCATCAATATTGGTGAAGAAGAGCTTGGCGGCACTCCTTACAAAGAATTTGTTTTCTATGGGTATCAACTCAACACTGAGTTACATTTTGTTTTCTGCCACGACCTAGTTTCAAAACTCCAAAAGACTTATGAGCAACAAGGCTCTGACCTTGTGGTTGACTTTCAATTAGTGATGCGTGATTGCAACCTTGATACTAAACACACTGGATTCTATAAGGCTGCATTCATTGAGGTTCTAGATAGAATGTTCTATTCATCAGCTAAAATAGTGATGAAAGATGGTGGTGAAATCAATGACAGATTTATCTACAAAAGAGAAATTAAAGGTGATTTTATCCATATCAAATTTGGTGATATTTTCACCGACTCCGTTGTTAAAGACACATGGAGTAAGAAAATTGATTGGAAAGACAAGATGGCTTTGAAGAGTGGTACGCCAAGAATTCTTTTCGACAAAGTAGAAATGTTCAATGCTTATGGAGAGGCTAGATTCAGCGTTAAAACCATGTTGAAGCTGTGTGAATGTTCCTCAAAGTCATTGAATGAAGCAATACAGTATTACAAAGAGATTGGTTATGTTGATGACGTGATTGATGTGAGAAGGGGAAAGACCATTGTTGAAAAGACCTTGATTATCAATAAGTCATTCAATTTGAAAAAATTCGCAAGAGATAATTCACCAGTTGAAAGAAAAGCCCCAGCTTTACCAGAAGTTGCCTGTGCTTCAATTCTCCCTAAAGTTGAGAGTAGTGCTGAGCAAGGTTCAGTGAAAAAAGACAGTCTTCTAGCCAACATAGACTTTTTGGCTGAGACTGAGGTTTCATTAGCTGTTAAAGCCTACGAAAGAAAGAAGTCAGGTGTTGATTTGGTTGAACCAGAAGGCATGAGTGATGAAGAATACAGAATGGATTTCGACTCAATTTTCACTGAGCAAAAAGCCCTTGTGAAAGACACTAAAAGCTCTTCACCAGAACAAGCTGTTGACGTTGTGGACGCTGATGCATGGGAAGCAACGTGTGATTTCAACAGTTGGGTGGATGAGTCGAACAAAGGAAATTGAAGGCTAAATCATGCCTTCTTTGACTTGTTGAGGATTTAGGATATTAGTATTAGTAGATAATATGAGAATTAAGGATGATTTATTTAGACACTACGATTTTAGCTGACATTGAGAAAGGTTCGTTTGAAGACGCATTGCTTTCAGCACTAGAAGAGCTTCGCCACTTCGGCACCACTCGCCCTACGCTGACCGGCGTAGAGTTCACTGAACGTTGCCTGAAGGCTAATTTTCGCTTAGACGGGGAGGGTAGCCCTTCGATGTGCGTTCACGTTGCCGGGTTGGCTGCGTCAGTCGCTGAATGGGAGCATGTGACACACATTAGGTTCATCATGGTTCCCAAGCTCAATACAGCCACTTTTGAGATGAAATTTTGACTGGTAGACCTTACGCCTAGGCCGTCAGGATTGTGGCCTTGTAAATGGCTATTATGCGATACAGCTTCATGATGCAATCCTTGCTGAACCTGATGCGTTGGCTTCTGGTGATTACGTCAAGATGTGAATCTTGGGTCATTTCGATGAAGCTTTGAAAAATGCTGATGAAGTGTGCGTTGTACTGGATGAGCTTGAAATTATGCTCATTGTAGTTAAATGCTTGTCTCACATCTTCTGTTAACCAGCGGGCTTTTCGCTTCATAGCGATGACGTGCGGGATTCTTGCCTTGTAGTTCTTTTTACAGTCAATCAACTGGGTGCTTAGGTATTTTGGAAATACGTTCACTGAGTAGTCATTAAATTCATTCGCTAACTTATCAACGTCTAACGTGTTCGTTTTTTTCATTGTGTAATTTGTGGTTCATTACTTTAATACTATCAAGCTTTCGTAATTTGTAAACGACATGCAATAAAAAACCAGCACTGGGCTGGATGATTTATTGAGTTTCTTTTTTCTTGGAGCGTTGTTTCTTTATTCCAGCTTCTTTTAACCTGTCTCTTATTGTTGATATTCCAGCTTTGAAAATTACAGAAAGCTGTCTTGCTGTCTTGTCTTGGACAATGAATAGCTCATAAAGTAATTCAGTTGGAAACTCTCTCTTTTCTACTGGCCCTTTGTCCCTTCTACATTTCAAATTGGCTTCTTTCAAAACGTGGTGAATGGATACCTTTGACCAACCTGTTCTTTCTTCTATCTCGCTTATCGTGCAATTCTGGACTACACAAAGGTTGATGATTTTCTTTGGATTGACTGGGGTTTTGTTTTTGAACCATATTCCCAGCTTCTTAATTCTTGCAATCATCACTTGTCTACTTACGCCAAACTCTCTTGCTATGCTGGCTATGCTAACGCCACTGTTATACAGTTTTTTGATTTTGGCATCTTCTTCTGGTGTTCTTTGTAGATACACCTTGCCTAATGACTTATTATTTTGTAACTGGGCTGGACACATTAACTACTCCTAAATAATTGTTATATGTATTCAGGTTAACATTTAATTGTTAAATGTGAAGAGGGTGATGAGGTTTTATTATTTAAATAGTTTCAGGTCTTCATCTGTGAAATTTCTTATTTCACCGCGAATGCTGTTATCAGTAGTATCTAAATAATTATTTTCTTCTTCAGTAAAGTCGCTGTCTAGCTGGTCGCATATTAAGATATTTAGAATTTCTTCAGCGGATAGCTCGCCACTTGATTCAATCCATTCTTTGCTTCTTTTGTATTTGCTAGGCTTTGTAATGACTATCTTGTAATCGTCTTTGTTTGCAGGTGTTTTCATATGTTCCTGAGTGGTTGGCTTGATTACATCATACCTCATAAATTTGATTGTCAAAAATTAGGCACAAAAAAACCAGCTCTAGGCTGGTCGTTTTATCGGGTGTTTCTTATTTGAGTGATTTGATTACGTCTGCTGTCAAAGCCTCTGTTAAATCACCTATGTTCTTTTTGCATTCAAGGATTTCAACAAACGTACCTGATTTGCAATCGTTGATTGATTTAGCTACTGCTGAGCTAGCGGCTCTAATTTCTTCTTCTGTATAGCCTGAATGGTTGGTTTTAAGGTTTGCTTTCACTTGTTCAACCAAAGCGGTGTATTCAGTATTTACTTGAACAGCTTGTGCTTCTGGAATGATGTTGAAGCTGGTTGGATTGCTGAATGCTGGTTCAGCGAAAGCGATGGTTGATACTGTCATCAAGATTAAAGTTGCTAATGTTTTCATTGTCTTCCTTTTGTTGTTTATATAATAAATACATTACTTCATATTTCTTAAATGTAAATAGGCAAGTATTAAAATATTATGTATTACTGAAAAGAAACCAGCACTTGGCTGGTTGTTTGTTCTTTTTCAATCAAAAATGAGTTTGTATTTGAACCTATTATCAAAACGGCTCCGTAAAGTATGAAAAGAGCCACAAACCTTGCTAGGTATTTTCCGATTGATTTTATTAGCAACTTAAAGTCAAAAACCTCTGGCATTTTGATTTTTGTGATTTCGTATCCGTTGCCTAGAAAGGTGTAATAAAACGCTCTTGCAGGTTGGTATAAAATTCCATATATTAAATATGCTGATGTTCCAACATATAAATGTATGAGTAGAACTGTCATTATGGCCTTTTGTAGAATATTTGGAGCATAACTAGTAAATGCGAAAGCTGTTAATCCAATTGTTGTTAATAACAATGTTTGTTTTATAAATTTGTTCATGGTTCCATTTTGTCATGTTTTTCTATATATATTACCTCTATATTGTTAAATGTAAATATTTTAGACGTTAAATAACTTATCAGCCCACCTTGACCTTCAATAGTTCTTTCCAGTTGGTTGTATACGCTGGGCTAAGGAATTCACGCTTCATGCCCCAAGACGATGATTCTGGTTCGATTGCAAACCTGAGCGTGCCAGCACCTTGAACCTTGTTAATTGAATCCATCAGTGTCATAAGCCGGTCGTTGTTTCTACGCTCTGGTTTAGCGAAAAGGTCGGGGATGTAGCCAGCTTTGGGCGTGAACTGGCTGAGCATGATTCCAGCCTTCGCATAAGGCGTGTTTGCCCGGTAGATCCGGGTCAGTCCAGCTTGTGCTGCTGCTATCAGCTCACGGGTATCATCAGTAGGCGATTCCAGCCCTATGATGGTGGCTTTGCTGTATGGGTTGTCATCAAACCTACTGGTCTGGATAAACACCTGCAGGCAACTGGTCAACATGCCTTCTTTCCTGAGCTTTACGGCTGCTTTTGCTGCGTATGATGCTACGGCCTGTCGAAGCTCTAACAGCTCGTAAACCCGCTTACCGAACATCCGTGTAGACGCTATGTTCTGCTTGGGTTCTGGTGACTCTTCCAGTCCAAAGCACACGGTGCCTTCAAGCTCGCGTGCCGTGCGTTCAATGTTGACGTTGAACATCTGGCGTAGTGATTTCTTGTCATACCGGGCTAGGTCAATGGCTTTGGTCACACCCATCAGTTCCAGTCGCTTTTGAGTCCGTGAGCCGCAACCCCACACTTCACCTACATCAGCAAAGGATAAGAGCTTGTTCTGACGTTCATCATCGAGGATGACCACCACGCTACCAGTCTTCGCTTTCCACTTTTTAGACGCCCAGTTGTTGAGCTTTGCGAGCGTCTTTGTCTTACCCACACCTACGCCCACGGGCATTCCTACCTGTTTGTAGATTTGGCTCTTAATTTCCAGACAAAGCTTTTCTAAGTCTTCATTAACGCCTGATAGGTCAATGAATGATTCGTCAATTGAATAAACTTCGTAAGCAGGAACGTATTGACTGATTACTTTTGTGACCCGATTTGATATGTCTTGATACAACGCATAATTTGAAGAGCAAACCCTTAACTGTTTACTTTCTACAAGGTGCTTGATTTCAAAGAAGGGTTGACCCATCTTCACACCTAACTTCTTACTAAGGTCATCACGGGCAACAACGGCACCATCATTGTTAGAAAGAACAACGGTTGCTTTACCTATCAATGTAGGATTAAAGATACGTTCACAGCTTACATAGCAAGCATGACAATCTACTAGCCCAAATACTTTATCAATTTTACTAGTCATGGAGTTTATGAAGATTCCACAAGACCACACCCCAAACCTCGGATTCTTCAAATTCTCCAATGACAATTGTTTCAAACGCTGGGTTAGCCGGTATCAGCACGGGTTTACCGTTGGCTATGCCGTAGGTCTTCACAGTGAATTCAGGGCCGATTCTGGCTACTACAACGCTTCCCACGCGGGGTTCTATGGCTCGATCAACCACCAGATAGTCACCATCGTAAACGCCTAGGCCGCTCATGCTGTCACCCCATGCTATGAGGATGAACAAGGATGGTTTCCCCACTCCACAAAGGTCATCGAGGCTCAACGGTGGCTCTGCGTATTCCTCTGCTGGTGAAGGGAAGCCACAAGCCGCACGGCCATGAACTGGTGCTTTGGCTGGGTTTAGAGCTGCTGAGAAGGGTATAGGTGGACTGAGCATGATGACTGACCATTGACTGTATGGGCATACAGTATCAGGTCTGGTGACTGGTTCAAGCGGGCCTGACGGTCGGCGGGGAGGGTAGACGTGAAAAAACCGCCTTAGCGGTTAGAGTTTGAAATTGTCGATAATCTTATTTTTCATTTGATTCACCTTCTACATTATTATCCTCATCAGTATCTTCTTCCTCTTCTTCCTCTTCTTCATCGTTTATCATGTCGTAAAATAATGCAAATCCAAAAATCATACTAATGGCAACGAAAAAGAATTTGCCCACTCCATTGAGGGATTCCCATGCTGATGGATACTCTGGAGTTAGCTTTTCAATTGTTGATTGAAAAATTTCCGTATCATTAACGCCTGATATAAGGCTTTTAATTATCAACTTTCTATGAAGCTCACAATTTATCTTTTCTTTAATGTTATCACCGTTACAAGGTGCGTATTCGTAAGCAACATAGGTAGCGGCTTGTTCCATATCAAAACGTAAACTCGATGTGCTTTCAGCGGCTGATATGTCAACACGTTTTAGTACCTTATCAACTAAAGCTTTTTTCTTAGCTTCTCTTTCTTTCTTTTCTTCAATATCATTAATGGTTAGTTTTTCCATCAAAGATTTAAATTCTTTATCAGTTCTTAATGAATAGAAGAATGACTCTAAACGATGAGAATTTGCATACTTCTCTTGGTCATCTTTCAAAGCAATGTATGAATTCTTAGTCATTTTGCCGTCTGATTTCATCTGGTGACAGAACCAGCTAAACCTGAATTCAGGGCGAGCAAATGAGCAACGTAGGAAGTTAATTTGTGCGGCTTCTGACTTGTCGATGGTGAACGCTTCACTGACGCTGATGTTGTGAAGGCCATTCGTTTTTAGGTCTAGGGAGTGTTTAGCTTTATCAACAATGACTGCTGATGTTACGTCTTGTGTTGCTATATAAGCTGATGAGCTTAAAGTAATTGTAGCGAATGTTGCTATGGCTATTACAAGTTTTGTTAATTTCATGTTTTCCTTTTGTTGTTTAGTTATATATCAAGTTACTACATAATTATAAAATGTAAATAGATAAGGGTGAATATTTTTAGTATTAAAGTGTTCAGGCGTAAAAAAACCAGCTACTAGCTGGCTTGATTCATTCTTTATACTGAGAGAGTAGTAACGCTTTTAAATATTCCAGTGAACTGTTCGCTATCAATTCCGCTTCGTCTTTTGTGAGGTCAATAGGAATGGTCAACGTCACGGCTTTATGGCTGCTTATAGGCAATGTGAACGTCTTTGTGGTTGGCTCTGCTGGTTCAGCCACTGGCTCAGGCTCAGAAGCGGTTACAGGCTCTTCCAATGGGGTAGGGCTGGTGTCTTCTTCATGACTGGTATATTCGGACTGGTTCAAGCCTAACCCTTCAAGAACGGCACGTTTCCCAGCGTTGATGAGTTTTTTTTCTAAACCTGCTTGGTTAGTTTTTTCAACAAGAAAAGAAATTGCACAAACTTCATCCATCCAAGCTTGTAACTTGACTTGAAGATTATCAAGTTCTAATGGCTTTGTAGCATTAGCTTGAATCTTCTCGTTCAAGAATTTTGATGTGTAGAAAAATATGCGATGTTTCTGTTTGCTGTTCGCTTTGTAGATGATTTGCTTTCTTCTAGAGTTAAGCGTGATGTATTGCTGTGCTGTTCCTTCGATTATTATTTTTCCATCGAATGGGCAAAGATTTAAGTTTATTGTTCCGAGCATGTATGCACCTTTTTAGTTAGTTGCTATCAAGGTAGCATTTAATTCTTAAATGTAAATAGAGTCTGCGATAATTTATTGATATATTCTAAAAGAAGAAAACCAGCATTACGCTGGCTTCTTGATGAGTTTCCTGATTACCCAAGGTTGAATGATTAACCACCAGACGGGTAGGGCCATAGATAGAGGTGCTGCTAATGGGGATTCCATAACCATTTTGAAGTCAGCTTCAAGAAGTATCATGAAGGGAAATAATTGACAGAAGACCATCAGAATTTGGATTAAACCAACCTTGTTCTGATAGCTATCTTCTAACCTTTCAAATCTACCCATTTCATAGCGTTCACTATTCTCCAGCTCTTCATACTCGTCTTGGGTGATTTCAGCGAGCTTATAGACGTTGGTAATCTTGTGCATGAAGTCAGCGTAAGACTCGACGGCGTAGGGCTTTCCGTTGCCGCTCTCGGCGTTGTTGACGATGACAAGCTCATACTCATCAAATTCAGTCACCTTGCTCATGCTGGCCGTGATGGCTTCACGCAAAGCGTTTATTCTGTTGATTTCGGAATTGATAGTTTTACGATTGAAGATACTTTTAGCATCAGTCTCCCAATCTTTAAGCTCTTTATCCAGTAAAGCTTTTTCTCTGGTAAGGTGGTTCAAGGCTTTCTTTGTCGTAACAGCTTCAATGCCGTAGTAGCTAGCAACCGTACCTTTGAATACTTCTTTTGGTTCTTCTGACCAGAATTTGTTTTTAGCGTAAATGAATTCTCTGTCTTCTGCGTTCTTATCTCTTATGTTCATAGTAAATAAAGATGTTGTTTATTAAATCATAACAAATAATTCTTAAATGTAAATGATTGAGCATTGAATTGTTTTGTTAGCTCATTTCCTTTAGTTTCTTTACAAGGTCATAAAGCTTATCTGTTTCTAACTCTATTTCATAAAGTGAGTTGACGGTCTTTGTGATGTGTTCTTTTGCTGAATCGCTGAACTCAACCATTGAGCAACATTCAAACTTGCGTCCATTGCCTAGCTCTAATAGAAACCATCTGTTGTATTCAGCACTTGCCCTAATGGTTATGTCATAGAAATCCGTATTGAGGTAATCTTTCAAAAGCTCTACTGAAAATAACATTGCTTCGCTCGGTGTCATGCTGGCTGTCATATGCTTCAATGACGTTACATCTAAGCTCATTTCTATCATCATTCTCAGATTATTAGCTTTGTCTGAATCGCCTTGTAAATCGCTGAAATCGAAAAGGTATCCGCTGATTGGATATTCTTTTGTGAGCTGTTCAAAAATGAATTTGTGGTTATCGTCTTCGCCAATCAAATAGTATTTATCATCCTTGGCGATTATCTTTAATCGACTATTTGAATTACTGGTGTTAGCGTCAAGCAAGAAATCAAAACAATGCTCATACCTGTTTATCAAAATTTCATAGAAGTCTCTGTTGTGTGTGAAATTCTTGGAATTGAAATTTTCTGGTTTGAAAATCAACCTGCGAAAACCTACTGTGTCATTCATCATGTCATAGAAAATACCAGATTCAACCATACGCTTTAAGGCGTCTACCTCATCCTTATGAACGTAGTTCAATATAAGGTTCAAATACTCATCGGCTTCATCCGCTACATTCTTCCATTGAGCATGAACAGTTTCAAGCTCTGGAAGTATCAAAGCCGTTAGCTCTTCACCAGAATAGCTTTTGAGTTTTCTAAGTAGGGGGTTAAATGCTGATGCAGCATCATCGTAGTTGTTGAGGAATTTCACAAAGAAAGAAGAATGATGCAACTTGGAGTATTCAGTTTTAATTTCTGGCGTGAAATTGGTTGATTGCTTGTCTATCAAGCTGTTTATGTGTAGCTGTATCTCATTAGTCAGTATCAAGACGAATGTGGCTATCTCAACTTTTCTATCAGTATCAGTGCCAGCTTTCCCTGATACCTTCTTAATCAATACCTTGTTTCTAGCTACGGCTTTGTGTGCTTCCTTGAATTTTGATTGACTGACGATAATTTGCATTATCTCTAATAGTGTATTCATGTCGTTAAACGTTGTTGTTAATATTCATTCTATCACTGAGTTATTAAATGTAAATGTAGAAGGTGTAAATTGACATGCACAAAAAAACCAGCTCTTGGCTGGCCTGTTGTTATTTTCTTGATTTAGCGGTTGAACTCAATCTTTGTATCTCTCATGTCCGTTCTGTCATTTACAGTAGCTTCCATTGCACCCATTGCCAATATTGCTACAAAAACGATTGCTGTTGCTATGATTACGCCATCTTTCAATTTGTTCAATGATTTGCTGAAAGCGGTTTCTTTTAGTGTTAAGTCCTTCATGTTATTTCCGTTGTTAGTTAATAACAACATATCAAGCATTTCTTAAATGTAAATAGTTTTTAGTAAATATTTTTGTTGAGGCGAAAAAAAACCAGCTTGCGGCTGGTTGATTATCACATCTTGGGTTTATGCTTGTTTTGTTTGACTTCTCGCAAGTCATTTTGGAATTTGCCAGCATCTATACCTTTCAGGCTCAATTTATCTTGTAGAAGCTGTAAGCTCTTCTCATCAAATCCCTTAGCGATTTTGAGCATTTCCGGCTTGCTCATGGTGTTCTTCTGGTAAACGTCCACCAACGCTATTGCACGGGCACCCTTGATAGCGTCCATGAAGGTCTTATCAATCTTGGCATCAGTGAACCTTGCACGGCCTTCAATCTTCGCCATAAGGTCATCAATCGTTCTGGTCTGTCCATCTTCTGTTGAAGTCGTGCCTGAATACCCAATTGGGTTCTTGTCGGCGTCTAGGACATAGAGCCTTAAATTCTTCCCACTGCTAGGTTTTACCTGCAGGTCATAGCCCATCGCTTCTATCTGTTCAACCAGTAGGTTTTTCTCATGAACAGCAGAAGGGTATCTAACGCCAGTCAGGTTGGGTGAGTATTCGTGAACGCTCTTGCCGTAGACCTTCAATTCTTTGTCTAAGATGTGGTTGGTAGCGGCATTGAATTTAGCCATGATGGTGTGTGCCATCGCTGCTTGTGGTCTGTCAGTGGCTAGCGTATGAGCAACAGCTTTGAGCAACAGACCCTGAGTCGCATAGTAAAGGTAACTATCCGATTTAATCCCATCGGTGGATGTACCGGCTAGGTGCTGTCTAACCTCGCTGATACGTTGATTGAAGCTTTCGCCACGGAACTGATGGAAGTTGACCCTTTCACCATCCTCAATCAAATGTAGTCTGTTCCAGCCACCACTGGAGCTGGTAGCTTGTATCGTATAGCCTAAGCTTTCTATGTCTTTGACAAATTCATAGTTTTTTTCAGTTATAGCCATAATTCTCCTTTTAAGATGTTTATGAGAATAGATTAGCATTTTGTAGATGATTATCAACACACTATAATACTAAGGCTATAAGTGAGATTAACCAGCACTTGGCTGGTTATGGTTTTGTAATTGTTGATTTGTTCTTCTTTGTAGGTTCTTCATCAGCTTTGATGGTTTCAAGCATTGACTGATAAAGGCGTGTGGCTGGTTCATAGCTCATGTGTTCGTTCTTAATTTTCTCAAAGAAAGCCTTGTCTTTGATGAGCGTTGAGATTTCATAACCACCACCTAAATTGTTCACTAGGTCTACTGAGGTGTTGCCATGCGTCAATATTGCTTTGCATGGATTGATTAGCATGTTGTGTTCATAACGCCAGTCATTGAGCTTTTCGGTGTCTGTAAACACTAACTTGATGTTGTCATACCCATTGCCCATTTCATTGAAGATTGTCTTCAAATGCTTGCCTTCAAGCATTTCTGGTTGGATTGGTTGTTTGGTGTAGTAGAAATAATCATGCACCAACGTTTCAGCCATATCTTTAAAGTGGCTAATGTTCCTGTTGAAATAGTTGACTTGCTTGTCTGTGCAACCCACTTCTTTCAAGAACGTGGCCGCTTGACCTGAAACTAGGTCGAAATTGTCAAAGACGTTTTCTTTGATTTTCATGAAGTCTACGTTGACTTCAATATCTTTTTTGAAAAGTGTGCTGTAAATGGATTTGAATACGTTGTCTGAGAACGTTACTTTGTTCTTTTGTATGAAGTCATACATTTCCTGACCGTTCGTCTTTCCAAACATAAACATAAAGTTTGAACCCAGTTCTGCGACTGACTCAAAATTCATTTTGTCATTGATTAGATGGCCGTGCGTCTTCTTGATACTTTCTGCTGTTTCATTGTGTTTGTGTTTTGTGTATAGATTTAAGAATATCTCTTCTTTCTGGCTTAATCTGTCCATGCTTATCAAATTGTTCATCTACTAGTATTATAATGTATAAATAACCAATTACAATAAAGATGGATTATTTATTTGACAAAGTTAATTGCTTTGATAAGATGATTGTGAGGGTGACATGTTTATTTAATTTATTGATAATCTTTCTTAATCCTTTCACTCTCATCTGACATAATGTTTAATAGTGCCAATGTTTACTTTTGTAGTTAGTTGCACAAAACCCCATCTTAATAGTTATGTGGGGTTTTTTGCTTCAGGCACAAAAAAGCCCCGGTCAAAGGGGCTTTGTTGTCTCTGATAGACACAAGGTCAAATCAGGTAACACGCTCGGTTGAATGCCATCGTTGCCAAGTCATGAAGGTCAGTGCCTTGAAGCTTCACTTGAAGGCGGGAAAGCTGGCTGTAACACCTCACACTGATGATTTCAGCCGATGTTTTCACTTCTGCATTCACCAGTAGCTCAAAGGCCGATTTCAGCTCTTGCTGAGTCTCTGTTGACGTTTGGTCATGGTCATACGCTTCTATCACCAGTACCGCTTTTTTCAGTGCTTCTAGGGATTCTGGTTCATTCCAGCCAATGGCCTTGGGGTATGCCTTCATCGCCAGTTCTACGGCCTTACGGCTACCCGTGCTGGTAGATGACTCACTGAACAGCACAAGCTTTAATACCTCAGTCAGCTCCTTTTCCATGTGAGGCACGAACAAGGCCCGCATGAAGATAGAGTATGGTGCAAAGCTCCCTTTGCTCAGAAACGTCTTGTAGGAACGTGAGTGGCTTGGGTTCACTGCCTTACCAGCAATAGCTTCTGCAATGGTCTTTTTCAGACCGGGCTTCTGCTTCTCAGTAGCAATGTTGTGAAGACGGCGTATCTCGCTTGAATAGCGTGAATTCCAGTAGGCCCGCTTGAGAAGGTCGTCCACCTGACCTTTGAAATCCTTATCTAACATTTCTCTGACCTTCCATATCAGTCGTTTTTTTCGTCAGTCATCATTGAAAATGACGTGGCTTCAAGTTCGTTTTCTTTATCGCCATAAAGACGGTAAGCTTCAATTGTTCTGTATTCTATATTGTTGATTGTAATTATTTTGTTTTCTGCAGCTTCGTCTCTAATGTTGTTTTCAATGCTTTCATGAAGTCCAAGATGTATAATTGATGACGGTTTAGCAAACACATCAAGGCATTTCCCGAAGAATGGCATATCATACTCATGCTCGAAAGGTTCGCCGCCTTCACCCTGTATTTTTCTAATAGTAGTTAGGGCTTTGTAAATCTCTTTGTCTAGCATAAGCTCATTGATGAGAATTTCTTTGCAGATTTCTTCTAAAGGCTCTACAAATTCTTGCAGGTCGTCATAGCGGGCATGTAAGCCTACCGCTTCATCAACCCTGATTTTGATGGCCGCTGCTCTTTCTGCATAATTCGTAATGTCAGTCATTTAACTAATCCATTAATGCTTGAATTCAGTCTTTCTGTGAATTTAGCTTGTTAATTTTCTGCTGTTCTTCCAGCTTCTTTCTTTGAAGCCAAAGCCCTAAGAATGAACTGTCATGTGTGGTAAGTATCACAATCAATGAAGTGATGCTTGCACCAGCAAATACGATGATGATTCCCCATTCATCATTTCGCGGCATACCCTTACTGAACATCAGCCAAGCTAGGGTTCCAAGTGAAGCAATGTTGAACAATATGGCTAAGGCTTTCATCAACAATTATCCTTTTGTCTTCGTGTATTGCTGCATTGCAATGGCAAGCGGCTTAGAGATTTCTTCGTCTGGTTCTTCCATCTTGTTTAGGAAGAAACGCTTAGTCATTGACTGGTGAATTCTCATGAGGTCATCAAAGAATGATACAGCTTCATGGATATTCATTGTCACACCATTGATGGTGACTTCATGTTTAGCGTCTAGATTTTCGGCGTACAAGCTGGTCAGAATCTGGCCCGGATTGAGCAAAGCACAATGGACTATGATTTTTCCATACATGTCTGACTCATGCCAGTTGAGCTTGTTTTCTGCATTGGTGTAGATTTCCAAAAGCTGTTTTGCAGCGTTAACAGCTTGTTCATGAATTTCGGACGTGGGCAATGATGAAGCTATTTCATTGAAAAGCTCTTGAAGCGTCGAATCAATTTTTTTCGATATGGCTTCACGGTTTTCACCACTACCAACCATTTTCTTGATGTTGGCTATCTGCAATTCTTTCATCAGGAATGTCACAACCAGCTCCATAAAAAAGCCCCAGTCTAAAGGGGCTTGGTCGATCCTCGTTCGGGCGGATCATGGCAAATTGACACGTCTTTGTCAGTCTCCAGTCGTCAATTGCTTGGCTATTTTCTGTTCAGCACTGACGAAAGCCGGGGTTCGTCCAGCGTCTGCATAGACTGGTTCGCCTTCCTCGATCCTGATGACCTCGGCACCTTGCACGTATGGCATAGCCGATTCTGCTTCCTTTATAGAGCAAGCCAGTAGGTCAGCTATGACCGTTGATTCTGGAAGCTTGTAGACCTCGGAAAATGCCTTGATTTTCACCAGATCCGAACGGTGCAAGGCAACCGGGACTGTTACCAAATCCTGTGCCTCTGCTGCGTTCCTATCCCAGTCTTCAAGCAAATCTCTAAACCTGTTCATGTCTACCTCAATTTAGGCTAAAAGCCACAATCCACGCGGGTTACGCCCGGTTTTGCATTTTTCCTATTGCGTGCTCGCTATCTTCGTACAGAGGGTCACCCTCTTCGTCGGTGGCAATCACGTGCTGGCCCTTGACGTAGGGAAAGCTCGCTTCCAGCTCTTCAAGGGCGGCGCCGATCAGCTCGCCGAGCAGTTCTTCGGTGTGGCGCTTGGGGTACATCTCGGCAATGGCGGCCAGCCGTGCAGCAGACTCCACATCCAGATGAATCGCGTATTCGGTCTTGGTCAAGCGACCCGTGGCGTTCTCTTCCCAATGCTGGGCCAGTTCTCGAATCTTCATGGCAACCTCAATGAGCCCGCAGTAGCAGGCGGTGATGAGTGTCCGGCCGCCAGCGCGGATAACGCGGCGACTCACTGTTGAGACTAGCTGCAACTCACAAGGTTTAAAGTGTCTTGTCAGAAACCGACGCGGGCGGCACTCTGGAACACCTGCGCGTCCCGGATTTCTGGCTGGAGATTGGCTGATGAGTGATATCGATGCACGCTTGCGTGAGGATGTTCACCTGCTGGGTGAGCTGTTGGGCAACACCATTCGAGAGCAGTACGGCGACGACTTTCTCGACAAGATCGAGCAGATCCGCAAAGGCGCCAAGGCCGACCGCCGTGGAGCCGTCGCCGAGCAAGCCGCCGGCGAGGAACTGAGCGCCAGCTTGAACCAATTGCAGGAAAACGAACTGCTGCCCGTGGCGCGGGCCTTCAACCAGTTCCTCAACCTGGCCAACATTGCCGAGCAATACCAACTGATCCACCGGCGCGATGAGTCGCAACCGGCACCGTTCGAATCCCGTGTGTTGCCCGAGCTGCTGGCCCGCCTGCAAAGCGAAGGTCACAGCAACGAGTCGCTGGCCCGCCAGTTGGCGCGGCTGGAGATTGAACTGGTCCTCACTGCCCACCCGACCGAAGTGGCGCGGCGCACCCTCATTCAGAAATACGATGCGATTGCCGCGCAACTGGCGCTGCAGGACCACCGCGACCTCACCAGTGCCGAGCGCGAACAGATCCGTGAACGCCTGCAACGACTGATCGCCGAAGCCTGGCACACCGAAGAAATCCGCCGCGTACGGCCCACCCCGGTGGACGAAGCAAAATGGGGCTTTGCGGTGATCGAGCATTCGCTGTGGCACGCCATCCCCAACTACTTGCGCAAAGCCGACCATGCCTTGCACGCCGCCACCGGCCTGCACCTGCCGCTGGAGGCAGCGCCGATTCGCTTTGCTTCGTGGATGGGCGGCGACCGTGACGGCAACCCGAATGTCACCGCGCCGGTGACCCGTGAAGTGCTGTTGCTGGCGCGCTGGATGGCGGCGGACCTGTACCTGCGCGACATTGATCACCTGGCGTCCGAGCTGTCGATGCAACAGGCCAGCCCGGCGTTGCAGGCCAAGGTGGGCGACAGCATCGAGCCCTATCGCGCCTTGCTCAAGCAACTGCGCGAACGTCTGCGCGCCACGCGCCAATGGGCGCACACCTCGCTGACCGCCAACACCCCGGCGCCGGCCGAAGTGTTGCAGAACAACCGTGACCTGCTGGACCCGCTGGAGTTGTGTTATCAGTCGCTGCACGAGTGCGGCATGGGCGTGATCGCCGATGGCCCGTTGCTCGACTGCCTGCGCCGTGCGGTGACCTTTGGCCTGTTTTTGGTACGCCTGGACGTGCGCCAGGATTCCAGCCGGCATTCGTCGGCCATGACCGAAATCACCGATTACCTGGGCCTGGGTCGTTATGAAGACTGGGACGAAGAGGCGCGCATCAGTTTCCTGACCCAGGAGCTGACCAATCGCCGACCGCTGCTGCCGGGCTACTTCAAACCGTCGGCGGACACGGCCGAGGTGTTGAACACCTGCAAGGAAATCGCCGCCGCGCCGGCTGCGTCGCTGGGCTCGTATGTCATCTCGATGGCAGGCGCCGCCTCCGATGTGCTGGCGGTGCAGCTGCTGCTTAAAGAGTCGGGCGTGCAGCGGCCGATGCGAGTGGTGCCGCTGTTCGAAACCCTGGCCGACCTGGATAACGCCGGGCCGGTGATGGAAACCCTGCTGCAATTGCCGGGCTATCGCGCGCGGTTGCAAGGCCCGCAGGAAGTCATGATTGGCTACTCGGACTCCGCCAAGGATGCCGGCACCACTGCCGCCGCCTGGGCACAGTACCGGGCACAGGAACGTTTGGTGGATATCTGCCGCGAACAACAGGTGGAGTTGCTGTTGTTCCACGGTCGCGGCGGCACCGTCGGCCGTGGCGGCGGCCCGGCGCATGCGGCGATCCTGTCGCAGCCGCCAGGCTCGGTAGCGGGGCGTTTCCGTACCACCGAGCAAGGCGAAATGATCCGCTTCAAGTTCGGCTTGCCGGACATCGCTGAGCAGAACCTCAACCTCTACCTGGCCGCCGTATTGGAAGCCACGCTGTTGCCACCGCCACCACCGGAGCCTGCCTGGCGCCATTTGATGGATGAATTGGCGGCAGACGGTGTCAGCGCCTACCGCGCCGTAGTGCGGGAAAATCCGCAGTTCGTCGAGTACTTTCGCCAGTCCACGCCAGAGCAGGAGCTCGGCCGCTTGCCGCTCGGCAGTCGCCCGGCCAAGCGCCGCGCGGGCGGGATCGAAAGCCTGCGGGCCATTCCATGGATCTTCGGCTGGACCCAAACCCGCCTGATGCTGCCTGCGTGGCTAGGCTGGGAAGCAGCGCTGAGCAAGGCCCTGGAGCGTGGTGAAGGCGAGCTGCTGGGGCAGATGCGCGAGCAATGGCCGTTCTTCCGCACGCGCATCGACATGCTGGAGATGGTGCTGGCCAAGGCCGATGCCGATATTGCCCGCCTGTATGACGAGCGTCTGGTGCAACCGGACCTGCTGCCGTTGGGTGCGCACTTACGCGACCTATTGTCGCAGGCGTGCAGCGTGGTGCTTGGCCTGACTGGCCAGTCGCAACTGCTGGCCCATAGCCCGGACACACTTGAGTTCATCCGTCTGCGCAACACCTACCTCGACCCGTTGCACTTGTTGCAGGCCGAGTTGCTGGCGCGCTCACGTGAGCAGGAGGCCGCACAGGACAGCCCTCTGGAACAGGCGCTGCTGGTGTCTGTGGCCGGTATTGCCGCCGGTTTGCGCAACACCGGTTAAGGTTTTCTGCGTGTTCTCAACGGCTTGCAGATAAACCATGACGACCGCCCCGAAAAGGGCGGTCGGCGTTTGCGGGGCAAGGTTGCACTCAGGCACACCCGACCTGTGACGCATGCCGGGCGTGGGTTCCTGCGACTTTCGGCGGCTTGTATGGATAGAGCCCGCTGTGTATCTTGATCAGCCTTTGGCCGTTTCATCGGCCTAGACCCATATTTTTACGAGATTGGCCCCACGCGGCGAATCCGAGCGTCATCTCTATAAAAAATTGAGGAGCACATCGATGCGCGTCATTCTGCTGGGAGCTCCCGGGGCCGGTAAAGGTACTCAGGCAAAGTTCATCACTGAAAAATTCGGCATTCCACAAATCTCCACCGGCGACATGCTGCGCGCGGCCGTCAAGGCCGGCACCGAGCTGGGCCTGATCGCAAAAAGCGTGATGGACAGCGGCGGCCTGGTTTCCGATGACCTGATCATCAACCTGGTCAAGGAACGCATCAGCCAGGAAGACTGCAAGAACGGCTTCCTGTTCGACGGTTTCCCACGCACCATTCCCCAGGCCGAAGCCTTGGTGAAAGCCGGCGTAGAGCTGGATGCCGTGGTTGAAATCGCAGTTGAAGACGAAGAAATCGTCCAGCGTATCGCTGGCCGTCGTGTTCACGAAGCCTCGGGCCGCGTTTACCACATCGTCTACAACCCGCCTAAAGTGGCTGGCAAGGACGATGTCACCGGCGACGACCTGGTGCAGCGTAAAGACGACACTGAAGAAACCGTGCGTCATCGCCTGTCGGTCTACCATTCGCAGACCAAGCCGCTGGTGGATTTCTACCAGAAGTTGTCTGCCGCCCACGGCAAGCCGAAGTACAGCCATATCCCTGGCGTCGGCTCCGTAGAAGCCATCACCGCCAAGGTGCTGCAAGCGTTGAGCTGATCCATCGATCGGCTTCACTGACAACGGCCCGCTTGCGGGCCGTTGTTGTTTATACTGGCGCACTTTTTTTCGACTTGGACACCTACACCCATGAGCACCCTGCTGGCCCTGGACACCGCGACTGAAGCTTGCTCCGTTGCCTTGCTGCACGATGGCAAGGTAACGAGCCACTACGAGGTGATCCCGCGCCTGCATGCGCAGAAGCTGTTGCCGATGATCAAGCAGCTGCTTGAGGACGCGGGCACCACGCTCTCTGCCGTCGATGCCATTGCCTTTGGCCGTGGCCCGGGTGCGTTCACCGGTGTGCGGATTGCCATCGGCGTGGTCCAGGGCCTGGCCTTTGCGTTGGAGCGTCCGGTATTGCCGGTCTCCAACCTGGCAGTACTGGCCCAGCGCGCCTTGCGTGAACACGGCGCGTCGCAAGTCGCCGCGGCCATCGACGCGCGCATGGACGAAGTCTATTGGGGCTGCTACCGCGAGCACGCTGGTGAAATGCGCCTGGTGGGCGTGGAAGCAGTGCAATCGCCGCAGTCCTCTGTGTTGCCGGCCGATGCCAGCGGTGACTGGTTCGGTGCCGGCACTGGCTGGGGTTATGGCGAGCGCATTGGCGTGAAACTGGCGGGCCAGGACGCTGGGATGTTGCCTCATGCCCAGGACTTGCTGACGCTGGCACGCTTCGCTTTCGAGCGTGGCGAAGCGATTCCGGCTGATCAGGCGGCGCCGGTCTACCTGCGCGATAAGGTCGCGCAGACCAAGGCTGAACGCGGGATTATTTGACGTCAAAAATGATGGAGATGTGGGGCAAATTTCGCCAATCGTCAGAATTTGCCCGCGTTTTTAAACCTTTTACAAATTATGTGTTCTAGTTATCACCAGAGCATTTGCGCACCACGGAAAGTGCCGCTAAATTGCCATCATTGATACCGAGTCTGCATGTATGCGTATAGACGGCTTCTCCTCACAGTCCTACCCCCTCAAACGTAAGCCGCGCAAGGCGAACGTGACGGTAGACGATTCCGTCGAGGATTCGCCGGACTTCATCGAGATCCAATCCGAGTCGCATGCCAGTTCTCATTCCAGCGCCCAAGGTTCAGCCGGCGCGCGTATCAGCGGTCTTCCCGCGCGTCAGCAAGACATGGTCTTCCCTCGCTCCATGAGCAAAAGCGTTGCTACCGCTCTGGCCAGCTACCTGACCACTGCCGGCTTTGTCGAATGGGATATGGAAGTGCTGGGTCTCGACATCCATATCTGATGCGTCTGCCTTACTTTATCGGTTGCCCGTCCTGGAGTGAAAACGCCTGGCGCGAGTACCTGTACCCAGCCGACGCCCGCGCCAGCGATTACCTTTCGCTGTATACCCAAGTCTTCAACGCCGTTGAAGGCAACACCACGTTTTATGCCCGACCCTCGGCCGCCACCGTGCAGCGCTGGGCTGAAGTCATGCCCGCGGATTTTCGCTTCACCGCCAAATTCCCCGGCGATATCAGCCACAGTGGCGATCTGCTTGAACAGTTGCCGGCAGCGCAAAGTTTTGTCGGCTTGATGAGCCCATTGGGTGAGCGTGTTGCGCCGCTGTGGTTACAACTGCCGGCGAGCTTTTCGCCACAACGCCTCGGTGAACTGGCCGGTTTTATTGATGGACTGGAACGCCCGCTGGCGGTGGAAGTGCGCCATCAGGCGTTCTTCGCCAAGGGCGATGACGAGCGCAGCCTCAACCGTCTGCTGCGTGACCGTGGCGTCGAGCGGATCTGCCTCGACCCGCGTGCTTTGTTCAGTTGCACCTCTACCTCAGCCGCCGTGCTGCACGCCCAGTCGAAGAAACCCAAGGTGCCGCCGCGCCCGGCCGCGCTGACGCTGTTTCCCCAAGTGCGTTTCATTGGCCATCCGGAGCTGGAAGCCAACGACCCGTTCCTGGTGCCGTGGGTGGAAAAAGTCGCCACTTGGATCGAGGAAGGGCGCACGCCGTATGTGTTTCTGCACACCTCGGATAACCGCCTCGCCGCGCAACTGGCGCTGCGTTTTCATCAACAGCTGATGGTGCGTTTGCCGGGCCTGCCGCCGCTGCCGACCTTGCATCGAGAACCCGCAGCGGAGCAACTGGGGTTACTCTAAGGCTCCTTTTTCCGCCAGGAGTCAGACATGGATGCCCAAACCCTTCGCGCCGAAACCTTCAAAGCCTTGCACGAGCGTGACCGCGCGTTCGTGATGCCCAACCCGTGGGATGCCGGCTCGGCCATCATGCTCGCCAGCCTGGGTTTTGAAGCCCTGGCCACCACCAGCGCGGGTTACGCATTCAGCCTGGGGCGGCCGGATGCGGAAGGTGCGTTGTCGCTGGAGGACACGCTGGGCAATGCGTCAGCCATCGTTCGGGCGACGGCACTGCCGGTGGCGGCCGATCTGGAAAACGGTTTCAGCGATACTCCCGAAGGCTGCGCCCAGACCATCCTGCGCGCGGCCGCCACGGGCATCGTCGGTGGCTCCATCGAAGACGCCACAGGCATTGCCGTCGACCCGATCTATCCTTTTGATTTGTCTGTTGAGCGCGTCGAAGCGGCGGTTGCGGCTGCCCGTAGCCTGCCATTTGCGTTCACCCTGACGGCCCGCGCCGAAAACCTCCTGCATGGTCGCCTGGATTTGCCTGACACCATTCGCCGCTTACAGGCCTACGCCGAGGCGGGTGCGGATGTGCTCTATGCGCCGGCGCTGCGCAGTGCCGAGGACGTGTTGGCGGTGGTCAGGGCGGTCGCGCCCAAACCGGTGAATGTGTTGATGTCCGGTGGCTTGAACCTCAGCGTTGCGCAGTTGAGTGAGATGGGCGTGCGCCGCATCAGTGTCGGCTCGGCCATGGCGCTGGCGGCGTATGGCGAGTTCTACCGCGCCGCGCAGGAGGTCTACCAGTTGGGCACCTTTACCTTCACCGAGCGCAAGATGCCATTCAGCCAGGCCAACCAATTCTTCAAGGGCTGAGCCGTGCGTTTTCTCAACGTGAGCGGTGCGCTGCTGTTGCTGGCGGGTGTGTTTGCAGTGGGCGTGTGGCGTGGCTGGGTGCCGTCGCCTGCCGAGTGGAACCCCTGGGCGCCGCTGGACGTGCGTGCCAAGCCGAACCTGCTCACGCGCTTCAAGCTCGGCCGCCTGCAGGATGATCCAGCGCTGTGCGATCAGGTGCTGAAAACCTCGGGCTTGCGCGTCAGCTATCAGGCTGACAGCCCGGCTGATGCCGCGTGCCCGTTGCGCAATGTCTTGCGCGTACAAGGCGCTGACGTGGCCCTGAGCAGCAGCTTTCTGGCCAGTTGCCCACTGGCGGTGGCCTTTGCCCTGTTCGAACGCCACAGCCTGCAACCTGCGGCGCAGGCGGTGTTTGGCCAGGCGGTGACGCGGGTCGATCACTTGGGCAGCTTCGCCTGTCGCAACCTGTATAACCGTGCAGAGGGGCGGCTCAGTCAGCACGCCTCGGCCAATGCCCTGGATATCGCCGGCTTTCGCCTGGCAGATGGGCGCAGCATCAATGTGCTCAAGGATTGGCCGGGAACGGGCGACAGCGCGCGGTTTTTGCGCCAGGTGCGCGATGGCGCCTGCGATGATTTCAATGGGGTGTTGAGCCCGGACTACAACGCTGCTCATCGCAACCATTTCCATCTGGACATGGGGCGTTGGGGAGTGTGTCGCTGAGCGTCAGGCGGCCAGGCGCAGGTTGTTGAGGATCAATGGGCGTGCCCAGTGGGAGTCAAAGTCGAGCGCTTTCTGTTGCGCCACCAGCTCTTCCATTGGATAAGGCGCGGCGGGCGGCGGCAGCAAGTCCAGTTCGAACTCGGCGATGGGCAGGTGCAGCGGCTGGGGTTCCGGCGCCGGGCCAGGCTCAGGCAGCGGCTGGCCGGCACTCAGCACGAGCGGGCGTACCCAACCACTTTCGAAGTTCTGCTGGCGTTGTTGTGCAACGATTTCTTGCGCCGGGAACGGCGTAGCGGGTGGCGGCAGCAACCCGGTTTCGAATTCGGCGATCGGCAGGAACAGCGGTTCTGGCGGGGCGATCTCGGTGTCTTTCACCTCGCATTCACGCTGGGTGAGGATCTGCGACAGCAGGTCGGCGCCTTCGCTGGGTTCTACCGCCGGGTCTCTGGGAGCCGATGCCTTGGCGGCGCGCGCGTCCGGCGTGTCGCCGAGCTGCTCGGCCAGCGCCCGGGCGAAGAAGTCCTGCCACACATGACTCACCCCGGCCAGCGCTTGAGTATTGCGCAGGCCGTAGTGGTTGTGGGTCGGCAGTACACCGATGGTTAGGGGAAGAATGTCTGACATTTTTCTCGGTCGACGCTCAGCTCTGGCAAAATACCTGACTGTTGTTTTTATCGGCCGCTGTTTGCCGATCCTTAATATTTTTGAGCGTAGCGATTGATGAGCGAACAACCAGCGGCCAGCCGCATTCGGGTCGAGGCTTTGGCCGAAGGTTTTCAGGCGCGTGCCGAGCAGTGGGCGTCGCAGCTCGGCCTGCCTGTGCAGCTGGAGGAGGCGGATTTTTCCCTGCAAGTGGGCGAGCACGGCTTGCAGCTGCAACAGCTCGGCCCTGATGCGCCGGGGCCGGTGCGCGTGGATTTTGTCGAAGGTGGCGCGGCGCACCGGCGTCTATACGGCGGTGGCAGCGGGCAGATGATCGCCAAGGCTGTGGGCATCGCTCAAGGCGTGCGCCCACGCGTGCTGGATGCCACGGCGGGGCTGGGCAAGGACGCGTTCGTGCTGGCCAGCCTGGGTTGCGAGATGAGCCTGATCGAGCGCCAGCCGCTGATCGGCGCCTTGCTCGAAGACGGCCTGGCCCGTGGCGCGGATGACTTTGAAGTGGCGCCAATTGTGGCGCGCATGAAGTTGCTCAAGGGCAACTCCATCGACGTGATGCGCAATTGGGAAGGTGAGCCGCCGCAGGTGATCTACCTGGACCCGATGTTCCCTCACCGTGAGAAAACCGCGCTGGTGAAGAAGGAAATGCGCCTGTTCCGGCCGTTGGTGGGCGATGATCCGGATGCGCCGGCTTTACTCGCCGCGGCGTTGGCATTGGCCAGTCACCGCGTGGTGGTCAAGCGTCCCCGCAAGGCGCCGTGCATTGAAGGGCCAAAGCCTAGCCATGCGCTGGATGGCAAGTCGAGCCGGTATGACATTTATCCCAAGAAAGCGCTCAAGCCCTAAATTTTCATTGGTTTGCCGGGCCTCTTCGCGAGCCAGCCCGCTCCCACATTTGGCATGCATTCCAAGGTGGGAGCGGGCTTGCTCGCGAAGAGGTCTTTCAACGTGCTGCAAGGCTCAGGGCCGATAAGCCCGCATAAACAACCCCACCACCTCCTGCACATGCGCCTCGGCGGCTTCTTCGCTCAGTTGCCCGCCGCAGCCATACAGCAAGCAGAAATTCGCCGTGCCCTTGAGCAGGCAAAAGAAGTGCTCGGCCGCCGTAAACGGTTTGTCGATGCTCAGGGCGCCGCTCTGGTGGATGCGGCTGAGCAGGCGCTCCATGCCCTGCAGCATGCGCATGGGCCCGGCTTCAAAGAAGATCTGTGACAGTTTCACGTCCTGATTGCCGGTGGTCATCATCAGGCGATGCAGGTTCACCGACTCCTCGCTGTTGATCAGCCGATGAAAGCCCCGTGCGATGTTCAGCAGCACGGTGTCCACCGGCATGCCGGCGGGCAGCTCGAAATACATCACCGGCAGCTGCTCTTCGCATTTGGCCACGACGGCGGCGGTGAACAGCGTCTCTTTGTCGGTGAAGTGGCTGTAGACCGTCAGTTTCGACACGCCGGCCTCCATTGCCACGGCATCCATGCTGGTGCTGGCGTAGCCATTGCTCAAAAACAGATTTTTCGCCGCGTCGAGGATTGCCTGGCGTTTTGCCATGTCCTTGGGACGCCCGGGGCTATTGGTGTTTACGGGATTGTCGGACATTTTCACCTTTAATACTGGACTGGTGAGTTTGGTATTAATAACATACCGGCCAGTATAATTATTCCAAGCTCCATTTGCGAAAGGTCCTTCAGCATGCGCAGCACTTTCCTGCCCCTTGCGTTGCCTGTCAGCCTGATCTTCCTGTTGGCCGCCTGCGGCCATGAAGAAGCGGCCCAAACCACCCCCCGTCCAGCCATGGTGGTGCAACCGCAGCCCTCGGCGCAGGCGATGGACAGCTTTCCAGGCGAGGTACGTGCCCGTTATGAGCCGGACCTGGCCTTTCGCATTGGCGGCAAAGTCAGTAAGCGCCTGGTGGAGGAGGGCGAGCGGGTCAAGGCCAACCAACCGCTGGCCGAACTCGATCCGCAGGACGTACGCCTGCAACTGGAAGCCACGCGCGCCCAAGTGGCCGCCGCCGAAGCCAACCTGAGCCTGGTGCGCGCCGAGCGAGATCGCTACAAGACCTTGATGGACCGTCAGATGGTCAGCCGTTCTCAGTACGACAATTCCGAAAACCTCTACCGATCCGGTGAAGCACGCCTCAAGCAGATCAAGGCCGAGTTCGACGTGTCCAGCAATCAGGCTGGATACGCCGTGCTGCGCGCCCCCCAGGACGGTGTGGTCGCCAAGCGCGCGGTGGAAGTTGGCCAGGTGGTGTCTGCCGGCCAAACCGTCTTCACGCTGGCCACCGATGGCGAGCGCGAAGTGCTGATCAGCCTGCCGGAGCAAGGTTTCGGCCGGTTCAAGATCGGCCAGCCGGTGTCGGTTGAATTGTGGAGCCAGCCCGACCAACGTTTTGCCGGGCGTATCCGTGAACTGTCGCCCGCTGCCGATCCAAAATCGCGCACCTTTGCCGCCCGCGTTGCCTTCACTGGCGGCAAAGTCCCGGCCGAACTGGGCCAGAGTGCCCGCGTATTCATACAGGCCGACGGCGTAATTGCGCTGGCGGTACCGCTGTCAGCGCTGAGTGCAGAGAATGGCGCGTCCTACGTCTGGTTGGTGCAACCAGACAACACGGTCAAGCGCATGCCGGTGCGGATCGGCGCCTTTGGTGAAAAAACCGTGCCGGTACTGGAAGGCCTGGCCCCCACCGACTGGGTGATTGCGGCCGGCGTGCATGTGCTCCATGAGGGCCAGCAGGTGCGCCCGGTGGATCGCTCCAACCGCGTGGTGAATCTGGCGGCCAACAAGGAGTAGTCCCCGATGGGTTTCAATCTTTCCGAATGGGCGTTGCGTAATCGCCAGATCGTACTGTTCCTGATGATCCTGCTGGCGGTCGTCGGTACGCTGTCCTACACCAAGCTGGGGCAAAGCGAGGACCCGCCGTTTACCTTCAAGGCCATGGTGATCAAGACCAACTGGCCTGGAGCCACGGCCCAGGAAGTCTCGCGCCAAGTCACCGAGCGTATCGAGAAAAAGCTCATGGAGACCGGCGACTATGAGCGCATCGTTTCTTTCTCGCGCCCCGGTGAATCCCAAGTCACTTTTATAGCGCGCGACGCGATGCACTCGGCGCAGATTCCGGACTTGTGGTACCAGGTGCGCAAAAAGATCAGCGACATTCGCCAGACCTTGCCGCCGGATATTCAGGGGCCGTTTTTCAACGATGAATTCGGCACCACCTTCGGCAATATCTACGCGTTGACCGGTGACGGTTTCGACTACGCCGTGCTCAAGGACTACGCCGACCGCATCCAGATTCAACTGCAACGTGTGCCGGATGTGGGCAAGGTCGAACTGCTCGGCCTGCAGGACGAAAAAATCTGGATTGAATTATCCAACCTCAAGCTCGCCACCCTCGGCCTGCCATTGGCCGCCGTGCAGCAGGCGTTGCAGGAGCAGAACGCCGTCTCTACCGCCGGCTTCTTCGAAACCCCGACCGAGCGTGTGCAGTTGCGTGTGTCCGGCAACTTCAAGACGGTGGAGGAAATCCGCAATTTCCCGATTCGCGTCGGTGACCGCACCTTTCGCATTGGCGATGTGGCCGATATCCACCGGGGTTTCAATGACCCACCGGCACCGCGCATGCGCTACATGGGCGCGGACGCCATCGGGCTGGCCGTGGCCATGCGTGACGGCGGCGACATCCTGGTATTGGGCAAGGCCCTCGAAGGTGAATTCGCACGCCTGCAGAAGAACCTTCCGGCAGGCATGGAGCTGCGCAAGGTGTCGGACCAACCGGCCGCGGTGAAAACCAGCGTCGGCGAATTCGTCCAGGTACTCGCCGAAGCACTGGCGATCGTGTTGCTGGTGAGCTTCTTCTCCCTCGGTGTGCGCACCGGCATGGTGGTGGCCCTGGCGATTCCGCTGGTGTTGGCGATGACCTTTGCCACCATGTATTACCTGGGCATCGGCTTGCACAAGATTTCCCTCGGCGCATTGGTCCTGGCCCTGGGCCTGCTGGTCGACGACGCGATCATCGCCGTGGAAATGATGGCGATCAAAATGGAGCAGGGCTACGACCGGCTCAAGGCCGCGAGCTTCGCCTGGACCAGCACTGCGTTCCCGATGCTCACCGGTACGTTGATCACCGCTGCAGGGTTTCTGCCGATTGCCACCGCGCAATCGAGCACCGGTGAATACACCCGCTCGATTTTCCAGGTCGTGACCATCGCACTGCTGGCCTCATGGGTGGCCGCCGTGGTGTTTGTGCCGTACCTGGGGGAAAAACTCCTGCCGGACCTGGCGAAAATTCATGCTGCCAAGCACGGCACCGATGGGCCCGATCCCTACGGCACGCCGTTCTATCAGCGTGTACGACGTTTGGTTGAATGGTGTGTGCGTCGGCGTAAAACCGTGATCGTGCTGACGTTGCTGTTGTTTATCGGCTCGGTCGCGCTGTTCCGCTTTGTGCCGCAACAGTTCTTCCCGGCCTCTGGCCGCCTGGAGTTGATGGTCGATCTCAAGCTGGCTGAAGGAGCTTCCCTGAGCAACACCGCCGAGCAGGTCAAACGCCTGGAGGCGCTGCTCAAGGAACACGCTGGCATCGACAACTATGTGGCCTATGTCGGCACCGGTTCGCCGCGCTTCTACCTGCCGCTGGACCAGCAATTGCCGGCCGCCAGCTTTGCGCAATTTGTGGTGCTGGCCAAGACCATCGAAGAGCGTGAAAGCCTGCGCACCTGGCTGATCGAAACCCTCGACGAGCAATTCCCCGAACTGCGTTCGCGGGTCACACGCCTGGAGAACGGTCCGCCGGTGGGTTACCCGGTGCAGTTTCGCGTGACTGGCGAACACATCGAAGAGGTCCGTGCCCTGGCCCGCAAAGTGGCGGCCAAGGTTCGTGAAAATACCCACGTGGTCAACGTGCACCTGGACTGGGAAGAGCCGAGCAAAATCGTCTACCTCAATATCGATCAGGACCGGGCCCGCGCCCTTGGTGTAAGCACCGCCAACGTGTCGAAATTCCTGCAGAGTTCGCTGACCGGTGCAAGCGTCAGCCAGTACCGCGAGGACAACGAGCTGATCGAAATCCTCCTGCGCGGCACCGTGCACGAGCGCACCGAGTTGGCGTTGTTGCCAAGCCTGGCCGTGCCGACCGACAACGGCAAAAGCGTTGCGCTGTCGCAGATAGCCACCCTCGAATATGGCTTCGAAGAGGGCATTATCTGGCACCGTAACCGCCTGCCGACGGTGACTGTGCGCGCCGACATCTATGGCAAGGAACAGCCGGCGACCCTGGTCCAGCAGATCCTGCCGACCCTTGAAGGTGTGCGCGCCGAACTGCCGGAAGGTTACTTGCTGGAGGTCGGCGGCACCGTTGAAGACTCCGCGCGTGGCCAGAATTCGGTCAAGGCCGGTGTGCCGCTGTTTATCGTGGTGGTCCTGACCTTGCTGATGCTGCAACTGCGCAGCTTCTCACGCACTGCGATGGTGTTTCTGACGGCACCGCTGGGCCTTATCGGCGTGACCTTGTTTCTGCTGGTGTTCCGCCAGCCGTTCGGGTTTGTCGCCATGCTCGGGACCATCGCCTTGTCGGGCATGATCATGCGCAACTCGGTGATCCTGGTTGATCAGATCGAGCAAGACATCAAGGCTGGCCTGACACCCTGGCAAGCGATCATTGAAGCGACCGTGCGACGCTTCCGCCCGATTGTGCTGACGGCGCTCGCGGCGGTGTTGGCCATGATTCCACTGTCACGCAGCGTGTTCTTCGGGCCGATGGCCGTGGCGATCATGGGCGGGTTGATTGTTGCGACGGCGTTGACCCTGTTGTTCCTGCCGGCCCTGTATGCTGCGTGGTTCCGAGTGAGGAAGGACGTCGCGTAATCATGCTGGCCACTGTTTCAGCCTTAATGTTGTTGCTGCTTGCCCCTGGCCCGACCAATACCCTGTTGTTTCGTGCCGGGGTGTTGTTTGGGTACAGGGCGTCGTGGACGCTGGCGCTGGTCGAGTGCCTGGCGTACCTGTTGCAGGTCTCGGTGTGGGGCGTGGCGTGGCTATATCTGGCGGCGCATTCGCCGTGGGCGTTGAAAACCACGCAACTGGCGGCGGGCTGCTACCTGCTGTATGTCTCGTTCAAGCTATGGCAACGCAAACACAGCGCCATCGATTCGATCCGTGACCGCTTCTCTGGCCTGTATTTTTTCTGGCTTACTGTGATGAATCCCAAAGGCCTGTTGATCGTTTCGTTCATCGCCCCGATCAGCGCATTTGCATCGTTGCAAGGCTATGCCGGGTTCATGGCCACGCTGGCAATGGTGGTGGTGCCGGTGGGGTCTGCCTGGATCGTGCTGGGCAGCCGCTTTGAAGGGGTTCAGAAGACGTGGCTCACGCCACTGAAGATCAACCGCGCGGCATCCGTGGCGATTTGTTGTTTTGCCACGCTCATGCTTGGGCGGTTGGCGCAGGCGGTTATCCAGGGCTGAAACAACGGCGCCAAGGCCCGTGAACAGCGGCCTTGGCGCAGGTGTCGAAGGTTTACTGCGAGCGGTTACAGCGCGCCGAATACCTTCTTCGCCAGGCTGGTGGCAGCCGCGGCGGGGTTCTTGCGGATGGTTTCTTCCTGCTGCGCGATCATCTTGAACAGGCCGTCCAGCGCCTGTTCGGTCACGTAGCTTTCGACGTTGGCACTTTTGGCATCAACCGCGCCGAATGCTGCGGCCTTGCCGGCCAGGGCGTTGTATTGCTGGGCGACGCCGACCTTGTCGGTGGCGGCCTTGACGATCGGCAGGAACTTGGCACGAATCTCTTCGCGGCTGCTTTTGTTCAGGTATTGAGTGGCCGAGTCCTGGCCACCGGTGAGGATGCCCTTGGCGTCGGTCACGCTCATGTTCTTCACCGCATTGACCAGGATCGGCTGAGCCTGGGTCACGGCGGTTTCTGCCGCTTTGTTCATGCTGGTTTCGAGCTGCGTGACCTGATCACCCATGCCGAACATTTTCAGCTTGTCGGCGACTTTGCCGAGTTTGCCGGGCAGGCCGATTTTCACTTGCGGGTTGTTGCTGAAGCCACCGGGTGCGCCCAGTTGTTTCACGGCGATCTGTGCACCTTGGGTCAGTGCATCCTTGAGGCCGCCGCTGGCGTCGCCCTGGGACAGGCTGCCAAGTGACACCGCCATGGCGTTGGCGCCAAGCAGCAGGCCGGCGCACAGGGCAGTGAGGCGAAGAGAATTACGGAGCATGGGCGCTTCCTTTTTTAAGCTGGGAATAATCAGTGTGCGACCGCATCAACCCGCAGACGCAAGGGTTGTGGGTCTTGGCCGTTGAGTTGCACGGCGTGCCGCTCGGTGGTGATAAACAGTAGCTTGCCATCGAGCTCGATGCGAGCGCTGACCGAGTACGTGTGCCCCGGCTTGATCTGGGCCGGGTCGTAGTTCAGGTGAAACGGCAGCGGCACCTGGCCTTTGACCGGGCCTTTCTGCTCGGCGAGGGTCACGGCCGGAGCGTCCATCAAGGACACGTCCTGCAGGCTGACGCTCAAGGTGGCGGCGGGCGGCAGCGCGATGCGTTGCAGGTAGAACACTTCGCCGTCGAGGCTGGCCTTGGGGGTCATGGATTGGCAGGCTCCGAGCAGGGCGGTCAGGCCCAGGAGGATGATCTTTTTCATGGTACAGCTCCTTTTCAACGGCGCCGGAAACCGCCCGGCGCCTCGTTCACTCTAGCGGCTTTCTTCAGCGTTTACCGGCTCGGGTTCGGTCGGCGTTTCGGCTGCGCCATCGACGCGGTGCAACGCCACTTGGCGGATCGACAAACGAATATCGGCGGGCAGCACGCGTTTGGCTGCACCTTCGGCCAACTCACCGAGCAGGTCGTGATAACTCAACTTGCCGGCCTCATCGCGACGCAGCACATCTTGCTCGAGCAACGTCTGGATAAAATGTCGGAAAAGGCTCTTGTCGAAGAACTCCGGGGCATTGAGGCCATGCAGGATCGACAGGCGCTGAGCCATGATCGTGCACAGGTCTTCCAGCTCTTCGGCGCTGATGGTGTTCTGGCCGCTGTTGAGCAGCAGCGAGATCGCCATGTAGAAGCGTTGCAGGGTCTGGGCAATGCTCTTGGACAGCAGCGTCAGCAGCACAAAATGCCGCGAGCTCGGTGCCGGGCGCAGGTACACCTCATTCTCGAAGCGCAGCAGGCCTTGTTCGACAAACGCCTCCAGCCAGTGGTCGACCACCGCGTCCAGCTCATCCAGCGACCAGCGGATAAACAGCTCCGATTGCAGGTACGGGTACAGCGCACGGGTGTAGCGCAGGATTTGTTCGCGGCTCATGCGCGAGCTGCTCTGGAAGAAACTCGCCAGCAACGCCGGTAGGGCGAAGATGTGCAGCACGTTGTTGCGGTAGTAGGTCATCAGGACGGCATTTTGCTCGTCCAGGTACAAAATCTTACCCAGGGCGTCGCTCTGCTCCGACAGCAGGTCCATGTCCTTGACGTGCTTGATCAGCGCCAGGCCATCGCCTTCCGGCAAGGTGGTGTGCGGTGAGTAGGGCACGCGGCGCAGCAGCGCCAGGTACAGGTCCAACTGGCGCGCCATGGCCTGTTCATCCAGGGCCAGGCGGGTGGTGGAAAGCAACGCCAAGGCCACCAGGTTCACCGGGTTGACCGCGGCGGCCTCGTTCAAGTGGCGGGCCACCTGCTCGCCAAGGCGGTTGGTGGTTTCGTTGAGCCACGCCGGCTTGTAGTTCGGGCCCAGCTCCTGGGCGCGCCAGTCGGGTTGCTCGGCGTCGAGGAACTCGGCCAGTTTGATCGGCTCGCCAATGTTGACCGCGACTTGGCCAAAGCGCTGCTTGAGCGCGCCGACCACCTTGAAAATATCGAAGATCGACTCTTTTTTCTTGCTCGCGCCGCGCAGCTCGCCGAGGTAGGTGCGGCCTTCCAGCACGCGTTCATAGCCGATGTATACCGGCACGAAGACGATCGGCATGCGTGAGGAGCGCAAAAAGCTGCGCAGGGTAATCGCCAGCATCCCGGTCTTCGGTTGCAGCATGCGCCCGGTGCGCGAGCGTCCGCCTTCGACGAAGTACTCCACCGGAAAGCCCTTGGTGAACAAGGTGTGCAGGTATTCGTTGAACACCGAGGTGTACAGCGGGTTGCCCTTGAAGGTGCGGCGCATGAAAAACGCACCGCCACGGCGCAGCAGGCTGCCGATCACCGGCATGTTCAGGTTGATACCGGCGGCGATGTGCGGCGGGGTCAGGCCGTTTTTGAACAGCAGGTAGGACAGCAGCAAGTAGTCGATATGGCTGCGGTGACACGGTACGTAGATCACCTCGTAACCCTGGGCAACCTTTTGCACACCTTCGATGTTGTTGACCTTGATGCCGTCGTAGATCTTGTTCCAGAACCAACTGAGCACCACTTCCAGGAAGCGAATCGCGGTGTAGGTGTAGTCCGAAGCGATCTCGTTGCCGTAGCGCAAGGCTTGGGCCTTGGCTTTTTCCGGGGAGATTTTCTCGCGTTCGGCCTCTTCGCTGATGGCTTGGCGTACCAACGGCATGTTCACCAGGCCTTTGACCAGGTTGCGCCGGTGCGACAGGTCGGGGCCGATCACGGCGGTCTTCAGGTTACGGAAGTGCACCCGCAGGATGCGCTGGGCCATGCGCACGGTGCGTTCGTGACCTTTATTGTGCTCGATCAATTCACGCAGATTAATAGGCGCGGAGAATTGCACGCGGGTCTTGCGACCCAGGATCAGGATGCTCAGCAAACGGCGCAGGCGCCCGGTGACGGCCCAGCTGTCGGCAAACAGCAACTTCCACGGGCTGGACTCGCTCTCGGGCGATTGGCCCCAGAACACGCTGACCGGAATGATTTGTGCATTCTCTTCGGCGTGTTCGGTCAGCGTGTTGACCAGCCGGGTCAGGGTCGGCGGTGCGCCGCGCTTGTCCTGACGGCCGAGCCAATCCGGTTCGGGCGTGAGGTAGAAGAACGCGGCGGGTTCGATCTGCGGGCCTACCGAGACCGGCAGCACCGGGCGCGGCAAGCCGGCCTTGGTGCACTCGGTATCGACCACGGCCAATTCGGTGAGGGAGGGCGATTGCAGGACGTAAAACACCGGCCGGCTGCGGTCGAGGTTAAGGGTTAGGGACGACTGGTTGATCGTCTCCGAGCGAACCCAGAGGTACAACAGTCGGCGCAAGGTGCCAAACACCAGACGGCGGAACGGAGAGCGGGTCATAGGCGTGCTGCTTCAAGTGGAAAAAACCGAGCAGGCGCTCGGGCGGGTAGTGTGCCGTATTCGCCGAAAATCGGCAAAAAAGCAGCGATGTAAACTTGAGTTGAACGTTTTTGAGCCTGTCTTATACTCGGCAGTTCAATGCGACTGACTCAACAATAAAAAGCATGTGGGAGCAAAACTGATGGCAACGCGCGAAACCGGCAATGTGAAGTGGTTCAACGATGCAAAGGGCTATGGCTTTATTCAACGCGAGGACGGCAAGGATGTGTTTGTGCACTACCGCGCCATTCGCGGTGACGGCCACCGCTCACTGGCCGAGGGCCAGCAGGTGGAATACGCCGTGGTGACCGGCGAGAAGGGGTTGCAGGCGGAGGATGTGGTGGGGTTGTAACCTGAGTTTTTGCCACACAGCTGAACCCCTGTGGGAGCGGGCTTGCTCGCGAAGGCGGTGTGTCAGTCAAAATAAAGGCGACTGACCCACTGCTTTCGCGAGCAAGCCCGCTCCCACATTTTGATTGGGTTCACACTTCAGGTTCAGGCCGTTTTCCAGGTGATCTGCTCTTCACCGTCTGCGCTGATACGAATCCAGGTGTCGGCACTTTCCTCACCTTCTTCCTCAACCCACGTACCCGGTGCGCAACGCACTTCGACGTTCAGCGCAGCAAACGCAGCGCGGGCGCAGGCGATGTCGTCTTCCCACGGGGTCTGGTCACTTTCCAGGTACAGACTGTTCCATTTGCCTACCGCTTTTGGCAGCCAGGTGACCGGCACATTGCCGGCCTTGCACTTGTAGGTCTGGCCCTTCTGAACCCAGTCGGTGCACGGGCCCAGCGCGGCGCCCAGCCAGGCGGCGATGGCTTTGTGGTCGACGTCGGCGTCCTTCAGGTAAATCTCGATATCAGGTTGGCGCATGGATGTTCCTCGTTGCGGGATTCGAAAATCCATTCGCGGATGCTTAAAAGTCGGTTATTGAAGCACGAAATAATCGTAGCGCATCGACACCGTGACCTGCAGCGGCTCGGCGGCCTCGATCACCTCGGCGCGGCGCTCGGCACTCGCGCGCCAGCCGTGCGGTGTCATCGCCAGCAGGTTGGCGCGGTCGTTGGGCTCGGCCAGGCTCAAGGTGAATTCCAGGGTTTCGCTGTGCGCCAGGCTCATGCCATCCGGCACCAGGGCCAGATGTTTGTCGTCGGTGTACTCGCGCACTTCGTCGTACAGGCGTTCGCGCAGTTCCATCAGGTGGCCGGCCGTCGGGCCGACTTTCATCAGACCGCCGCCGGGGCTGAGCAGACGCTTGGCCTCTTGCCAATCCAATGGGCTGAAAACGCTGGCGAGGAATTGGCAACTGCCCGAGGCCAGCGGCACGCGCGCCATGCTGGCAATCAACCAGGTCAGCGCCGGGTTGCGCTTGCACGCACGTTTGACCGCTTCCTTGGAAATGTCCAGCGCGTAGCCGTCAGCATGGGGCAGGGCCTCGGCGACTTGCGCGGTGTAGTAACCCTCGCCACAACCGATGTCCACCCAACGCTGCGGCGCACGTTCCGCGGCCAGTTCAGCCAGGCGCTTGGCCACCGGCGCGTAATGCCCGGCGTTAAGAAAGTCGCGGCGTGCCTCGACCATGGCGAGGTTATCGCCCGGGTCGCGGCTGTTCTTGTGCTGCACCGGCAACAGGTTCAGGTAACCCTGGCGCGCGCGGTCGAAACGGTGCCCGGCCGGGCACGCCACGCCATTGTCCACCGCGTGGAGCGGTGCGCTGCAAATGGGGCACGCGAGCATCAGGCGAGCAACTTGATCAGGGTCTGGTAATAGATTTCGGTCAGCACATCGAGGTCGCTGGCCAGAATGCGCTCGTTGACCTGATGGATTGTCGCGTTGACCGGGCCCAGCTCCACGACTTGAGTGCCAAGGGTGGCAATGAAGCGCCCATCGGAGGTGCCGCCGCTGGTGGAGGCTTTGGTTTCGCGACCGGTGATCGCCTTGATGCTGGCCGACACCGCATCCAGCAACGCGCCGGGCTCGGTGAGGAACGGCAGGCCCGACAGCGCCCACTCCACGTGCCAGTCCAGGCCATGCTTGTCGAGAATCGCCGCAACGCGCTGTTGCAGGCCCTCGACGGTGGACTCGGTGGAGAAGCGGAAGTTGAACACCGCCGTCAGGTCACCGGGGATCACGTTGGTGGCGCCGGTGCCGGAATTGAGGTTGGAAATCTGGAAGCTGGTCGGCGGGAAGAAGGCGTTGCCGTCGTCCCAGTGCTCGGCGGCCAATTCGGCCAAGGCCGGGGCGGCGAGGTGGATCGGGTTCTTCGCCAGGTGCGGGTACGCCACGTGGCCTTGCACGCCGCGCACGGTCAGGGTGGCGCCGAGGGAGCCACGACGGCCGTTCTTGACCACATCGCCCACCAGCGTGGTGCTCGACGGTTCGCCGACGATGCACCAGTCCAGGCGTTCCTTGCGTGCAGCCAGGCGTTCGATCACGGCTTTGGTGCCGTGGTGCGCCGGGCCTTCTTCATCGCTGGTGATCAGGAAGGCGACCGAGCCTTTGTGGTCCGGGTAGTCGCTGACGAAACGCTCGGAGGCCACCAGCATCGCGGCCAGGCTGCCTTTCATGTCTGCCGCGCCACGGCCGCAGAGCATGCCGTTTTCGTCGATCAGCGCGTCGAACGGGTCGTTCTGCCAGGCGCCCACCGGGCCGGTCGGCACCACGTCGGTGTGGCCGGCAAAGCACAGCACGGGGCCGTCGTGCTTGCCGTGGGTGGCCCAGAAGTTGTCCACATCTTCGATACGCATCGGCTCCAGCGCAAAGCCGGCGTCGCCCAGGCGCTGCATCATCAGCTTCTGGCAATCGGCGTCAATCGGCGTCACGGAGGGGCGACGGATCAGGTCGATAGCGAGTTGAAGGGTCGGCGAAAGGTCGGCATGGGCCGTCATGGGGGAACTCCGGAAGCGTGTTATGGGCGCAGGACGAATGTGGAATACACAACCTGAATCGGCGCAAATCTAATGTGGGAGCTGGCTTGCCTGCGATAGCTTCGCCGCGGTGTACCTGACAGACCGCGGCGTGTGCATAGCAGGCAAGCCAGCTCCCACAGAAAGCAGGGCGTGGCCAAGTCTCACAAAACGGCCGTTATCTTATAGCAAAACGGCGGCCAAGGGCCGCCGTTTAGTGCATTGCGCAAGTTTTTACTCAGCCGTTGCCGGCTCAACCTTCGGCGCAGGTTTTGGCAGCGACGAGAGGAACGCCATGATCAGCGCCGCCACATACGGCAGCGACTGTACCAGCAGCATCACCACCCAGAAGCGTATGTCATTGCTCGGCAGGCCCTGCACCAGGTAGATCCCCAGCGCCGCGCCCCACAACAGCAACATGATGAACATTTCTTCGCGGGCTTCGGAAATCGCTACCCAGAAGCCGTGGTTATCCGCGTTTTTCGGGGTACGAAAGAACGGAATACTGGTGGTGAAGAAGCCGTACAACACCGCCTTGGCGATGGTGTGCGACAACGCCAGGCCGGCCAGCGCCGCGCAGAACGCATCTTTCAAGTTCACACCCACCGCACGGCGGTAGAGGAAAATGATCTTGCCCACTTTGAACACGAACAGCGCCAACGGCGGAATCGCGAAAATCAGCAGCGGCGGATCAACCCGCGTTGGCACGATGATCATCGCCGCCGACCACAACAAGGCGCCAACGGTGAAGAAGATGTTCATGCCGTCCGCTACCCACGGCAACCAGCCTGCAAGGAAGTGGTAGCGCTGGCCACGGGTCAGCTCGGTGCCCTTGCCGCGCAGCAGGCTGGCGGTGTGGCGCTTGATGATCTGGATCGCGCCATAGGCCCAGCGGAAACGCTGCTTCTTGAAGTCGATAAAGGTATCGGGCATCAAGCCTTTGCCGTAGCTGTCGTGGTAATACGCCGCCGACAGGCCTTTCTCGAATACACGCAGGCCCAGTTCGGCGTCTTCGCAGATGCACCAGTCAGCCCAGCCGAGTTCTTCGAGCACCGAGCGACGGGTCATGGTCATGGTGCCGTGCTGGATGATCGCGTCGCGGTCGTTACGGGTGACCATGCCGATATGGAAGAAGCCTTTGTATTCCGCGTAGCAAAGCTTCTTGAAGGTGCTTTCGTTCTGGTCGCGGTAATCCTGCGGCGACTGCACCACGGCGATTTTCGGGTCGGCGAAGTGCGGCACCATGTGCTTGAGCCAGTTCGGCGACACGCAGTAGTCCGAGTCGATCACCGCAATCACTTCGGCGTCCTTGGCGGTGTGCGGGATCAGGTAGTTCAGCGCGCCGCCCTTGAAACCGGCCAGGGGCGAGACGTGGAAGAACTTGAAGCGCGGCCCGAGGGTTTCGCAGTAGTCGCGCACCGGTTCCCATACAGCCGGGTCCTTGGTGTTGTTGTCGATGATCAGGACTTCATAGTCCGGGTAATCGAGGGCGGCGAGGGCGTCGAGGGTCTGTTTGACCATCTCCGGCGGCTCGTTGTAGCACGGCACATGGATCGACACTTTCGGGCGGTAATCCGAATCGCCTTCCACCGGCAGGAATTCACGCCGGCGCTTGTGGGTCCACACCGCTTCCGCCAGTTCGTGGGCTTCGGTCAGCAACACGATAAATACCCCGAGGGCGCCCAGTGCCAACAAGATCCCCACGGTCACGCTGAACCAAGTGCTGTATTGCTGGCTGTAGTCGTAGCCGATCCACACCAGCACCGAGCCGCACAGGAACGCGATAAAGGTCAGGAACGTACGGCCACGCTGGCGCAGGGCCGAGCCGTCGATCATCAGCAAGGTCAGCGACAGCAGCGCAAGCACCACCGAGCCGATGGCCAGCACGCGCCATTGCGGGATCGCGACCACCGGGCCTTCAAAGTTGAATTTCTGCTGGCGCGCGGCGTTGTACACGCCCCAATAGGCGCCGGCCGAGCCTTCGTCGCTGACTTTCCACGGCTGATCGAACGCCTCGATCACGAAGTAGTTGTAGCCCTGGCGGTTGAGCTTGTTGACCAGCGTACGCAGGTAAATCGCCTGGTCGGCGGGCGAGGTTTCATTGCCCCCGCGCATGCGGCCGTTACTCGGCCAGCCAACCTCCGACAGCAGCAGCGGCTTTTTCGGGAACAGTTTCTTCAGATCCCGGGCGCGGTCGAGTACGTATTGGCCGGCCTTGTCCATCGGAATAAATTCCCAGAACGGCAGGATGTGCGCGGCGATCAGGTCGACGTGCTTGGCCAGTTGCGGGTTCTTTTCCCAAATGTGCCATTGCTCGGACGTCGTTACCGGCACTTTCACGGCGGCGCGCACGCGGTCGAGCAGCGTAATCAGCGCCTCCGGGGTGATTTCTTCACGGAACAACGCTTCGTTACCGACCACCACGCGCACGACGCTGCGTGAGCTGTTGGCCAGTTCGATGGCCCGCTGGATCTCGCGTTCGTTACGCGCAAGGTCCGGGCTGATCCAGATGCCCAGCGTCACGCGCAGGCCGAACTCTTCTGCCAGCTTGGGGATGTCGCCCAGGGTGCCGTCGACCGAGTAGGTACGGATGTTGTCCGTCAGCTTGCTCATGATCTCGAGGTCACGACGCATTTCTTCGTCGCTTGGGTACTGGTCTTTCTGCGGGAACTGGCCTTGCTGGAACGGCGAGTAGGAGAACCCGGAGATCTGTTCAGGCCAGTTGGGTGTGGTGACCGGGCGGTTGATCAGCGCCCAGAAACCGGTGAACAGCGCGGCAATTGCCAGCACCACCACCAGGTTGAGTCCAAATTTACGCGATGACATGGCTATTTCGGGTTCCAAAGGGTGTGGAACGAAAAGAGGTGTCGGCTTACGCCGAACGGCGCGCATCCTACACTGGCCTTTCCCCGAGCGTACAGCAGACAGAGAAAAGCCGGACGTTAGTCCGCGAATGTTCACCTAAGTTCTTTACTTGTAGCTGGAAGCTTCGAACTTGTCGCTGCGTAGTCCATAATGCGCGCCGGTTTTTGGGGTAATGGTCATGAGCACAGAAGATCCGCGGTTTGCAGGCGTCGCCCGCTTGTATGGCATTGAAGGCCTGGAACGCTTGAAAGCGGCCCATGTGGCGATCGTCGGCGTCGGCGGCGTAGGCTCGTGGGCGGCGGAAGCCATGGCCCGTTGCGGGGTGGGCGAGATTTCGCTGTTTGACCTGGACGACGTCTGCGTCAGCAACAGCAACCGCCAGTTGCACGCGCTGGACAGCACCGTGGGCAAGCCCAAGGTCGAAGTCATGGCCGAGCGCCTGCGCGCTATCAACCCCGATTGCACCGTGCATGCGGTGGCGGACTTCGTGACCCGCGACACCATGGCCGAGTACATCACGCCGACTATCGATTGCGTGATCGACTGCATCGACGCCGTCAACGCCAAGGCTGCGCTGATTGCCTGGTGCAAGCGTCGCAAGATCCAGATCATCACCACCGGCGGCGCCGGCGGGCAGATCGACCCGACGCTGATCCAGGTGTGCGACCTGAACCGCACCTTTAATGACCCACTGGCCTCGAAGGTGCGCTCCACGTTGCGCCGCGATTACGGTTTCTCCCGCACCGTGACCCGCCATTACAGCGTGCCGTGCGTGTTTTCTACCGAGCAGCTGCGCTATCCCAAGCCGGACGGCAGCATTTGTCTGCAAAAAAGTTTTGTTGGGGATGGGGTGAAGCTGGACTGCGCGGGCGGGTTTGGCGCGGTGATGATGGTGACGGCGACCTTTGGCATGGTCGCGGCCACCAAGGCGGTGGACAAAATTGTGGCGGGGGTGCGCAGGCCTTCGGAGCGGGTTAAAGCCAGCTAGGTCCTACAGCCGAACATAGACCGAAATGTGGGAGCGGGCTTGCTCGCGAAGGCAGAGTGTCAGTCAATCCATCAATGACTGAACCACCGCCTTCGCGAGCAAGCCCGCTCCCACATTCAGTTTTGTGTAAGGCTCAGGTCTCGCATGCGCAGCAGAACTGCGTTGAGGCCATTACTGCGCGACGGCGACAACTGCCGTGACAGGCCAAGCTGGGCAAACCAGTCGGGCAGGTCAACGGCCTGCAACTGCGCCGCAGATAAGCCATTGACCCGCGCCAGCAGCAACGCCACCAACCCACGAATCATGCGCGCATCGCTGCTGGCGGCGAACCGCCAATGGCCATTCTCAATGCGTCCCACCAACCACACCAGGCTTTCGCAGCCCTGCACCAGGTTGGCGTCGACTTTGTCCGCATCCGCCAAGGCTGGCAGGCGCTCGCCCCATTGCATCAGCATCCGCGCGCGCTGCTCCCAACTGCCGACCGCCTGAAAGGCGTGCAGGGCTGCGGCGGCTTCGGCCGGCAAGCTCATCGCAACATATCCAGCGCCTGGTCGAGCGCTTCAAAGAAGCGCTCCAGGTCATCGGAGTCGTTGTACAGCGCCAGGGACACGCGGATCGCCCCCGACAAGTGCATTGCCTTGAGCAATGGCATCGCGCAATGGTGGCCGGCGCGCACGGCGATGCCCTGTTCGGTCAGCAGGTGGGCGAGGTCGGCGTTGTGTATGCCTTCCACCACAAAGCTGGCCAAAGCTACGTGAGGCGATCCCAATACGCGGATGCCATTACGTGCCTTGAGGCCGCGCAGCAGGTAGTCGTGCAGCGCCGCTTCATGGGCGACCACAGCGTGCGGGTCCAGCGAGCTCAGGTAATCCAGGCTGGCACCCAGGCCGATCACGCTGGCGATCGGTGGCGTACCCGCTTCAAAACCCAGCGGGGCAGGGCGGAAACTGGCGCTGTGGTAGTCCGCCTGTTGCACCATCTCGCCGCCGAACTGCCAGTGGCGCAAGTGATGCAGGGCTTCGTGGCGGCCAAACAGCACGCCGACGCCGTCCGGGCCATACAGTTTGTGGCTGGAAAACACGTAGAAGTCGCACCCCAGCGCCTGCACGTCATGGCGGCCATGCACGATGCCCTGGGCACCATCGACCACGGTCAGCGCGCCGTGTGCCCGCGCCATCGCCAGCAAGGCGTCCAAGGGCTGCCAGGTGCCAAGCACATTGGAAAGCTGGCTCACCGCCAGCACGCGCGTGCGCGGGCCGATCAATTCGGCGGCAGCGTGCAGGTCAATCACGCCGTCGTCACCCAGTGGCAACACCACCAGCGTGAGCGCGCGACGTTTGGCCAGTTGCTGCCAGGGCAGCAGGTTGGCGTGGTGTTCGAGGGCGCTGATAACAATTTCATCGCCCGCATTGAATAAGTGCTCAAGGCCATAGGCCAGGAGGTTCAGCGCAGAGGTTGCGCCGTGGGTAAAGATGATTTGCCCGCTGTCACCTGCGTTAAGCCACTGCGCGACCTTGCTGCGACTGTCTTCAAACGCCTGGGTCGCATGGGCGCCCGGCAAATGTTGGGCTCGGTGCACATTGGCTGCGCCATTGGCGTAGTAATGGCTGATGGCATCCAACAGGGCCTGGGGTTTTTGCGTGGTGGCGGCGTTGTCCAGGTAGGTCTGGTCTTGCCGTTGCAGGGTGGCGATGGCCGGAAAGTCGGCGCGCCAGGGAGAGGGCACAAGCATGGTGTTCAAGACTCGTATAAGCGGGCCGACCCGGAGGCGCGACCCGCTAGTGGCATCGAGTGGCTGCTTAGTTGTGAGCGTGCAGCGCTTCGTTCAGTTCGATGGCCGATTTGTGGGTTTTGCACTCCACGGCACCGGTCTCGGAGTTACGGCGGAACAGCAGGTCCGGTTGGCCGGCCAGCTCGCGCGCCTTGACCACTTTGACCAGTTGGTTCTGCTCGTCCAGCAGCGCGACTTTGGTGCCGGCGGTGACGTACAGGCCCGACTCCACGGTATTGCGGTCGCCCAACGGGATACCGATACCGGCGTTGGCGCCGATCAGGCAGCCTTCGCCAACCTTGATCACGATGTTGCCGCCGCCCGACAGGGTGCCCATGGTGGAGCAACCGCCGCCCAGGTCCGAGCCCTTGCCGACGAACACGCCAGCGGAGACGCGGCCTTCGATCATGCCCGGGCCTTCGGTGCCGGCGTTGAAGTTGACGAAACCTTCGTGCATCACGGTAGTGCCTTCGCCCACATAGGCGCCCAGGCGGATACGTGCGGCGTCAGCGATACGCACGCCGGCCGGGACCACGTAGTCGGTCATTTTCGGGAACTTGTCCACCGAGAACACTTCCAGCAGGTCGCCACGCAGGCGTGCTTCCAGTTGACGTTCGGCCAGCTCGCTGATGTCGATGGCGCCCTGGCTGGTCCATGCCACGTTCGGCAGTTGCGGGAACACGCCGGCCAGGCTCAGGCCGTGCGGCTTGACCAGGCGGTGCGACAGCAGGTGCAGCTTGAGGTAAGCCTCAGGCGTGGAGGTCAGTGCAGCGTCTTCGGCCAGCAGGGTCGCGACCAGCGGGGTGTGGCTTTCAGCCAGACGGCTCAGCAGGGCGGCTTGAGCAGTGTCGACGCCTTTGAGCGCGTCAGCCAGTTGCAGCGCCTGGGAGACGGTGAAGGTGATGGCCTGGTTGCCTTCGGTGTAGCCCAGGATCGGCGCAATGGCTGCGACGATCTCGCCCGATGGATTGAGCAACGGTTGTGCGTAAAACACTTCCAGCCAAGCACCTTGGCGGTTCTGAGTGCCGACGCCGAAGCCCAGGCTGAACAGGGAATTGGACATGCTGTTACCTCTACAAAAATGGAAGGCTGGCCTACTTGAGGGCCGCCGAATAACTATCTGGCTTGAAGCCAATCAGGGTTCTGTCACCGAGATCGAGCACCGGGCGCTTGATCATCGAGGGTTGTGCGAGCATCAATTCAATGGCTTTCGACTGATCGAGATCGGCTTTGCGTTCGTCTTCGAGTTTGCGAAAGGTGGTGCCCGCACGGTTCAAAACCACCTGCCAACCGTGCTCGTTGCACCATTGGGTCAAGTGTTCGCGGTCGATACCGGCCGTTTTGTAGTCGTGAAACTCATAGCTCACAGCGTGCTCATCGAGCCAGGTGCGCGCTTTTTTCATGGTGTCGCAGGCTTTGATGCCGAAAAGGTGCAACGTTTTGCTTGAAGCGGTCAAGGAATTGCCCCCTTTGGACCAAGTAGAAACGAAAGGTCACGGATTATGCCATGACCAGCAGGTTTGGGTGCCGCTCGTCATGCTTGCTGATGGCGCAGTGCGACTTTTGTGCAGAAGCCACGGCGCGCCATGGCCGCGTAACATGGCTGGTTAACATAGCCGAGTAATATGGCACTTCAACGGCCGGTTGTTGCCTGATGGGTGTCGTTGCAAGTCGATTGTCCGGGAAACCCGCTTTATGCAAACCGCCTACACCGTTCTTATCCTGCTGATGCTGGTCAGCGTTTCGCGCCTGGTCGGGCGCATCATTCCTCTGCCGTTGCCCCTGGTGCAGATCGCCGCCGGCGCCTTGCTGGCCTGGCCCACCCTCGGGCTGCATGTGGCGCTGGACCCTGAGTTGTTTCTGTTTCTGTTCCTGCCACCGCTGTTGTTCTCTGATGGATGGCGCATGCCCAAGCGCGAGTTCTGGCGATTGCGCGGCCCGATTCTGACGTTGGCGGTGGGGCTGGTGCTGTTCACCGTGGTGGGTGCCGGGTATTTCATTCATTGGATATTGCCTACGATCCCATTGCCGGTGGCCTTCGCCCTGGCGGCGGTTTTATCGCCGACGGATGCCGTGGCGGTGTCGGCCATTGCCCAGAATCGTCTGCCCAAGCCGTTGATGCACATGCTTCAGGGCGAAGCGTTGATGAATGATGCCTCGGGTCTGGTGACCTTCAAGTTCGCCCTGGCGGCGGCGCTGACCGGCGTGTTTTCCCTGGCGGATGCCAGCCTGACTTTTGTGCTGGTCGCCGTGGGAGGCTTGGCGGTTGGCGTGGCGCTGAGCTGGCTGGTGGGCCGTTTGCGCGCCTGGATGATCGCGCGCGGTTGGGATGACCCGGCTACGCATGTGGTGTTCATGTTGCTGTTGCCGTTTGCGGCCTATGTATTGGCGGAGCGCCTGGGCGCATCGGGCATTCTCTCGGCGGTGGCGGCGGGCATGATGCAAAGCTGGCTCGACCTGTTGCCGCGCCAGACCAGCACGCGCTTGCTTAACCGCAGTGTCTGGTCGCTGCTGGAGTTTGCCTTCAATGGCCTGATCTTCCTGCTGTTGGGCCTGCAACTGCCGGACATCATCAAGGCGGTGGTCAGCCATGAGACAACGTTGTGGCCCACCCTGCTGTATCGCTGCCTGGACGTGATTGCGATCTTTGTGGTGCTGGTGGTGTTGCGCTTTATCTGGGTGCAGAGCATCTGGCGCCTGTCGGGTTTACTGCGACGCCTGCGGGGCAAAAGCGAACTGACCATGGTGCCGACCGCGCGCTCCTGCTGGCTATTGACGGTCGGCGGCGTACGCGGTGCGGTGACCCTGGCCGGTGTGATGTCGGTGCCCCTGCTACTGGCGCCGGGCGCGGCCTTCCCCGAGCGCGACCTGCTGATTTTCATCGCTGCCGGGGTGATTCTGCTATCGCTGATCGCCGCTTGCATCGCGCTGCCGTTGCTGTTGCGCGGCATCGAGCAAAGTCCCGATGAAAAGCGTCATAACGAAGTGCGTGAGGCGTGGAAGAAGACCGCCGTGGCGGCGATCCATGCCCTTGAAGCGGAAGAACCCGCCGAAACCGAAACCTCGGACGCCGCTCAGGCCGCACTGGCGGCTGAGCTCAAGGCGCGGCTGATGTCGGAATATCGCCATCAGTTGGAAGTGTTCAATGACTCCGCCGACGCCCAGGCGCTGGCCCTGCAGATGGACCAGCTGGAGCGTAAATTACGCCTCAAGGCCCTGCGAGCGCAGCGATTGGAGCTGTACAGCTTGAGCCGTCATCACCAGATTGGTGATGACGTTTTGCGCGAAGTGCTGGCGGATCTGGACATGAGCGAGGCGAATCTGGGTCATGTGAAATGACCCATAAGTGTCAGCGGCGGCGCTGAATGAAGTCGCGAATGCGCTCGGCCGCTTCAACACACTCCGCCAACGGTGCAACCAGCGCCATGCGCACGCGCCCGGCGCCTGGGTTGACGCCGTCCACGTCCCGGGACAGGTACGAACCTGGCACCACGGTCACGTGTTCTTCCACGAACAGGTCACGGCAGAACGCGGCGTCGTCGCCATTCACGTTCGGCCACAGGTAAAACCCGCCGTCCGGGCTTTGTACGTCGAGCACCGGCTTGAGAATGGCCAGCACGGCGTTAAACTTCTCGCGGTACAGGTCACGGTTGGCCAGCACGTGGGCTTCATCCTGCCAGGCCGCGATGCTCGCCCGTTGGGTTTGCACCGGCATCGCGCAGCCATGGTAGGTGCGGTACAGCAGGAAGGCCTTGAGGATGTCGGCATCGCCGGCCACAAAGCCCGAGCGCAGGCCCGGCAGGTTGGAGCGCTTGGACAGGCTGTGAAAGACCACGCAGCGTTTGAAGTCCTGACGGCCGAGCTCGACGCAGGCACTGAGCAGGCCGGGCGGCGGGGTGTGTTCGTCGAAGTACAACTCGCTGTAGCACTCGTCGGCGGCGATGACGAAGTCGTACTCGTCGGCCAGGGCGATGAGCTTTTTCAGGGTGTCGACCGGAATCAGGGCTCCGGTGGGGTTGCCCGGCGAGCACAGGAACAGGATCTGGCAGCGTTTCCAGATGTCCGGCGACACGGCGTCAAAATCCGGGTTGAAACCGTTGGCGTCCAGGCACGGCAAGTAATGCGGCTTAGCGCCGGCCAGGAACGCGGCGCCTTCGTAGATCTGGTAGAACGGGTTCGGGCTCACTACCAATGCGTCGTCAGCGCGGTTGACCACGGTCTGGGTGAAGGCAAACAGCGCTTCACGGGTGCCGTTGACCGGCAGAATATTGCGCGCCGGGTCCAGCCAACCCTTGGGCACGTTGAAGCGGCGTTCGCACCAGGCGCCGATGGCCTCGCGCAATGCCGGAATGCCCAGCGTCGTCGGGTACACGGCCATCTGGTCGAGGTTGTCAGCCAGCGCCTTGGCAACGAATTCCGGCGATGTGTGCTTCGGCTCACCGATGGACAGCGCAATCGGGCGTTTGTCCGGGTTCGGCGTGACGCTGCCGAGCAGGGCGCGCAGTTTCTCGAACGGGTAGGGCTGCAGCTGGTTCAGGGCGTTGTTCATCGCAAGTCTCATTCAATTCGGTTGTAAGCGTGCGTTCTGCCGGGCAAAGCCATTCAAATGTGGGAGCGGGCTTGCTCGCAAATGCGGTGCATCAGTCAATCCATGTGTACCTGACCCACTGAATTCGCGAGCAACCCCGCTCCCACACAAGTGCGCCCACACAGTGATAACAGGTGTTCAAATAGTCAGGCGCGTCAGCTCGACACCGGGCTCCTGGGTCACGCTCAGTTGCTGCACGATCGCAGCCTGCAAGCGTCGGCACAGTTCAGGGTCGGACAGCGGCTGGTTGTCGGCGTCGGTAATGAAGAACACGTCCTCCACGCGCTCGCCGAGGGTCGCAATCTTGGCGTTCTGCAACGACAGGTCGAACTCCAGGAAAATCCCGCCGATGCGCGCCAGCAAGCCGGGGCGATCCGGCGCGCTGAGTTCCAGCACGGTCACCGGGCGCTGGGCGTCGTTGGAAATGGTCACCTGAGGCGCAAAGGCAAAGTGCTTGAGCTGACGCGGTACCCGACGCTGGATGATCGTCGGGTAATCGTCCGGGTTACGCAGTGCTTCGGTCAGGCCTTCGCGGATCTTTTTCACGCGCACCGGGTTATCGCCGATGGAGTCGCCGTCGGTGTCGAGCACGATGTAGGTGTCGAGGGTGAACTGGCTGCTCGAGGTGATGACCCGCGCGTCATGGATGTTCAGGTTCAACTGGTCCATGGCCGCCACGGTCACGGCGAAGAAGTCGTGCTGGTCGGGCGCATAGATGAAGATCTGCGTGCCGCCTTCGAATTCGCGCTGGGTGGTTTCTTTGATCAGTACCAGCGGGCCACCATCGGCGGGCTGCTGCAGGATCGCGTCACTGTGCCAGGCCACGTCGCCGGCGGTGTGGCGCAGGAAGTAATCGTCACCCAGTTGCGACCACAGCTGTTCGACGTCGTCCGGGTCATTGCCGCCGCGCACCAGGATATCCAGGGCCGCGCTTTGGGTGCGGCGGATCTGCTCTTCGCGATCTACCGGGTTTTCCAGGCCGCGGCGCAGCGCGCGCTTGGTCTCGGTGTAGAGCTGGCGCAGCAGGCTGGCACGCCAGGAGTTCCACAATGTCGGGTTGGTGGCATTGATGTCGGAGACGGTCAGCACATAGAGATAGTCGAGACGGGTTTCATCACCGACGATGCCGGCGAAGTCGTGGATTACCTGTGGGTCGGACAAATCCTTGCGCTGGGCGGTGGTCGACATCACCAGGTGGTTCTGTACCAGCCAGACGATCAGGCGGCTGTCCCACAGCGGCAGTTGATGGCGCTGGCAGAACGCCTCGGCATCGACTGCGCCGATTTCCGAGTGGTCGCCATGCCGGCCCTTGCCGATGTCGTGGTACAGGCCGGCCAGGTAGATCAGTTCCGGCTTGGGCAGCTTGGCCATGAGCTTGCTGGCCAGTGGGAATTTCTCTGACACCTGGGTGTACTGCAACTTACGCAGGTGTTTGATCAGGTTCAGGGTATGGGCGTCTACGGTGTAGATGTGGAACAGGTCGTGCTGCATCTGCCCGACGATAAAGCCGAACTCCGGCAGGTAACGCCCGAGGATGCCGTACCGGTTCATGCGCCGCAGGTTGCGGTGGATGCCGATTTTGCATTTGAACAGCTCGATAAACAGGCTGGTGTTGCGGATGTCATTGCGAAAGTCATCATCGATCAGATGACGGTTTTCCCGTAGCAGGCGGATGGTGTCGGCGCGCACGCCTTTGATTTCCGGCTGCTGGGCCATCAGCACAAAGATTTCCAGCATGGCGAACGGGGTGCGGCGGAACACGTTGTCGTTGCGCGCCTCGATGTAGCCGTCGTGCAGTTGGAAGCGCGAGTTGATCGGCTGCGGCGGTGCTTCGTCTTCAGGCGCCAGGATCACTTCTTCGAAGTGCTGGATGATCAGGTCGCTGAGCTGGGCGATGCTCATGACCACCCGGTAGTACTGCTGCATGAAGCTTTCGATGCTGGTCTTCGCGTCCTCGCCCTCGAACCCCAGGAGGGTGGCGATGGAGCGCTGGTGGTCGAACAGCAGGCGGTCTTCGGAGCGGCCGGCGAGCATGTGCAGGGCATAGCGCACTTTCCACAGGAACTCCTGGGACGAGGCCAGCAGGGCGTTTTCGCTCTCGACCAGAAAGCCTTCGCCAGCCAGGGCGCGCAGGTTCAGGGTGCCGTATTGGCGACGCGCGACCCACAAAATGGTCTGGATATCGCGCAGTCCGCCCGGTGAGCCTTTGACGTTGGGTTCCAGGTTGTATTCGGTGTCGTTGTACTTGTGGTGCCGGGCCTTCTGCTCGGCGCGCTTGGCCAGGAAGAATTCCTTGCTCGGCCACATATGCGCGGTGCTGGTGACTTCCAGCATGCGCTTGCGCAGGCGCTCGGGGCCGGCAATGGTGCGGCTTTCCATCAAGTTGGTGATGACGGTGAGGTCGGCGCGCGCCTCTTCGGCGCATTCGTCTACAGAACGAACGCTCTGGCCGACTTCCAGGCCGATGTCCCACAACAGTGTCAGAAAGCGCTCGATGGAATCGCGAAAGATCTCATGATCGGCGCTGTCCAGCAGGATCAGCAGGTCGATGTCAGAGTAGGGATGCAGCTCACCGCGACCGTAGCCGCCGACGGCCACCAAGGCGATATCGGCGTCTTCACTCCAGTTGAACTGTTCCCAGGCCTTTTGCAGGATGTTGTCGACGAACCAGGCGCGGTCCTCGATCAGTCGACGAATGTCCCGGCCACTGCGAAAGCGCGCATCCAGCACTTCGCGGGCCTGGCGAATAGCCTTCTTGAAGGCGAAGATGGGGCTTGCCTTCAAGGCCAGTTCAGCCTGGAACTGGCCACGGTCGAAGAGTTCGGGATCCACCTGGGGCATCGATCGGCTTTCCTTTCTATCTATCAGTCAGTCACAACACCGTTGGGGGAAAACCAAAGCAACCTTTACGCCGAAACGCGTGGAATCGTGTCGTCTGCGCGCAAGGTGAAGATCTCGTAGCCGGTTTCGGTGACCAGCAGGGTATGTTCCCACTGTGCCGAGAGCTTGCGGTCCTTGGTGATGGCGGTCCAGCCGTCGCCCAGCACCTTGGTGTCGGCCTTGCCCTGGTTGATCATCGGCTCGATGGTGAAGGTCATGCCCGCCTTGAGTTCCATGCCGGTGCCGGCGCGACCGTAATGCAGGATCTGCGGTTCTTCGTGGAATACTTTGCCGATGCCATGGCCACAGAATTCGCGGACCACCGAGAAGCCGTTCTTTTCAGCGTGCTTCTGGATCACTTCACCGATATCGCCCAGGCGGCAGCCGGGTTTGACGATTTCGATGGCCTTGTACATGCATTCCTGGGTGACCTGCGACAGGCGCTCGGCCCAGACCGGCACGGTGCCGACGTGGAACATGCGGCTGGTGTCGCCGTGGTAGCCGTCTTTGATCACGGTCACGTCGATGTTCAGGGTGTCGCCGTCTTTCAACGGCTTGTCGCCTGGAATCCCATGGCAGACCACGTGGTTGATCGAGGTGCAGATGGACTTGGGGAAGCCCTTGTAGTTCAGCGGCGCAGGGATGGCTTTTTGCACGTTGACAATATAGTCGTGGCAGATGCGGTCCAGGGCTTCGGTGGTTACGCCTGGCTTGACGTGCTCGGCAATCATTTCCAGCACGTCGGCAGCCAGTTTGCCGGCAACGCGCATGCCTGCGATGTCTTCGGCGGTTTTCAAGGTAACGGTCATACAGGCTCTCTCTAGCGCGACGCGCTGAAATCAATACGGTTTACGGGCGTGCGACAAAAGGTTGCAGAATTCGCACAAGCCCCAAAAAACGCGATTCTACCAGACGCGGGCGGCAAACCATGAGCGTCTGACGATCGCTTCTCTCTATAAGGTAGGGGCATGTTGGCTCTATTCAAAGGCTTACGCAAAAGCCGATCACGGCAAATGTGATTGCGGGTTTCGTTTTTGTCCTTCGTGTGGTATAAAATGCGCCGCTTTCCGGGGATACCCCGCAAAGCTTAAATCCACACACGTGTCGACACGATGACCTGGGTGCCGGAGGCGAATGCCGCTGGTTGGTCATTGGGATACGTGGAGGCCAAACCCGACTTATTAAGGAACTATCATGTCCCAAGTCAACATGCGCGATATGCTGAAGGCCGGTGTGCACTTCGGTCACCAGACCCGTTACTGGAACCCGAAAATGGGTAAATACATTTTCGGCGCGCGTAACAAGATCCACATTATCAACCTTGAAAAAACCCTGCCAATGTTCAACGAAGCGCTGACTTTCGTAGAGCGTCTGGCCCAGGGCAAAAACAAGATTCTGTTCGTCGGCACCAAGCGTTCCGCTGGCAAGATCGTTGCTGAAGAAGCAGCACGTTGCGGTTCGCCGTACGTCGATCACCGCTGGTTGGGCGGCATGCTGACCAACTTCAAAACCATCCGTGCTTCCATCAAGCGTCTGCGTGACCTTGAAGTGCAAGCCGAAGACGGTACTTTCGCCAAGCTGACCAAGAAAGAGGCGCTGATGCGCACTCGCGACCTGGAAAAGCTCGATCGTTCCCTGGGTGGTATCAAGGACATGGGCGGTCTGCCTGACGCACTGTTCGTTATCGACGTTGATCACGAGCGCATCGCGATCACCGAAGCCAACAAGCTGGGCATCCCTGTTATCGGCGTAGTCGATACCAACAGCAGCCCGGAAGGCGTTGACTACATCATCCCAGGCAACGATGACGCAATCCGCGCTATCCAGCTGTACATGGGTTCGATGGCTGACGCTGTAATCCGTGGTCGCAACCACGTTGCTGGTGGTACCGAGCAGTTCGTTGAAGAAGCTCCGGTAGCTGCCGCTGAGTAACTGACGCCCTGGCGTTGACTCAGTAAGCAAAAAGGGGGCTTGGCCCCCTTTTTGCCACCTCGAAAACCATTTGTCGGCAGCGCAGCTACATCTTCTGTAACGTGCAGCGGCCTACAAGGGTGATTCGGGAAGAATTGATCGCCCGTTTGATCGGGTGGAATGGTTGAAAACCTATCCAAGAGGATTTTGAAATGGCAGAGATTACTGCAGCGTTGGTTAAAGAACTGCGTGAGCGCACCGGCGAAGGCATGATGGATTGCAAAAAGGCCTTGACCAAGGCCGGCGGCGACATCGAAAAAGCCATTGATGACATGCGTGCTTCCGGCGCCATCAAGGCTGCCAAGAAAGCAGGCAACGTAGCTGCTGAAGGCGCTATCGCTCTGAAAGAAGACGGTAAGTCCGCTGTTCTGCTGGAAGTGAACTCGCAGACCGACTTCCTGGCTCTGCAAGACGACTTCAAGGCATTTGTTGCTGCTAGCGTTGAAAAAGCGTTCGCCGACAAACTGACCACTGTTGAGCCGTTGATCGAAGCTCAAGAAGCTGCTCGCCTGGTACTGGTCGGCAAGGTTGGCGAAAACGTCAACATCCGTCGTCTGGCGCGCATCGAAGGTGATGTGGTTGGCGGTTACCTGCACGGTAACAAAATCGGCGTTGTGGTTGCCCTTAAAGGCGGCGACGTTGAGCTGGCCAAAGACATCGCTATGCACGTAGCGGCCAGCAACCCAGAGTTCCTGCTGCCATCGGAAGTGTCTGCTGACGCAATCGAGCGCGAAAAAGCTGTGTTCCTGAGCCTGAACGCTGACAAGATCGCCGGCAAGCCAGAAAACATCGTTGAAAACATGATCAAAGGCCGTATCAGCAAGTTCCTGGCTGAAGCGAGCCTGGTTGAGCAGGCGTTCGTCAAGAACCCTGAAATCAAGGTTGGCGAACTGGCCAAAAAAGCCGGTGCTGAAATCGTTTCCTTCACTTACTACAAAGTAGGCGAAGGCATCGAGAAGCCGGTCGACAACTTCGCTGAAGAAGTTGCTGCCCAGCTGGCTGCCGCCAAGCAATAAGACGGTTTTCAACTGTCGCCCGAAAGAGGCTGCCCGCTCACGCGCGCAGCCTCTTTTCAAATGGGAAGGCCAATTTTTATTTGGTTTCCTCTCGGAACTGGCTTACAAAGCCGTGTTCCGATGGCGCTGAGACAGCGTCCAGCTAGAGTGAACGCAAGCCGTAAACGGCTCGCCAAGAATTTTTAAAAAATACGCCGCAGGAGAGATTCGCAATGGCTCAGCAGGGCAGTGGTTATCAGGCTCGCTATAAACGCATTCTACTCAAGCTTAGCGGCGAGGCCCTGATGGGCTCGGAAGAGTTCGGGATCGATCCCAAGGTGCTCGACCGCATGGCGCTGGAAGTCGGCCAATTGGTCGGTATCGGTGTTCAGGTCGGCCTGGTGATTGGCGGTGGTAACCTGTTCCGTGGTGCGGCGCTGAGTGCGGCCGGCATGGACCGGGTAACTGGCGACCACATGGGCATGCTGGCCACTGTGATGAACGCCCTGGCAATGCGTGACGCCCTGGAGCGTGCCAATATCTCGGCGATCGTGATGTCGGCTATTTCCATGGTTGGCGTGACCGATCACTATGATCGTCGCAAAGCCATGCGTCACCTGAACGCCAAAGAAGTAGTGATCTTTGCTGCCGGTACCGGCAACCCGTTCTTCACCACGGATTCGGCTGCCTGCCTGCGCGCCATCGAAATCGATGCCGACGTCGTGCTCAAGGCCACCAAGGTGGACGGTGTCTACACCGCAGACCCATTCAAGGACCCGCATGCCGAGAAGTTCGATCATCTGACCTACGATGAAGTACTGGATCGCAAGCTGGGCGTGATGGACCTGACGGCTATTTGCCTGTGCCGTGACCACAAGATGCCACTGCGCGTATTTAACATGAACAAGCCCGGCGCCCTGCTGAACATCGTACACGGCGGCGCGGAAGGGACTCTGATCGAGGAAGGCCAACAATGATCAACGAAATCAAGAAAGACGCTCAAGAGCGTATGCACAAATCCCTGGAGTCTCTGGCCCATGCTTTTGGCCAGATTCGTACCGGTAAGGCACACCCAAGCATCCTGGGCAGCGTGATGGTGCCGTACTACGGCACTGACACCTCCATTACCCAGGTCGCCAACATCACTGTAAAAGACTCGCGCACCCTGCAAGTCGTGGCCTTCGAGCGCAACATGCTCGCAGCCGTCGACAAAGCCATCCAGAGCGCCGGCCTGAACCTCAACCCGACCAACCTGGGCGAGTTGTTGCTGATCTCCATGCCTGCCCTGACTGAAGAGACCCGCAAGGGCTTCACCAAGCAGGCGCGCAGCGCTGCTGAAGATGCACGTGTTGCCGTGCGCAACATTCGTCGTGATGCGTTGGGCGACCTCAAGAAACTGGTCAAGGACAAAGAAATCAGCGAGGACGAAGAGCGTCGCGCCGTTGCTGAAATCGACAAACTGACCAAAGACGCCGAGGCCCAGATCACCAAGGCCACGGAAGAGAAAGAAAAGGACCTGATGGCCGTATAAGGGGTCAGGACGCCTTCATGGAAAAGACCAAGCAGACTGTGCCCTCCGTGGTGCCGCGCCATGTCGCGATCATCATGGATGGGAATAATCGCTGGGCGAAAAAACGCTTTATGCCGGGTGTCGCCGGGCATAAGGCGGGTGTCGATGCGGTGCGCGCTGTTATTGAAGTGTGTGCCGAGGCCAAGGTCGAGGTGTTGACTCTGTTTGCCTTCTCCAGCGAGAACTGGCAACGGCCCGCCGAAGAAGTCAGCGCCTTGATGGACCTGTTCTTCAAGGCGTTGCGTCGTGAGGCCAAGCGCCTCAACGACAACAACATCAGCCTGCGCATCATTGGTGATCGCTCGCGGTTCCATCCGGAACTGCAAGCGGCCATGCGCGAAGCCGAGGCTATCACCGCCGGCTCCAACCGTTTTGTGCTGCAGATTGCAGCCAACTACGGTGGCCAGTGGGATATCGCCCAGGCTGCACAGCGGCTTGCCCGCGAAGTGCAGGCCGGGCATCTGCGGCCCGACGACATTACGCCCGAATTGTTGCAAACCTGCCTGGTAACCGGTGATCTGCCGTTGCCGGACTTGTGCATCCGTACCGGTGGTGAGCACCGCATCAGCAATTTCCTGCTGTGGCAGCTGGCCTACACCGAGCTGTACTTCTCCGACCTGTTCTGGCCGGACTTCAAACACGATGCCATGCGCAATGCGCTGGCCGATTTCGCTTCCCGTCAGCGTCGCTTCGGTAAAACGAGCGAGCAGATCGAAGCTGGAGCCCGGGTTTAAATGCTTAAACAACGAATCATCACAGCACTGATCCTGCTGCCGATTGCCTTGTGTGGTTTTTTTCTGCTCGACGGTTCCGGCTTTGCGCTGTTTATCGGCCTGGTCGTTACCCTGGGTGCTTGGGAGTGGGCACGCCTGGCCGGTTTCAACGAGCAGTTGCCTCGCGTGGTTTACGCCGCTGTGGTGGCGCTGTTGCTGTTTCTCATGCATACGCTTTCGAGCATTGTCGTGCCTTGGGTGTTGGGGGCAGCGGTGCTGTGGTGGGCGCTCGCGACCTTCCTGGTGCTGACCTACCCGCGCACCAGCGGCCAATGGTCCAGCGTGGCCAGCAAGTTGGTGATTGGTCTTCTGATTTTGCTGCCGGCCTGGCAAGGGCTGGTTGAAATCAAGAATTCGCCGATGGGCAACTGGCTGATCATGGCGGTGATGGTCCTGGTGTGGGGTGCTGACATTGGTGCCTACTTCTCCGGCCGGGCGTTCGGCAAGCGCAAGTTGGCGCCCGCCGTCAGCCCGGGCAAGAGCTGGGAAGGTGTTTACGGTGGCTTGGCATTGACGTTGGTGATCACGCTGGTTGTCGGCGTGGTGCGCGACTGGTCGGTCAAGGAAATTCTTCTGGCTTTGCTGGGCACTGCCGTTGTGGTGTTCATCTCCGTAGTGGGTGACCTCACCGAAAGCATGTTCAAGCGCCAGGCCGGAATCAAGGACAGCAGCAACCTGCTGCCGGGTCATGGCGGCGTGCTGGATCGAATCGACAGCCTTACCGCTGCCATTCCCATCTTCGCCGTGCTGTTGTGGATGGCGGCTTCGTGAGCCGCCTGCAACAGGTGACCGTGCTGGGCGCGACCGGCTCGGTCGGGCTCAGTACGCTGGATGTGATCGCTCGCCATCCAGATCGTTATCAGGTATTTGCGCTAACCGGCTTCTCTCGCTTGAATGAGTTGCTGGCCTTGTGCGTGCGTCATACGCCTAGATTCGCCGTTGTGCCAGAGGTGTCGGTAGCGCGCGGCTTGCAGGACCAATTGAGGTCTGCAGGCCTTGCGACCCACGTATTGGTGGGCGAGGAGGGCTTGTGCCAGGTCTCGGCTGATGCCGAAGTCGACACTGTGGTGGCCGCCATTGTTGGCGCGGCAGGGTTGCGCCCGACACTGGCCGCGGTCGATGCCGGCAAAAAGATCCTGCTGGCCAATAAAGAGGCGCTGGTGATGTCCGGCACGCTCTTTATGCAGGCTGTGCGCAAGAGTGGCGCCGTGCTGCTGCCTCTGGACAGCGAACACAATGCGATCTTCCAGTGCATGCCCGGTGATTTTGCCCGAGGCCTGAGCCAGGTTGGCGTGCGGCGGATTCTCCTGACGGCTTCCGGTGGCCCTTTCCGACAAACTCCGCTGGCTGATCTTGAGCATGTCTCGCCTGATCAGGCGTGTGCACACCCAAACTGGTCGATGGGGCGAAAAATCTCCGTGGATTCGGCGAGCATGATGAACAAAGGCCTTGAGTTGATCGAGGCGTGCTGGTTGTTCGATGCGCGGCCTGATCAGGTCGAGGTGGTGATTCACCCGCAGAGTGTGATTCATTCTTTGGTCGACTATGTCGATGGTTCGGTTCTGGCCCAGTTGGGCAACCCCGATATGCGTACGCCAATTGCCAATGCACTGGCCTGGCCGGAGCGGATTGATTCCGGCGTTGCGCCGTTGGACCTGTTTGCCATTGCCCGCCTGGACTTCGAAGCGCCCGACGAGCAGCGCTTCCCGTGCCTGCGTCTGGCCCGGCAAGCGGCAGAGGCGGGCAACAGTGCGCCGGCCGTGCTCAATGCGGCCAACGAGGTGGCGGTGGCGGCGTTTCTTGAGGGGCGTATTCGCTTTCCGCAGATCGCGAGTATCATCGAGGACGTTTTGAGTCTTGAGCCCGTTGTGGCAGTGGATGATTTGGGTGCAGTGTTCGAGGCCGATACAAAGGCCCGGGCCCTGGCCCAGCAGTGGTTGAACCGCAACGCGCGTTAGTCTGTGGGCAGGTTTGAGTCTTCAGGCACTGGATTGGAATGCGGAGAAATTAGATGAGTGCGCTCTACATGATTGTCGGCACCCTGGTTGCTCTGGGTGTGCTGGTAACCTTTCACGAATTCGGCCACTTTTGGGTCGCGCGTCGTTGCGGCGTCAAGGTGCTGCGCTTTTCCGTCGGTTTCGGCATGCCGCTGTTGCGTTGGCACGACCGTCGGGGCACTGAATTCGTGATTGCGGCCATTCCGCTGGGCGGCTACGTCAAGATGCTCGACGAGCGTGAAGGCGAGGTACCTGTCGATCAGTTGGACCAATCCTTCAACCGTAAGACCGTTCGTCAGCGTATCGCCATTGTCGCAGCCGGCCCGATCGCCAATTTCCTCTTGGCAATCGTGTTCTTCTGGGTCCTGGCCATGATGGGCAGCCAGCAGGTGCGCCCGGTCATCGGCGCAGTTGAAGCAGACAGCATGGCGGCCAAGGCCGGGCTGATCGCTGGGCAGGAAATTGTTTCCATTGATGGCGAGCCCACCACCGGCTGGGGCGCTGTCAATTTGCAGTTGGTTCGCCGCATGGGCGAGAGCGGCACTATTAATGTGGTGGTGCGCGAGCAGGATTCCACCGCCGAGACGCCGCGTGAATTGTCCCTGGACCATTGGCTCAAAGGCGCAGAAGAGCCTGATCCGATCAAGTCTCTGGGCATTCGTCCGTGGCGTCCGGCCCTGCCGCCGGTGCTCGCCGAGCTGGACCCGAAAGGCCCGGCGCAGGCCGCAGGTCTGAAAACCGGCGATCGCCTGTTGGCGCTGGATGGTCAGGCGCTGGGCGACTGGCAGCAAGTGGTGGATCTGGTGCGTGTACGGCCTGATACCAAAATTGTGCTGAAAGTTGAGCGCGATGGTGCTCAAATCGACGTCCCTGTGACCCTGGCTGTTCGCGGGGAAGCCAAGGCGGCCGGGGGTTACCTCGGTGCGGGGGTAAAAGGTGTCGAGTGGCCGCCATCGATGGTGCGCGAGGTGAGCTTCGGGCCTTTGGCGGCAATTGGCGAGGGTGCAAAACGCACTTGGACCATGAGTGTGCTGACGCTCGAATCGCTCAAGAAAATGTTGTTCGGCGAGCTCTCGGTAAAAAACTTGAGTGGACCGATAACCATTGCTAAAGTGGCGGGCGCTTCTGCCCAGTCGGGTGTCGCGGATTTCCTGAATTTCCTGGCTTATCTGAGTATTAGCCTTGGAGTTCTGAATTTGCTGCCCATTCCAGTATTGGATGGGGGGCATCTGTTGTTTTATCTGGTCGAGTGGGTGCGTGGTCGCCCCTTGTCGGATCGGGTGCAGGGTTGGGGGATACAGATCGGTATCAGTTTGGTGGTCGGAGTGATGTTGTTAGCTCTGGTCAACGATCTGGGACGACTGTAACGCTTCGCTGAATTGCGAATCTGCCGCATTTTGCGGCAGTTTGTTTATTGCCAGTTGGAATAAGAAAGGACTTCATGAAACGTCTGCTGCTAACTGCGGTTCTCACCGTATTGATGATCGCCGAAGTTCACGCCGAGTCCTTCACTATCTCCGATATTCGCGTCAACGGCCTCCAGCGGGTTTCCGCGGGAAGCGTCTTTGGTGCCTTGCCGTTGAACGTCGGGGAACAGGCGGATGATCGTCGCCTGGTGGAGTCCACTCGTGCGCTGTTCAAAACCGGGTTCTTTCAAGATATCCAACTGGGTCGCGAAGGCAACGTCCTGGTCATCACTGTCGTCGAGCGACCTTCTGTCGCCAGTATCGAGATCGAAGGTAACAAAGCGATCTCCACTGAAGACTTGATGAAGGGTCTCAAGCAATCCGGCCTTGCCGAGGGCGAGATCTTCCAGCGCGCCACCCTTGAAGGTGTGCGTAACGAATTGCAACGTCAGTACGTTGCCCAGGGCCGCTATTCCGCGACCGTGGAAACAGAAGTGATCCCGCAGCCTCGTAACCGTGTTGGCCTCAAGGTCAAGATCAACGAAGGCACGGTGGCGGCAATTCAGCACATCAACGTGGTGGGTAACACCAAGTTTGCTGATGACGACCTGATCGACCTGTTCGAACTCAAGACCACCAACTGGTTGTCGTTCTTCAAGAACGATGACAAGTACGCCCGTGAAAAACTGTCGGGTGACCTGGAACGTCTGCGCTCCTACTACCTGGACCGTGGCTATATCAACATGGATATCGCTTCGACCCAGGTGTCCATCACCCCGGACAAGAAGCACGTCTACATTACTGTCAACGTCAACGAAGGCGAGAAGTACACCGTTCGTGACGTGAAACTCAGCGGCGACCTGAAAGTACCTGAAGACCAGGTCAAGGCGCTGTTGCTGGTACAGAAAAACCAAGTGTTCTCGCGCAAGCTGATGACCACCACGTCCGAGCTGATTACCCGTCGTCTGGGTAACGAAGGCTATACCTTCGCCAACGTCAACGGCGTACCGACTCCGCACGATGATGACCACACTGTGGACATCACCTTCGTCGTTGACCCGGGCAAGCGCGCCTACGTGAACCGCATCAACTTCCGTGGCAACACCAAGTCTGCGGACGAAGTGCTGCGTCGTGAGATGCGTCAAATGGAAGGTGGCTGGGCGTCGACTTACCTGATCGACCAGTCCAAGACTCGTCTTGAGCGCCTGGGCTTCTTCAAAGAAGTCAACGTCGAAACCCCGGCCGTACCGGGCGTTGATGACCAGGTTGATGTGAACTACGCCGTTGAAGAACAAGCGTCGGGTTCGATCACCGCCAGCGTTGGTTTCGCACAGAGCGCCGGTCTGATCCTCGGCGGCTCGATCACTCAGAACAACTTCCTCGGTACCGGTAACAAGGTTTCCATCGGCCTGACCCGAAGCGAATACCAGAGCCGCTATAACTTCGGTTATGTCGACCCCTACTGGACTGCTGACGGTGTGAGCCTGGGCTACAACGCCTTCTACCGCACCACCGACTACAAAGACCTCGACGTTGACGTTGCAAGCTATGCGATCGACAGCCTCGGCGCCGGTGTCAACATCGGTTACCCGATCAGCGAGACGTCGCGTCTGACCTTCGGCCTGACCGCGCAACAAGACAAGATCAAGACCGGTGTGTACACCGTGGACGAAATCTTCGACTTCGTGCGTAAAGAGGGTGACCAGTTCCTGAACTTCAAGGCTTCGGCCGGTTGGTCGGAATCGACCCTGAACAAAGGCGTGCTGGCGACCCGTGGTCACTCCCAGAGCCTCACAGCAGAAGTGACTACGCCGGGCAGCGACCTGTCGTTCTTCAAGCTCGACTACCGTGGTCAGTTGTTCCAGCCGTTGAGCGATAACTACACCATGCGTCTGCACACTGAGCTGGGTTATGGCGACGGTTATGGTTCGACCAATGGCTTGCCGTTCTACGAGAACTACTATGCTGGTGGTTTCAACTCGGTGCGTGGCTTCAAGGACAGCACCCTGGGCCCTCGCGGTACGCCGAGCCGTGGCTTCGACAAAACCGGTAACCAGGGTACCCTGCTTGACTCGGACAACGATCCCCTGCCATTCGGTGGTAACGTTCTGATTCAAGGTGGTGCGGAGATTCTGTTCCCGCTGCCATTCGTCAAGGACCAGCGATCCCTGCGTACTTCGGTCTTCTGGGATGTGGGTAACGTGTTCGACTCCAAGTGCGAACAAGTTCAAAACCCTAAACCTGGTTCTGTGTCGAACACCCAGTGCAACGACGTGAGCCTCAGCAACCTGGCGAGCTCCGTGGGTGTGGGTGTGACATGGGTGACCGCGCTTGGCCCATTGAGCTTTGCTCTGGCCATGCCGATCAAGAAACCGGATAACGCTGAAACCCAGATTTTCCAATTCTCCCTCGGCCAGACGTTCTAAGCGTCTGACCCAAGATAACGACAACGGATTCTGTAGGAGTACATCGTGCGCAAGTTGACTCAATTGGTTCTGCTGGCCACCGTGCTGGTGACCACCCCGGCCTTCGCCGAAATGAAAATCGCCGTCCTGAACTATCAGATGGCTCTGCTGGAATCCGACGCGGCCAAGCGTTACGCAGTGGATGCCGAGAAAAAATTCGGTCCGCAACTGACCAAGCTGAAAACTCTGGAAAGCAGTGCCAAAGGCATCCAGGATCGTCTGGTAGCCGGTGGCGACAAGATGCAGCAAGGCGAGCGCGAGCGTCTGGAGCTTGAATTCAAGCAAAAGGCCCGTGACTACCAGTTCCAGTCCAAGGAGCTGAACGAAGCCAAAGCCGTTGCCGACCGTGAAATGCTCAAGCAGCTCAAGCCGAAACTCGACAGCGCTGTGGAAGAAGTCATCAAGAAAGGTGCCTTTGACCTGGTGTTCGAACGCGGCGCCGTGATCGACGTCAAGCCTCAATACGACATCACCCGCCAGGTGATCGAGCGCATGAACCAGCTGAAGTAAGCCATGACCGCGACTATCAAACTCGGCGAGTTGGCCGAGTTCCTGGGGGCCACCTTGCGCGGCTCCCCGGAGAAAGAAATCACTGGGCTAGCCACCTTGCAGGGGGCTGGCCCAGCTCAGTTGAGCTTCCTCGCAAGTCCCCAATACCGTAAATACCTGGTCGATAGTCAAGCCGCAGCCGTGTTGCTGAAGGCCGCTGATGCCGAAGGGTTTGCCGGGGATGCGCTGGTGGTGGCCGATCCTTACCTGGCTTATGCCCGGGCCTCGCACCTGTTCGATCCAAAGCCAAAGGCTGCTGGCGGTATTCATCCGTCTGCGGTCATTGCTGATGATGCCTGGGTTGACCCTGCGGCAAGCATTGGCGCGTTTGCCGTGATCGAGAGCGGCGCGCGCATTGCCGCCGGCGTCACAGTGGGTGCGCATTGCTTTATCGGCGCGCGCTGCGAGATCGGTGCCGATGGCTGGCTGGCTCCGCGTGTCACCCTGTACCACGACGTGCGTATCGGTGAACGTGTGGTCATTCAGTCGGGCGCCGTGATCGGGGGTGAAGGCTTCGGCTTTGCCCAATCCAAAGGCATCTGGCACAAGATTGCCCAGGTGGGCGGTGTGCTGATCGGCGACGACGTGGAAATCGGCGTCAATACCGCAGTGGACCGTGGCGCCTTGGCGGATACCGTCATCGGTAACGGTGTGAAGCTCGACAACCAGATCCAGATTGCCCACAACGTACAGATTGGCGATCACACCGCCATGGCCGCGTGCGTGGGGATTTCCGGCAGCACCAAGATCGGCAAGCATTGCATGCTCGCTGGTGGCGTCGGGTTGGTGGGGCACATCGAGATTTGCGACAACGTCTTCATTACCGGCATGACCATGGTAACGCACTCGATTACCGAGCCCGGTGCCTATTCTTCCGGTACCGCTATGCAGCCCGCGGCTGAATGGCGCAAGAGTGCAGCACGTTTGCGGCAGCTCGACGACATGGCTCGACGCCTCAAACAGCTGGAAAAGCGTGTTGGGGACGTGACCCCTGGCGGTAATGCTTCATCAGAAGGCTGATACCATTTCCATATCAAGTGTGCACAGCCGCTAGACTGCCTCCTTGATTTGCTAGCGGGGCGTGCGTTTTGTCCGCCCGCCCCCAATCTTTATTACAGGCTTCCCCCCGAAATGATGGACATCAACGAGATTCGCGAATACCTGCCTCACCGTTACCCGTTCCTGCTGGTGGACCGTGTAGTGGACCTCAACATCGAGGAAAAGCGCATTCGTGCCTACAAGAATGTCAGCATCAACGAACCGTTCTTCAATGGCCACTTCCCCGCGCATCCAATCATGCCGGGCGTATTGATCATCGAAGCGATGGCCCAGGCTGCCGGTATCCTTGGTTTCAAAATGCTCGACCTCAAGCCTGCCGATGGCACGCTGTATTATTTCGTGGGCTCCGACAAGCTGCGTTTTCGCAACCCGGTCACACCGGGTGACCAGTTGATCCTGGAAGCCAAGTTCATCAGCTGCAAGCGCCAGATCTGGAAGTTCGAATGCCAGGCTTCGGTGGACGGCAAGCCGGTGTGCTCTGCTGAGATCATCTGCGCGGAACGCAAACTATGAGTTTGATTGACCCTCGCGCAATCATCGATCCGTCGGCCGTTCTGGCCGCAGACGTTGAGGTCGGCCCATGGTCGATCGTCGGCGCAGGTGTTGAAATCGGCGAGGGGACTGTCATCGGGCCACACGTGATCCTTAAAGGTCCGACCCGCATTGGCAAACACAATCGTATCTACCAGTTTTCCTCGGTAGGCGAAGACACCCCGGACATGAAGTACAAGGGTGAGGAAACACGCCTGGTAATCGGTGATCACAACATCATCCGTGAAGGCGTGACGATTCACCGCGGTACTGTGCAGGATCGTGCCGAGACCACTCTGGGGGATCACAACCTGATCATGGCCTATGCCCACATCGGCCACGACAGCGTCATCGGCAACCATTGCATTCTGGTCAACAACACTGCGTTGGCGGGCCATGTGCATGTTGATGACTGGGCGATTCTGTCTGGCTTTACCCTGGTGCATCAGTATTGCCATATTGGCGCCCACAGCTTTTCCGGCATGGGCACTGCGATCGGCAAGGACGTTCCGGCCTTCGTCACGGTATTCGGCAACCCGGCTGAAGCGCGCAGCATGAACTTCGAAGGCATGCGCCGTCGCGGGTTCAGTGAAGATGCGATTCACGCCCTGCGCCGCGCCTATAAGGTGGTTTACCGTCAGGGTCTGACAGTTGACCAAGCCTTGACCGAACTGACCGAGCCGGCAGCGTTGTACCCGGAAGTCGCGGTGTTCCGTGACTCTATCCAGGCATCGACTCGCGGCATTACCCGCTGATCATGGCTAATCTGCGTATCGCGTTGGTGGCCGGAGAAGCTTCCGGCGATATTCTCGGCGCAGGCTTGATGCGGGCCCTCAAGGCCCAGCATCCCGCGGTGGAATTTATCGGTGTGGGCGGCCCGCTCATGCAGGCCGAAGGGCTGACGTCCTACTTTCCCATGGAGCGTCTTTCCGTCATGGGTCTGGTGGAAGTGCTGGGCCGTCTGCGCGAGCTGCTGGCTCGCCGCAAGCTGCTGATTCAGACCTTGATTGAAGAAAAGCCTGACGTCTTTATCGGAATCGATGCGCCGGACTTCACCCTCAATATCGAGCTCAAGTTGCGTCAGGCCGGGATTAAGACCGTGCACTACGTCAGCCCTTCGGTATGGGCGTGGCGGCAGAAGCGCGTGCTCAAGATCCGTGAAGGCTGCGATTTGATGCTGACACTGCTGCCGTTCGAAGCCAGGTTCTACGAAGAGAAGGGCGTGCCGGTGCGGTTTGTCGGGCACACCCTGGCCGATACCATTCCGTTGCAAGCTGATCGCGCGGCTGCGCGTGCCGAGCTGGGTCTGCCCGACGGCCCGCTGGTAGCGTTGATGCCGGGCAGTCGCGGCGGTGAAGTCGGTCGCCTGGGGGCGCTGTTTTTTGACGCCGCCGAACGTCTGCAGGTGTTGAAGCCCTGCATTCGTTTTGTGTTGCCATGTGCCAGCCCGCAACGTCGTGCACAAATTGAAACGCTGCTGGAAGGGCGCACGCTGCCGGTGACCTTGCTGGACGGTCAGTCGCACCTGGCCCTGGCGGCATGTGATGCGGTACTGATCGCCTCAGGCACAGCCACCCTGGAAGCGTTGTTGTACAAGCGTCCGATGGTCGTGGCCTATCGCCTCGCGCCGCTGACGTTCTGGATTCTCAAGCGCATGGTCAAAAGTCCTTACATCTCCTTGCCGAACCTGTTGGCCCAGCGTCTGCTGGTCCCGGAGTTGTTGCAGGACGATGCAACGCCCCAGGCTCTGGCGCAAACGCTACTACCCTTGATCGACGGCGGCGAAGAACAGACCCGCGGTTTCGACGACATCCACCGGACCTTGCGCCGTGATGCGTCGAACCAGGCTGCAGACGCCGTGCTGACCTTGATTGGCCACAAACAGGAAGCCCTATGACGACGCAAATGGGCCTGGACTTCAGCCTGGTCGCGCAAGTGCACGAGCTGGTCGCCGGGGTTGACGAAGTAGGGCGCGGCCCGCTGTGTGGCGCCGTCGTCACGGCGGCGGTGATTCTCGATCCGAACCGCCCGATCCTGGGCCTCAACGATTCGAAAAAACTCACCGAAGCGCGTCGCGAAAAGCTTTACGACGAGATCTGTGAAAAAGCTCTGAGCTGGCATATTGCCCGGGCTGAAGTCGAAGAAATCGACGAGCTGAACATCCTTCACGCGACCATGCTGGCCATGCAGCGCGCAGTGGAAGGCCTGCATATCACGCCCAAGATGGCGATGATCGACGGTAACCGTTGCCCGAAACTGGCGATGCCTGCCGAAGCGGTGGTCAAGGGTGACAGCAAGGTTCCGGCCATCGCTGCCGCCTCGATCCTGGCCAAAGTCAGCCGTGACCGTGAGATGGCCGCGTTTGAGTTGATCTACCCCGGCTACGGCATGGGTGGCCATAAAGGCTATCCGACGCCCGTTCATCTGGAAGCCCTCGCTCGCCTCGGCCCCACGCCGATCCATCGCCGCTCGTTCGCCCCGGTCCGCCAGGCTTACGAGCTGCGCGAGAGCCTCATCGAGGTTTAGTCGCGAGGCTGATGTTTTGCTCAAGGCCCGGTACAATCCGGGCCTTGTTGTCTCCACGTATTAGAACAGGATCACTATGCCGGCTTCATTCGTTCACCTGCGCCTGCACACTGAATACTCCCTGGTCGACGGCCTGGTACGGATCAAACCGCTGGTCAAAACCCTGGTGGGCATGAACATGCCTGCGGTAGCGGTGACCGATCAGAACAACATGTGTTCTCTGGTCAAGTTCTACAAAAACGCCATGGGCGCCGGTATCAAGCCGATTTGCGGCGCCGACCTGTGGCTGTCCAACAAAGACCCGGATAACCCCCTGAGCCGCATCAGCCTGTTGGCGATGAACGGCGTCGGTTATCGCAACCTCACCGAATTGATTTCCCGTGGCTTTATCGACGGCCAGCGCAACGGTTCGATCATCATCGAGCGCGAGTGGGTGGCCGAGGCGAGCGAGGGCGTGATCATGCTGTCGGCTGCCAAAGAGGGTGAGATCGGCATCGCGCTGCTCGGCGGCAACCCGCAGGAAGCCGAAGTACTGGCGCGCGAGTGGATGCAGGTCTTCCCCGACCGTTTCTACCTGGAAGTCCAGCGCACCAATCGCCCCAATGATGAAGAGCATCTGCACGCCGCCGTGGCCCTGGCCGACAAGCTGGGCGCGCCGCTGGTCGCGACCAACGATGTGCGCTTTATCAAGAAGGAAGATTTCGAAGCCCACGAAACCCGCGTGTGCATCGGCGAAGGCCGGGCTCTGGACGACCCGCGTCGTTCCAAGAACTACAGCGAAGAGCAGTACCTCAAAAGCGCCGAGGAGATGGCCGAGCTGTTCAGCGACCTACCCGAGGCCCTGGAAAACTCCGTCGAAATCGCCAAGCGCTGCAATATCGAAGTGAAGCTGGGCAAGCACTTCCTGCCCAACTTCCCGATTCCTGATGGCATGACCATCGATGAGTATTTCCGCAAAGTGTCCTTCGATGGCCTCGAAGAGCGCCTCAGCGTGCTGCTGCCCAAGGACACCACCGAGGACTACGAGGCCAAGCGCCAGGTCTACGTTGACCGGCTGAATTTCGAGCTGGATATCATCATCCAGATGGGGTTCCCCGGTTACTTCCTGATCGTGATGGACTTTATCCAGTGGGCCAAGAACAACGGCGTACCGGTAGGTCCTGGCCGTGGATCAGGTGCCGGTTCGCTGGTGGCTTACGTTCAGAAGATTACCGACCTTGACCCGCTGGAATATGACCTGCTGTTCGAGCGGTTCCTGAACCCGGAACGGGTCTCCATGCCCGACTTCGACGTCGACTTCTGCATGGATGGCCGCGACCGCGTGATCGAGTACGTGGCCGAGAAATACGGCCGCAATGCGGTAAGCCAGATCATCACCTTCGGTTCCATGGCGGCCAAGGCTGTAATCCGTGACGTGGCGCGGGTGCAGGGCAAGTCCTACGGCCTGGCGGACCGCCTATCGAAGATGATCCCGTTCGAAGTCGGCATGACCCTGGAAAAGGCCTACGAGCAGGAAGAAATCCTGCGCGACTTCATCAAGGTCGATGAAGAGGCCGCCGAAATCTGGGACATGGCGCGCAAGCTCGAAGGTGTGGTGCGTAACGTCGGTAAACACGCCGGTGGTGTGGTGATCGCGCCGACCAAGTTGACCGACTTTTCGCCGATCTATTGCGATGAAGAAGGCGACGGCCTGGTAACCCAGTTCGACAAGGACGACGTTGAAGCCGCCGGCCTGGTGAAGTTCGACTTCCTGGGTCTGCGCACCCTGACGATCATCGACTGGGCCCTGAAGACGATCAACCGTGACCGCGCCAAGGTCAACGAAGCGCCGCTGGATATCGCCTTTATCCCGCTGGACGACAAACCGACTTACACCTTGCTGCAAAAAGCCGAAACCACGGCGGTGTTCCAGCTTGAGTCGCGCGGCATGAAAGAGCTGATCAAAAAGCTCAAGCCCGACTGCCTGGAAGACTTGATCGCACTGGTGGCACTGTTCCGTCCCGGCCCGCTGCAGTCGGGCATGGTGGATGACTTCATCAACCGTAAGCACGGCCGCGCCGAGCTGGCGTACCCGCATTCGGATTATCAGTACGAAGGCCTCAAGCCGGTACTGGCGCCAACCTACGGCATCATCCTGTATCAAGAACAGGTGATGCAGATTGCCCAGGTGATGGCCGGCTACACCCTCGGCGGCGCGGACATGCTGCGTCGCGCCATGGGTAAGAAAAAGCCCGAAGAAATGGCCAAGCAGCGCGGCGGTTTCATTGAGGGGTGTGCCACCAACAATATCGACGCCGACCTCGCCGGTAACATCTTCGACCTGGTAGAAAAGTTCGCCGGTTATGGCTTCAACAAGTCTCACTCCGCCGCCTACGGCCTGGTGTCGTACCAGACTGCCTGGCTGAAAGCCCATTACCCGGCGCCGTTCATGGCCGCGGTACTTTCGGCGGATATGCACAACACCGACAAGGTCGTGACCTTGATCGAGGAAGTGCGCACCATGAAGCTGCGCCTCGACGCGCCGGACGTGAACGCCTCCGAGTTCAAGTTCACGGTGAACGACGAAGGCCGCATCATCTATGGCCTGGGCGCGATCAAAGGCGTGGGCGAAGGCCCGGTCGAAGCCATCACTGAAGCGCGCCAGGACGGGCCGTTCAAGGACTTGTTCGACTTCTGCGCGCGGGTTGACCTCAAGCGCATCAACAAACGCACCCTCGACGGCTTGATCCGCAGCGGCGCGCTCGATCGCCTTGGTCCGTATTTCCATGATGAGCCTAAGGCTTATCAGGCCAATATCGACCGCAACCGTGCGGTGCTGCTGACCGCCATGGAAGAAGCGATCAAGGCGGCCGAACAGACCGCCCGCACCCACGACAGCGGCCACGCCGACCTGTTTGGCGGCTTGTTCGTCGAAGAGGACGCGGACGTTTACGCCAACCACCGCAAGGCCAAGGAGTTGACCCTCAAGGAACGACTCAAGGGCGAAAAAGACACCCTGGGCCTGTACCTCACCGGTCACCCGATTGACGAATACGAAGGCGAAATCCGCCGTTTCGCTCGTCAGCGCATCATCGACCTGAAACCGGCGCGCGACACTCAGACGGTCGCCGGCATGATCATCGCTCTGCGAGTGATGAAAAATAAGAAGGGCGACAAGATGGGCTTTATCACCCTCGACGACCGCTCGGGCCGGATCGAAGCGTCGCTGTTTGCCGACGCTTTCCACTCCGCGCAGTCGTTGCTGCAGACCGATGCCATGGTGGTCGTTGAAGGTGAGGTCAGCAACGACGACTTCTCCGGCGGCCTGCGCCTGCGGATCAAGCGGGTGATGAGTATGGAAGATGCGCGCACCAACCTCGCCGAAAGCCTGCGCTTGAAGGTCAAGACCGAAGCCCTTAAAGGCGATCAGCTACGCTGGTTGGGTGACCTGCTCAAGCGCCACCGTGGCGCATGTCCGGTGACCATGGAATACACCGGCAATGACGCCAAGGCGATGTTGCAGTTTGGTGAGACGTGGCGAATTGATCCCGCCGATGGCTTGATTCAAGCTTTGCGTGACCAGTTCGGGCGAGACAACGTCTTCCTCCAATACCGTTGACGGTCAGATATGTCTGATCTCGACTGAACATTTAATCTCGACCTAAACGCGCCTCTCCCTTAAGGTAGGGCGCGAATAGACAACCGGCTGGCCAGGCACTCCTTGGCCGTCGACCCAAGACGGACGCTTATGAACCCGAATTTTCTTGATTTCGAACAGCCGATCGCTGACCTGCAAGCCAAGATTGAAGAATTGCGCCTGGTCGGCAATGACAATTCGCTGAATATCGGCGATGAGATCGCTCGCCTGCAAGACAAGAGCAGCACGCTCACCGAGGACATCTTCGGCAAGCTGACCAGCTGGCAGATCGCGCGCCTGGCACGCCACCCGCGCCGTCCGTACACCCTGGATTACATTCAGCACATCTTCACCGAGTTCGACGAGCTGCACGGCGACCGCCACTTCTCCGACGACGCGGCCATCGTGGGCGGTATCGCTCGCCTGGACGACCAGCCGGTCATGGTGATCGGTCACCAGAAAGGCCGTGAAGTGCGTGAAAAAGTCCGCCGCAACTTCGGCATGCCGCGCCCCGAAGGCTACCGCAAGGCTTGCCGCCTGATGGAAATGGCCGAGCGCTTCAAGATGCCGATCCTGACCTTCATTGACACGCCGGGCGCTTACCCGGGCATCGACGCCGAAGAGCGTAACCAGAGCGAAGCAATCGCCTGGAACCTGCGTGTCATGGCGCGCCTGAAAACCCCGATCATCGCCACCGTGATTGGTGAGGGTGGTTCCGGCGGGGCGCTGGCCATTGGCGTGTGCGACCAGCTGAACATGCTGCAATATTCAACCTACGCGGTAATTTCGCCGGAAGGTTGCGCCTCGATTCTGTGGAAAACCGCCGAAAAGGCACCGGACGCTGCTGAAGCCATGGGTATCACCGCTGATCGCCTGAAAGGCCTGGGCATCGTGGACAAAGTGATCGCCGAGCCATTGGGCGGCGCCCACCGTGACCCGGCTGCCGCTGCTGCCACCTTGCGCGCTGAGCTGGGTTCGCAATTGGCGATGCTCAAGAAGTTCGATAATGAGGCGTTGCTGGCCCGTCGTTACGAGCGCCTGATGAGCTACGGCCTCTGATCAAACGCTGATCTTGCAGACAATGCAGTACCACTGTGGGAGCGGGTTTGTGTGGGAGCTGGCTTGCCTGCGATAGCATCAACTCGGTGTATCAGATAACCCGAGTTGCCTGCATCGTGGGCGAGCCCGGCTCCCACACAAGCCCGCTCCCACATTTGCTTTGTGTATGCTGGGTTATCGCATTCCAGATTGATGGCGGTACTGTGTTATGAAGCCGGCTCTACCCGCCAATTTCCTGCAAAATCTGGCGCCCTGGCGCAATGCCCCGGCCTGGCACATCGCATTCTCGGGTGGTCTGGACTCCACCGTCCTGCTGCACCTGTTGGCCACTCTGGCAACCACCGAAACCCTCCCGCCGCTCAGTGCTGTCCACGTCTACCATGGCTTGCAAGCTGCGGCTGACGCCTGGCCGAGTCATTGCCAGGCGGTGTGTGACGCCTTGGGCGTGCCCTTGCGGGTAATGCGCGTGCAAGTGCAACCGGGCGCCAGCCTTGAGCGTGCGGCGCGTGACGCGCGTTATCAGGCGTTTACCGAGGCCACTGGCGCGGGGGAGGTGTTGCTCACCGGGCAGCATCGCGACGATCAGGCTGAAACCCTGTTGTTTCGGCTGATGCGCGGTGCAGGGGTGCGCGGGCTGGCGGCTATGCCTGTGCATCGCCCACTGGCAAGGGGGCACGTGGTGCGGCCGTTGCTGGAGGCCTCGCGTGCTGAATTGGAAGCCTACGCACACGAGCACCAGTTGACGTGGATCGAAGACCCTTCGAACGCCGACCCACGTTTCTCGCGCAATTACTTGCGCCATCGTGTGCTTCCCGTGTTGACGCAGCGATGGCCTCAAGCCGTTTCCAGCCTGGCACGCACCGCCGAACACCTGAGTGAAGCCCAGGGCCTGCTCGACGAGTTGGCGAGGATGGACTTGCAAGCTGCCGATCAGCCTTCGCCATTTCCCTGGTTGCCTCTGCCCTCGTTGGTTCTGGCTCCACTGCGCGAACTTTCTGACGCCCGCCAACGTAATGCCTTGCGCCACTGGCTGGCGCCTCTGACCCGTTTACCCGACAGCGACCACTGGGCCAGCTGGCAGGCCCTGCGCGACGCCAAGGCTGACGCACAACCGCTGTGGCGCCTTGCCGACGGCCAGTTGCATCGTTGCGGCGAGCGCATCTGGTGGCTGCCCGCAGCGTGGTTGGAGTTTTCCGACGCCGTGGTCAGTTGGCCGCATCCGCAAAACCCACTCGCGTTACCCGGCAATGGCCAGCTGAACTTTATCGGTGAGGCTCCCCAAGGTCCGCTTGAGGTGCGTTACCGTCAGGGCGGCGAAATCATCGAAGTGCCCGCTCGAGGCCGGCGCGACTTGAAGCGCTTGCTTAATGAATGCGGGCTGCCGGGCTTTGTCCGTGGCAGATTGCCGCTGGTCTATCAGGGTGAGCAATTGCTGGCTGTCCCAAGCCTTGCAGGCCTGTGGGCCAGGCTGCCGGGTGATGGACAATTGGATTGGATGCCACAGACTTGCGATCAAGGTTTGAGCTGATAGAGCCTTTCCGGTAGACTACGCTCCCTTCTTGATACAACTTCTGTGGATTCGACTGAATCGCAGCAGTTGCCGATTACCAAGCAGTCTTTGCTGGGCGATTCCAAAAAATGTGTAGCGATCAACGTACCGGTGTTTCATTGCTGGTCTGTCACAACGCGGCGGTTTTTTTGAAAGGTGCACTGTGATTAATGCAGGTGATCGGGGGCTTCGGCCTTCCTTCGCTTTCCCCGGCGGCTCGGACCGCTTTAACGCAGACTTCTAGGGTTTTTCATGACGCGCTACATATTCGTCACGGGCGGTGTTGTTTCTTCATTGGGGAAAGGCATTGCCTCCGCTTCATTGGCGGCCATCCTGGAGGCGCGGGGACTTAAGGTCACCATGCTCAAGCTGGACCCGTACATCAACGTTGACCCGGGCACCATGAGCCCGTTCCAGCACGGTGAAGTGTTCGTCACACACGACGGCGCCGAGACCGACCTGGATTTGGGCCACTACGAGCGGTTCATCCGCACGACCATGACCCAGAACAACAACTTCACCACTGGCCGTGTCTACGAGCACGTGCTGCGCAAGGAGCGCCGTGGTGACTACCTGGGTGCAACCATCCAGGTGATCCCGCACATCACCGACGAAATCAAGCGCCGCATCATCAAGGGTGCAGGCGATGCCGACGTGGCGATGGTCGAGATCGGTGGCACCGTGGGTGACATCGAATCCCAGCCGTTCCTCGAAGCCATCCGCCAGCTGCGTTTCGAAGTCGGCGCCAAGCGCGCGATGCTGATGCACCTGACGCTGGTGCCGTACATCGCCACCGCCGGCGAAACCAAAACCAAGCCTACCCAGCACTCGGTCAAGGAACTGCGTTCCATCGGCCTGCAGCCAGACGTGCTGGTATGCCGCTCCGATCACCCGATCGACATTTCCTCGCGCCGCAAGATTGCGCAGTTCACCAACGTTGAAGAGCGTGCGGTGATTGCCCTGGAAGACGCCGACACCATCTACAAGATCCCGGGCATCCTGCACTCCCAAGGCCTGGATGATTTTGTGGTCGAGCGTTTCGGCCTGCAGTGCAACGGCGCGGACCTGTCCGAGTGGGAAGCTGTGGTGGATGCCAAGCTCAATCCTGAGCATGAAGTCACCATCGCCATGGTCGGCAAGTACATGGAGCTGCTGGACGCGTACAAGTCGCTGATCGAAGCGATGAGCCACGCCGGTATCAGCAACCGTACCAAGGTCAACCTGCGCTACATCGATTCCGAAGACATCGAGAACCAGGGCACTGCCTTGCTCGAAGGTGTTGATGCGATTCTCGTACCGGGCGGTTTCGGCCTGCGTGGCGTGGAAGGCAAAATCACTGCGGTTCAGTACGCTCGTGAAAACAAAGTGCCGTACCTGGGTATCTGCCTGGGCATGCAAGTGGCCGTTATCGAGTTCGCCCGTAACGTGCTGGGCTGGAAAGACGCCAACTCCACCGAGTTCGATCACACCAGCGGCCACCCGGTCGTGGGCCTGATCACCGAATGGGAAGATGCCACCGGCGCCGTTGAAACCCGTACCGAAAGCTCCGACCTGGGCGGCACCATGCGCCTTGGCGCGCAAGACTGCCTGCTGGAGCCGGGCTCGCTGGTTCACGATTGCTATGGCAAGGACGTGATCGTCGAGCGTCACCGTCACCGCTACGAAGTGAACAACAACCTGCTGCCGCAGATCAAAGAAGCCGGCCTGAAAATCTCCGGTCGCTCCGGCGATGGCAAGTTGGTTGAAGTGGTCGAGGCGCCGGATCATCCGTGGTTCGTGGCCTGCCAGTTCCACCCTGAGTTCACCTCGACCCCGCGCGACGGTCACCCGTTGTTCAGCGGTTTCGTTAAAGCAGCACTGACGCAACATCAGAAGAAGGCGTGAACCTGATGGCCCAGAAGATCATTCGCGTAGGCGACATCGAGATTGCCAACGACAAGCCCATGGTGCTGTTCGGCGGCATGAACGTGCTGGAAAGCCGCGACATGGCGATGCAGGTCTGTGAAGAGTACGTGAAGGTGACCGAGAAACTCGGTATCCCTTACGTGTTCAAGGCCAGCTTCGACAAGGCCAACCGTTCGTCCGTGACCTCCTATCGCGGCCCGGGCCTTGAAGAAGGCATGCGGATCTTCCAGGACATCAAGCAAGCCTTCGGCGTGCCGATCATCACCGACGTCCACGAGCCGGAACAAGCGGCCGTGGTCGCCGAGGTGTGCGACATCATCCAGTTGCCGGCCTTCCTGTCGCGCCAGACCGACCTCGTGGTCGCCATGGCCAAGACCGGTGCTGTGATCAATATCAAGAAAGCCCAGTTCCTCGCGCCCCAGGAAATGAAACACATCCTGAACAAGTGCGTGGAAGCGGGTAACGACCAGTTGATTCTCTGCGAGCGTGGTTCGAGCTTCGGCTACAACAACCTCGTGGTGGACATGCTCGGTTTCGGCATCATGAAACAGTTCGAATACCCGGTGTTCTTCGACGTGACCCACGCGTTGCAAATGCCCGGTGGTCGCGCCGATTCCGCTGGTGGGCGCCGTGCCCAGGTGCTGGACCTGGCCAAGGCGGGCATCAGCCAGTCGCTGGCGGGCCTGTTCCTGGAAGCCCATCCGGACCCGGACAACGCCAAATGCGACGGCCCATGCGCCCTGCGCCTGGATAAGCTGGAGCCATTCCTGGCCCAGCTCAAGCAGTTGGACGAACTGGTCAAGAGTTTTCCGACGGTAGAGACCGCGTAAGCGCCATTTCTCCGGTAGACTTTCCCTCGCTTTACGCTCAGGCCTGCGGGCCTGAGCCTTGTCGCCTGCAAGCCTGCCCCGTTGTTCCACCCTTGCGGTCGGTCAAAAGATTTCCTTCAGCTGCGTCGTTTTCGTCAACTTTGGAGTGTTTACAACAATGGCAAAAATCGTCGACATCAAAGGTCGTGAAGTTCTCGACTCCCGTGGCAACCCTACCGTCGAAGCCGACGTGCTCCTCGATAACGGCATCATCGGCAGCGCCTGCGCGCCGTCCGGTGCTTCCACAGGTTCCCGCGAAGCACTGGAACTGCGTGATGGCGACAAGAGCCGTTACCTGGGCAAGGGTGTACTCAAGGCTGTAGCCAACATCAACGGCCCGATCCGTGACCTGTTGCTGGGCAAGGACCCGCTGGACCAGAAAGCCCTGGACCACGCGATGATCAAGCTCGACGGCACCGAAAACAAAGGCAGCCTGGGCGCCAACGCCATCCTCGCCGTGTCCCTGGCCGCTGCCAAGGCTGCCGCACAGGACCAGGACTTGCCGCTGTACGCACACATCGCCAACCTGAACGGCACCCCGGGTGTTTACTCGATGCCGGTGCCGATGATGAACATCATCAACGGTGGCGAGCACGCTGATAACAACGTCGACATCCAGGAATTCATGGTGCAGCCGGTTGGCGCCAAGACCTTCTCCGAAGGCCTGCGCATGGGCACCGAGATTTTCCACCACCTCAAAGCTGTCCTGAAGGCCCGTGGCCTGAGCACTGCCGTGGGTGACGAAGGTGGTTTCGCGCCGAACCTGGCGTCCAACGAAGATGCACTGAAAGTGATCTCCGAAGCCGTGGCCAATGCGGGCTACAAACTGGGCACCGACGTGACCCTGGCCCTGGACTGCGCGGCCAGCGAGTTCTACGAGGACGGTAAATACAACCTGTCCGGCGAAGGCCACGTGTTCACCTCCGAAGGTTTTGCCGACTACCTCAAAGGCTTGACCGAACGCTACCCGATCATCTCCATCGAAGACGGCCTGGACGAGTCCGACTGGGCTGGCTGGAAAGTCCTCACCGACAAGATCGGCGAAAAAATCCAACTGGTCGGCGACGACCTGTTCGTGACCAACACCAAGATCCTGAAAGAAGGCATCGACAAGAAGATTGCCAACTCGATCCTGATCAAGTTCAACCAGATCGGCACCCTGACCGAAACCCTGGAAGCCATCCAGATGGCCAAGGCTGCGGGCTACACCGCCGTGATCTCCCACCGCTCCGGCGAAACCGAAGACTCGACCATTGCCGACCTGGCCGTGGGCACCTCGGCTGGGCAGATCAAGACCGGTTCCCTGTGCCGTTCCGACCGCGTTTCCAAGTACAACCAATTGCTGCGTATCGAAGAGCAATTGGCAGGTAAAGCCAAGTACAACGGTCGCAGCGAGTTTCGCGGCTGATTGTTAAATGGTAAAAGGTCTGCGGATTACGTCGGAAAAATCACGACAGCGTGAATTTCGACGCTAATCTCATGGCTAACAAGCACAAGCCTGGTTCATCCAGGCTTCGTGCTATCAGTTGCTTCAAAAGTTTTGCATGGCTGTCTTTTTTTACTGGATACCCGGATTTCGATGCGCAGTCCCAATTGGTTGTTCCTCGTCTTGCTCTTGTTGCTGGCTGGCCTGCAGTACCGCCTATGGGTGGGTAATGGCAGCTTTGCGCAGGTGAAAGAGTTGACCCAGCAAATTGCCGACCAGCACGCCGAGAACGAACGTCTGCTGGAGCGCAATCGTGTCCTCGATGCTGAAGTGCTTGAGCTGAAAAAAGGTACGGAGACCGTTGAAGAACGGGCTCGTCATGAGCTGGGCATGGTGAAAGAGGGCGAAACCCTCTATCAGCTGGCCCAATGAGTAGCGTTTTACCGGCCTTCTGGGCCGTGATTCCTGCCGCGGGCGTTGGTGCCCGTATGGCTGCGGACCGCCCCAAGCAATACTTGCAATTGGGCGGGCGCACAATTCTCGAACACAGCCTCGGCTGTTTTCTCGACCATCCAGGGCTCAAGGGGCTGGTAGTCAGTTTGGCTGTCGATGATCCTTATTGGCCGAACCTGCCTTGCGCCAATGACCCACGCATCGTGCGTGCGGACGGCGGTGACGAGCGCTCGGGTTCGGTACTCAATGCGTTGCTGCAACTCAATGCGCTGGGTGCCAGCGATGATGATTGGGTGCTGGTGCATGACGCCGCGCGGCCTAACCTCAGCCGTGATGACCTCGATAACCTATTGTTGGAACTGTCGGATGATCCTGTCGGCGGGCTGCTGGCCGTGCCCGCTCGCGACACGCTCAAGCGCGTCGACAAGCACGCACGTGTGGTTGAAACCGTCGACCGCAGCCTGATCTGGCAAGCCTACACGCCGCAGATGTTTCGCCTCGGTGCATTGCATCGAGCGTTGGCTGATAGCTTGGTGGCTGATGCCGTCATCACCGACGAAGCCTCGGCGATGGAATGGTCCGGCCAGGCGCCGCGCCTGATTGAAGGGCGTTCGGACAATATCAAGGTGACCCGGCCCGAAGACCTGGAGTGGTTGCGGCTGCGGTGGGCGAACCGCAGGTAGTCAGTTAAACCGCGTTGACTTCATCGCAGGCAAGCCAGCTCCCACGGTTGAAATGCGACTCCCAGTGGGAGCCGGGCTAGCCCGCGATGAGACCCAGGCAGGCGCCCCAAATTACTCGCTGTACTCCGGCCGCTCGGCCAACCCCTCCTTCAAGAAATCCACCAGCTTTCTGACCTTCGGCGATAAATGCCGCTGCTGTGGATACAACGCCCACACCGCCGTGTTCGGTGGCTGATGCGCCTCCAGTAACGACACCAGCGCGCCCGTATGCAGATGCTCCAGCACGTAATAGTCCGGCAACTGGCACAGCCCGACCCCTTGCAACGCCGCATCCAGCACCGCCTGCCCACTGTTGCAGCGCCAGTTTCCCTGCACCCGTTGGGAAAATTCGCGCCCATCCTGGGCCAGTTGCCAAATATCCGAGCTGCCGATCAGGCAGTTATGCCGACTTAATTCCGACAGACTGTGTGGCCGACCATACCGCGCCAGGTAGGAAGGTGATGCGCACAGGTACATGCGCCGCGGGGCCAGGCGACTGGCGACCATGCGCGAGTCTTGCAGGCGGCCCAGGCGGATCGCCAGGTCGAGGCCTTCATGCACCAGGTCCAGCTGGCGATTGCTCAACTCGGTATCCACGCGCAATTGCGGGTAGAGCCCCATGAATCGTGTGACCAGTGGCACAATAAAACGCTCGCCGTAAGCCACCGCGCAGGTCATGCGCAACATGCCCTTGGGTTCGCTGGCGAGGTCGCCGACGGCGCGCAATGCTTCTTCGCGACCGTCCTGCAAGCGTTGGCAGTGTTGCAGGAAGGTCTGGCCGGCTTCGGTCAGCGTGACCTTGCGCGTGCTGCGATAGAGCAACCGGGTTTGCAGCCGTTCTTCCAGGCGCGCCACCTGCCGGCTGATGTGCGATGACGACACGCCAAGTCGCTCGGCCGCCGCTGTGAATTGGCTGCACTCAGCCACCGCAACAAATTCGTCGATGCCTTCCCAGCGGTTTTCCAGCATGTTGATTATCCCTGTACAGCAATAAAGTTTTGCTTTCGCTCGGATTATTAATCACTGGGCCATGTTTTACACTCAGCGCTTCAGTTTTTAATTTCCTGGAGAAACCCGGATGATCAAGTCCCGCGCCGCTGTAGCCTTCGAAGCGAAGAAGCCCCTAGAGATCGTCGAAGTCGATGTCGCCATGCCCAAGGCCGGCGAGGTGCTGCTGCGGGTGGTCGCGTCCGGCGTGTGCCATACCGACGCGTACACCTTGTCGGGCGCCGACCCGGAAGGGATCTTTCCGTCGATCCTCGGCCATGAAGGTGGCGCGGTGGTTGAAGCAATCGGCGAGGGCGTGACTTCGGTGGCCGTCGGCGACCACGTGATCCCGCTGTACACGCCGGAATGCGGCAAGTGCAAATTCTGCCTGTCGGGCAAGACCAACCTGTGCCAGGCCATTCGGTCCACGCAGGGCAAAGGCCTGATGCCGGATGGCACCACACGTTTCTCCTACAAGGGCCAGCCGATTTTCCACTACATGGGTACCTCGACGTTCTCCGAGTACACCGTGCTGCCGGAAATTTCCGTGGCAAAAATCCCTAAAGAAGCGCCGTTGGAAAAGGTCTGCCTGCTCGGCTGCGGCGTTACCACCGGCATCGGCGCGGTGATCAACACTGCCAAGGTCAAGCCGGGCGATACCGTGGCTATCTTCGGCCTCGGCGGCATTGGCCTGTCGGCCATCATCGGCGCAGTGAAAGCCAAGGCCGGTCGCATCATTGCCATCGACATCAACCCGGCCAAGTTTGAAATCGCCAGGCAATTGGGCGCCACCGACTGCATCAACCCGAAAGACTACGACCGCCCCATCCAGGACGTGATCGTCGACTTGACCGACGGCGGCGTGGACTTTTCCTTCGAGTGCATCGGCAATGTGCAACTGATGCGCGCGGCCCTGGAGTGCTGCCACAAGGGTTGGGGCGAGTCGGTGATCATTGGTGTAGCCGGTGCAGGCCAGGAAATCGCCACCCGCCCATTCCAGCTGGTGACCGGGCGCGTCTGGCGCGGTTCGGCGTTTGGCGGCGTGCGTGGCCGTTCCGAATTGCCAAGCTACGTGGAAATGGCCCAATCCGGCGAAATCCCGCTGGACACCTTTATCACCCACACCATGGGCCTGGAAGACATCAACAAAGCGTTTGACCTGATGCATGAAGGCAAGAGCATTCGTACCGTCATTCACTTTTAAAGCAGCTGCAAGTTGCACGCTCTAGGCTGCAAAAAGGTGTATGTCTGCCTGCAGCCTGAAGTTTGCCGCTCGCCGCTGGGAGCATTCCCATGACCCTCGAAAACATCTCCTGCCAAAAGAGTTTTGGCGGCTGGCATAAACGCTACAAACACAGCTCCCACGTGCTCGGGTGCGACATGACCTTTGCCGTCTACCTGCCGCCACAGGCGGAGCAGGGCGGCAAACTGCCGGTGGTGTACTGGCTGTCCGGCTTGACCTGCACCGACGAAAACTTCATGCAAAAGGCTGGTGCTCAGCGTGTGGCCGCCGAGCTGGGGTTGATCATCGTTGCGCCGGACACCAGCCCGCGTGGGCCCGGTGTGCCGGGCGACCCTGACGACGCCTGGGATTTTGGCCTGGGGGCCGGCTTCTACCTGAATGCCACGCAGGAACCTTGGGCCAAGCACTATCGGATGCATGACTACGTGGTGCAGGAATTGCCTGCGTTGGTTGAAGCGCATTTCCCTGCATCGGCAAAGCGCGGCATCAGCGGCCACTCCATGGGCGGCCACGGTGCTTTGGTGTGTGCCTTGCGCAACCCTGGGCGCTACCAATCAGTGTCGGCATTTTCGCCGATCAATAACCCGATGGATTGCCCATGGGGCCAGAAGGCCTTCTCGCGTTATTTGGGTGATGAACGCTCTAAATGGCGTGAATGGGACGCCTGCGCGCTGATCAGCGAGGCCACGCAAAAGCTGCCATTGCTGGTGGATCAGGGCGACCGCGACGATTTCCTCGCCGTGCAACTCAAGCCCGAAGCCCTGCAGCAAGCGGCCAAGGCGGCCAACCATCCGCTCGAACTGCGCCTGCAACCCGGCTACGACCACAGCTACTTCTTTATCGCCAGCTTCATCGAAGATCATTTGCGACATCATGGGCGTGCTTTGCTCGGTTAATGTGAGGCAAAAGTAGGTAGAATCACGCCCTGAATTAAATCGGGGCGTTTTTTTATGCGTATTGGCCACGGCTACGATGTGCACCGTTTCGCTGAAGGCGATTTCATCACCTTGGGCGGCGTGCGCATTGCACACCACCATGGGTTGCTCGCTCATTCCGACGGCGACGTTGTATTGCACGCCTTGAGCGATGCCCTGCTCGGCGCAGCGGCGTTGGGCGATATCGGCAAGCACTTTCCAGACACCGACCCAACCTTCAAGGGTGCGGACAGCCGCGTCTTGCTGCGCCATGTGGTTGGCCTGATCCACGCCAAGGGCTGGAAGGTCGGGAATGTCGACAACACCATCGTCGCCCAGGCGCCGAAAATGGCCCCGCATATCGAATCGATGCGCGCACTGATTGCCGCGGATCTGCAAATTGAATTGGATCAAGTCAACGTGAAAGCCACCACCACCGAAAAACTCGGGTTTACCGGACGGGAAGAGGGCATCGCGGTGCACTCCGTTGCCTTGTTGCTGCGCGCATGAATGACTTGCAACTGTTGGGCCCGCGGGCCTACGGCGAGGCTTTGGGCAGCGCCGTATTAAAAGCGACGGCTGAAGATTTCCAGGTAGACGAAGTGCTGGATATTCCGCTGACCGGCGACGGCGAGCACCTGTGGCTGTGGGTCGAAAAACGCGGTTTGAATACTGAAGAAGCCGCGCGGCGCATTGCCAAGGCCGCCGGCGTGCCGCTGCGCACCGTCAGCTATGCCGGGCTCAAGGATCGCCAGGCGTTGACGCGCCAGTGGTTCAGCGTGCAACTGCCGGGCAAGGCCGACCCGGACATGAGCGGTGCGCAGAACGACACCCTTAAAATCCTCAAGATCGTCCGTCATAAACGCAAGCTGCAGCGGGGTGCGCATTCGGCCAACGGCTTTACCCTGCGCCTGACCCAATTGGCTGGCGACACCGCCGCCATCGACGCGCGTTTGCAGCAGATTGCCCAGCACGGCATCCCCAATTACTTCGGTGCCCAGCGCTTCGGCCACAACGGCGGCAACGTGGCGGACGCGCGTGAATGGGCGGCCCGCAAGGCCCTGCCGGAGCAGCGCAATGTGCGCTCGCGGCTGCTGTCTACCGCGCGTAGTTTTCTCTTCAATAAAGTCCTGGCAGCACGTGTGGCAGACGGGTCCTGGCAGCGCGCCCAGGTCGGCGATTTGTTGGCGTTTACTGACAGCCGCAGTTTTTTCCCGGCGGGGGAGGCTGAATGCAGCGACCCGCGCCTGGCGATTCTGGACCTGCACCCGACAGGGCCGCAGTGGGGCGAAGGCAATTCGCCGGCGTCGGGGGCGACCTTCGCGCTGGAACAGGCAATCGCCGACGGTGAAGCCGACCTGCGCGATTGGCTGGTCAATGCCGGCATGAGCCAGGAGCGTCGCATTCTGCGACTGCCCATTGGCGGGTTGACGTGGCATTATCCCTCGCTGGACATTCTGCAACTGGAATTCGTCCTGCCGGCCGGATGCTTCGCCACTGTCTTGGTGCGCGAGCTTGTTGATCTGGTGCCGGTGGGGCAGACGGACAGCCCATGCGTATTCTGATATCTAACGATGACGGTGCCACCGCACCCGGCCTTGCCGCGCTTTATGCTGCGCTGGAAGATTACGCCGAGTGTGTGGTGGTTGCCCCGGACCAGGACAAGAGCGGCGCCAGCAGTTCGCTGACGCTCGACCGTCCGCTGCACCCGCAGGTTCTGGCCAATGGCTTTATCAGCGTGAACGGTACCCCCACCGACTGCGTGCACCTGGCGATCAACAGCTTGTTGGAGCAGGAGCCGGACCTGGTGGTGTCGGGCATCAACCTGGGTGCCAACCTGGGCGATGACGTGCTGTATTCGGGTACGGTGGCGGCGGCGCTTGAAGGGCGTTTCCTGGGCCGCACCTCGTTCGCCTTTTCCTTTGCCTCGCGGCAGTTGGACAACCTGGCGACGGCGGCGTATTTCGCCCGCAAGCTGGTGGAGGCCCACGGATCACTGGACCTGCCGCCGCGCACAGTACTCAACGTCAACATCCCTAATTTGCCCCTCGACCATATTCGCGGCATCCAACTGACGCGCCTGGGCCATCGCGCCCGTGCGGCGGCGCCTCTGAAAGTGGTCGATCCGCGCGGCAAGGAAGGTTATTGGATTGCGGCAGCCGGCGACGCCGAGGACGGTGGCCCGGGCACAGACTTTCATGCGGTGATGCAAGGTTATGTATCGATTACCCCGTTGCAGCTTGATCGCACCTTCAGTGATGCCTTCAGTAGTCTCGATGGCTGGCTCGAGGGGCTGCGTTGATGGCGCGTGAACAAGACGACCTGCTGCGCCGTGGCATCGGGATGACCTCGCAGCGTACGCGCGAGCGTTTGATCCAGCGCCTGTACGAAGAAGGGCTGTCGAATGCCCAGGTGCTGGAAGTCATCCGGCGCACACCACGCCACCTGTTTGTCGACGAAGCCCTGGCGCATCGGGCCTATGAAGACACCGCGTTGCCCATCGGCCACAACCAGACCATTTCGCAGCCTTATATGGTCGCGCGCATGAGTGAGCTGTTGCTGGCGGCGGGGCCGTTGGACAAAGTGCTGGAGATCGGCACCGGTTCGGGTTACCAGACCGCCGTGCTGTCGCAATTGGTGGAGCGGGTGTTCTCGGTGGAGCGCATCAAGGTCCTGCAGGACCGCGCCAAGGAGCGCCTGGTGGAACTCAACCTGCGTAACGTGGTGTTTCGCTGGGGCGATGGCTGGGAAGGCTGGCCGGCGCTGGCGCCGTATAACGGCATCATCGTTACCGCCGTTGCAACCGATGTACCGCAGGCCTTGCTGGATCAACTGGCACCTGGCGGGCGATTGGTTATCCCGGTGGGTTCCGGCGAAGTGCAACAATTGATGCTCATTATCCGGGAAGACGAAGGCTTTTCCCGGCATGTACTGGGCGCCGTGCGCTTTGTACCCTTGCTCAATGGCCCGCTGGCCTGATCATTTATTCGCAAACAGTGAATTCTGTGGGTGGGGATGTGTCTTACAGCGGGGCTCATAGAGTCAACATGACGGGAAACCGGGTTTAAACATGATGAATTTTTCGTTTCAGTCGTGTGCCGGTAAAAATCCAATGCCCAGTTATACTTGCGTCATATTTCAAGCCTGATACAGGCGTTCATGTTCAGCCACCACAAAGGGAGCGGCGGGTGAGTCTCACAGGTCCTGCGCAGCGTATGAGTAAAACAAGCTTTCAGCGACTGGTGCTTGGCCTTGTCTTGAGTTCCTTATTGGCGGCCTGTTCGAGCACGCCATCCAGCGGTGCGCGGGTGGTTGACCGCAATAATGCAGTGCCGCAAAAACCGACGGTCACCACCGGTCAGTATGTAGTGCGAAAGGGGGACACGATGTTCTCGATCGCCTTCCGTTACGGTTGGGATTACAAGGCGCTCGCAGCTCGTAACAATATTCCTGTGCCATACACGATACATCCAGGTCAGACCATTCGTTTCGATGGACGCACCGGTTCAACGCCTACGACAGTTGTGACAAATTCCGGATCTTCGCCGTCGTCTTCGAGCAAAACCACGATCATCACCCGGCCTGCAGGCACCGCCGCGCCTACGGTTGCGAGCAAACCAGCGCCTGCGCCTCTGCCGCCTGCAGGGCCTGCTCCGACCGGTTGGGGATGGCCTTCAAACGGGGTGTTGATTGGAAAATTCTCTTCAAACGGTAGTTTGAATAAAGGCATTGATATCGCCGGGGATTTGGGACAGCCTGTTTTAGCTGCGTCTGATGGGACAGTGGTGTACGCCGGGAGTGGTTTGCGGGGCTACGGCGAACTGGTCATCATCAAACACAGCGATACCTACGTCAGTGCTTACGGTCACAACCGCAGGCTGTTGGTTCGGGAGGGGCAGCAAGTCAAAGTCGGACAGACAATTGCCGAAATGGGGTCAACTGGTACAGACCGGGTGAAACTGCACTTTGAGATTCGCCGCCAAGGGAAACCTGTAGATCCGCTGCAATTCCTACCCCGTCGTTGATGTGTTGCACAGCCTGTTCCCTCACGTAGAAGGAACAGGCTCCAGCGTTGCCAAGGATAGAGGCGTCGCTTGAGCTTGAGGTCGAACTCACCAAAGGACTATAACAATGGCTCTCAGTAAAGAAGCGCCGGAGTTTGACATCGACGATGAGGTTCTCCTTGAAATGGAGATACTCACCGAAAAGGAATCGATGTCGAATGATGAAGGGTCTGCTACACCTTCAGTTCGCACCAAATCCAAGAACTCCACCGCGTTAAAGCAACACAAGTACATTGACTACACGCGGGCGCTCGACGCAACGCAGCTGTACCTCAATGAAATCGGCTTTTCCCCTCTGCTCACTCCCGAAGAAGAAGTCCATTTTGCGCGCTTGTCGCAAAAAGGCGATCCGGCTGGGCGCAAACGCATGATTGAAAGTAACTTGCGCCTGGTGGTGAAAATCGCCCGACGCTACGTCAATCGTGGGCTGTCGCTGCTGGACCTGATCGAGGAGGGCAACCTGGGCTTGATCCGGGCGGTGGAGAAGTTCGACCCTGAGCGGGGCTTCCGCTTTTCGACCTATGCCACCTGGTGGATTCGTCAGACCATCGAACGGGCGATCATGAATCAAACCCGTACGATCCGGTTGCCGATCCATGTGGTCAAGGAGCTCAACGTCTACCTGCGGGCGGCGCGTGAGCTGACACAAAAACTCGATCATGAACCTTCGCCTGAAGAAATCGCCAACCTGCTGGAAAAGCCGGTAGGCGAGGTTAAGCGCATGCTCGGCCTGAACGAGCGCGTGTCTTCGGTCGATGTCTCGCTGGGTCCGGATTCGGATAAAACCCTGCTGGACACCCTGACGGATGATCGTCCGACGGATCCTTGCGAACTGTTGCAGGACGATGATCTTTCCCAAAGCATTGACCAGTGGTTGTCTGAGCTCACGGACAAGCAGCGTGAAGTGGTGATTCGCCGCTTCGGCCTGCGCGGCCATGAGAGCAGTACCCTGGAGGACGTAGGCCTGGAGATCGGTTTGACCCGTGAGCGGGTGCGGCAGATCCAGGTAGAGGGCCTCAAGCGCTTGCGTGAGATCCTTGAGAAGAATGGCTTGTCGAGTGAGTCGTTGTTCCAGTAACAACGCTGTATGAACTGTGGGAGCAGGCTTGTGTGGGAGCCGGCTTGCCAGCGATAGCATCGTCTCGGTGTAACTGATACACCGAGGCGTTAGCATCGCAGGCAAGCCAGCTCCCACATAAGTAGGCTCCCACATTTTTTTGTCCGGGATTCCGGTGGCGTTGCGCCAAATCCCAGGCATAAAAAAACCCCGCTTTTGAGGGCGGGGTTTTTTCGACTAAGTCAGTACAAGTTAGATAACTTGAACTTCTTCAGCTTGCATGCCTTTCTGACCGCGGGTAGCGATGAAAGAAACCTGTTGGCCTTCTTTCAGGCTTTTGAAGCCGTCGGATTGGATAGCTTTGAAGTGAACGAACAGGTCGTCACCGGATTGTGGAGTGATGAAGCCGAAGCCTTTTTCATCGTTGAACCACTTAACGGTACCAGTTTGGCGATTAGACATGGTGTATCTCCTTGGACAAAGTTAACTGCGACTCAGGAAAAGCCCTGGCCGAGACTGAGTGCAAAGAGCAGGAAAAATTCTTGGAGATGGTTGGATCGAAATTCAACATATCGTGTAGAGATTCTCAGTGACACAAGCAGCACAGTGGCGCCACCTTAACCCTTTTTCCGGAACGTGCCAATGGTATTTCCGAAGGTTTCTCTATTTTCGTGACTGGCGGTGGTATTTACAGTCACAAGGGACCGCACTATAAGCCCCGGCCCCGTTGGCTGCGGCTTGCAGCAGCCGGTGCATTCATCAAGAAAAGCCCCGCGCCCTTTGAACCCCGAAGCCGGCCCCGGTAAGATGCCCAACAGAATTTTTCCACCTCGCTATTCAGGACACCCGCCATGAGCATCAAATCGGACAAGTGGATTCGCCGCATGGCGCAAGAGCACGGCATGATCGAACCGTTCGTTGAACGCCAGATCCGTGGCGCAGGCGACGCTCCGGTGATTTCGTACGGTGTTTCCAGCTATGGCTACGACGTGCGTTGCGCCGACGAATTCAAGGTGTTCACCAATATCAACTCGGCGATCGTCGACCCGAAGAATTTCGACGAAAAGAGCTTCGTCGACGTCAAGAGCGACGTGTGCATCATCCCGCCCAATTCCTTCGCCCTGGCGCGCACCGTGGAGTTTTTCCGCATCCCGCGTGACGTGCTGACCATTTGCTTGGGCAAAAGCACCTACGCGCGCTGCGGCATCATCGTCAACGTGACGCCGCTTGAGCCCGAGTGGGAAGGTCACGTGACCCTGGAGTTCTCCAACACCACCACGTTGCCGGCGAAGATCTACGCCAATGAAGGCGTGGCACAGATGCTGTTCCTGCAGTCCGACGAGGCCTGTGAAGTGTCCTACAAGGACCGCGCCGGCAAGTATCAGGGCCAGCGTGGCGTCACACTCCCACGCGCTTGATCGAAAGGTCTTACACGTTAAGGGAATTAGTCTGCGGGAAGTGACTCTATTGGGTGTACTGCCTCGGTGCGTGCAAAACGCGCCGAGCCACGCTTGAGGAGTACTTTATGAAGATCGACCCGCGAATCAGCGCCGAACTCGCCCGGCTTGAACCCAACCAGATTGGTGTTCTGGCCTGGTCCCTGATGGCCGACCCTGCGTATGCAGGCGGCATCCCTGGTCAACCTGATCAAGATTGGCCGCAACCGCCCACCGAGCCTGGTGAACCGACGCTGCCGGATGAGCCGCCACCCGCGCCTGTCGCCTGATCGTTCAGGGCAATAGACATGGCCGGTTGTTCAGCACACCGGCCATACGTCCTCATCGCCGATTACAAAGATCTGCTGATCGTCGCGCTGCTCCACTGAATAACCCCCGGTAAAGGCGCCGAACGCCGGCAACAGGCTGATCCGCGACCCGAACTGAAAGCACGGCAGGCGCAAGCTCTGTCGGCCCCTGCCGCGCAGTCGATAGACCGGGTGCACATGCCCCGCCAGCACATGGTGGCTGGCATGCGCGTCTGGTTCGTGTTGCAGGGCGAACGGCCCCATCAGCAAAGGCTCCGGCACCACCTCGATGCCCAAGTCGGCCGGTGGGTCGCCTGCGCGTTTGTCGTGATTGCCACGAATCAGCGTCAGGCCAAGGTCGCGATTGTGCTCACGCCACGCTCTCAAGGCGCTCAGGGTGCCGCTGGCGTGAGAGCCGGGGCCATGCAGGAAGTCACCGAGAAAGATCACCTGCTCGCACGGCAAGGCCGATAACAGCCGGTCCAGGCGTTGCAGGTTTTCAGTCGTGGTGCCTTGGGGCACGGGTTGCCCAAGGCTGCGGTAGGCGGAGGCCTTGCCAAAATGCACGTCGGCAATCAGCAAACACCGACGCGAGGGCCAGTACACGGCCTTTTCCGCCAGCAACCACAGCTCTTCTCCCTCAAGCATTACCGAACAATGCATCAGCGTTTCCCGTTATCAGCGACTTTTTCCAGGTCTTTGACCATCCGTGCAATGCGCTCCGAGAGTTTCTCCGAACTCATGCTCTCGCGCATCCGCTCAACCAGCAGTGGGAAGGCCAGCGGTGTAGGCCGTTCGATCAGGTGCAAGTCCAGTTTCAGCGCGGCCAGATGGCGCAATGTCTGTTCCAGCCGACGAATATCCAACTCGTCACGCAGGACTTCTTCCCCGGCCTGGGTCAGCAGCAGGTTCTGCGGGTCATATTGCTTGAACACTTCAAAAAACAACCCGCTGGAGGCCTGAACCTGCCGCGTGCTTTTTGGCGCCCCGGGGTAACCCGCGAACACCAGCCCGGCGATGCGCGCGATCTCGCGAAAACGTCTAAGGGCCAATTCCCCGGCATTCAAGCTGGCTATGACGTCGGTCAGCAAATTTTGCGGACTCAATAACGCTTCGTTCAGCAGTAATGGCCAATCCACCGGCGTGGCACTCAACAGCTCCAGCCCGTAATCATTCACCGCGATTGAAAAGGTCACCGGCTGCTGTTGGCTGACCCGCCACGCCAGCAGGCTGGCCAGGCCCAGATGCACTTGGCGTCCGGCGAAGGGGTAAAGAAACACGTGCCATCCTTCCCGCGACTTCAGGGCTTCGGCCAGCAAATGCGTGCGAGTCGGCAGGCCCGACCAGCGCAACTGGGTTTGCAGCAAGGGTTGCACCGCCTGCATTTCCGGGCCGTCGAAATGCCCGTGCGCCGCCGCATCAAACCGTTCGACCACCGCCTGCGCCAGTTCGTTGGAAAGCGGCATGCGCCCGCCATTCCAGCGCGGCACGGCGGCTTTTTTCGCGGTGCTGCGACGCACGTAAGCCGTCATGTTTTCCACGCGCACCAGCTCCAGCAAACGCCCGGCAAACAGGAAACCATCACCGGGTTTGAGCCGTGCGATAAAGCCTTCCTCGACACTGCCCAGGTTCTTGCCGCCGCCGCCCTTGCTCCAGAATTTCAGCTGGATACTCGCGTCACTGACGATGGTGCCTACGCTCATGCGATGGCGCCGCGCCAGGCGTGCATCCGGCACTCGCCACACGCCGTGCTCGTCGGGCTCCACGCGGCGGTAATCCGGGTAAGCCGTCAGCGACAATCCGCCATGGCGCACAAACCCCAGCGCCCAGGCCCAGTCGGCTTGCGTGAGGTCACGGTAAGCCCAGGCACCGCGCACTTCCGCCAGCAGCGCATCCGGCGTAAAGCCTCCGCCCAGCGCCATGCTCACCAAATGCTGTACGAGCACGTCCAGCGGCTTGTAAGGCGATTCACGGGCTTCGATGCGCCGTTGGGCGATCGCGTCTTGGGCGGCCGCCGCTTCCACCAGTTCCAGGCTGTGGGTCGGCACCAGCGTCACCCGGGACGGCCGCCCTGGCGCGTGGCCGGAGCGTCCGGCGCGCTGCATCAGGCGCGCCACGCCTTTGGCCGAGCCGATTTGCAGCACGCGCTCCACCGGCAGAAAATCCACCCCCAGGTCCAGGCTGGAGGTGCACACCACCGCCTTGAGCTGGCCGTCTTTCAAGGCTCGCTCCACCCAGTCGCGCGTTTCGCGCGAGAGTGAGCCATGGTGCAGCGCGATCACTCCCGCCCAATCCGGGCGCGCCTCGAGCAACGCCTGGTACCAGATCTCCGACTGCGCCCGTGTGTTGGTAAACACCAGGCAACTGCTGCTGGAATCAACTTCGGCGACGACTTGCGGCAACATCTTCAAACCAATATGCCCGGCCCAGGGAAAGCGCTCAGTGGTGGGCGGCAACAAGGTATCGACCTGCAGCGTTTTGGCCGTTTGCCCCTGCACGTTGATCCCGCCACCTTGTGGGACCAAAACCTCCAGTGCGTGAGCCTGATTACCCAACGTCGCCGAAATTCCCCACACCATCAGTTCCGGATGCCACCGCCGCAAGCGCGCCAGCGCCAGTTGCAGCTGCACACCACGCTTGTTGCCGATCAATTCATGCCATTCATCCACGATGACCATGCGCAGGTGCGCCAGGCTCGATTCACTGTCGGCACGCGCCAGCATCAACGTAAGACTTTCCGGCGTGGTAACCAGCGCGGTGGGCTGGCGGCGGGTTTGGCGGGCGCGTTCGCTGCTGCTGGTATCGCCGGTGCGCAGGCCGATGCTCCACGGAATCTGCAAGACCTCCAGTGGCGCTTCAAGGGCGCGTGCAGTGTCGGCGGCCAATGCGCGCATGGGTGTAATCCACAGCACGGTCAGCGGCTCAGCCGGCGGTTTGCGTTTGCCGGTGGCGGGCGGGCGAGTGATGGCGAAGCGATTGAGGGCGGCAAACCACAGTGCATAGGTTTTACCCGCGCCGGTGCTGGCATGCAGCAAGCCTGACCGACCCTGCTTGACCGCCGCCCATACCTCTTTCTGAAAGGCGAACGGTTTCCAGCCCTTGGCGGCAAACCAGTGTTTTGCGAAGTCGAGGGGTTTTGCCATGGGTGGGCTGACGCTCTGGAGGCTCTCATTCAGAGACCCTCCAGGCGCCGCAAAGGTTTACTTCAAATTGCCGCTCAAAAACTGCTGCAGGCGCTCGCTCTTCGGATTGCCCAGCACATCCGCAGGCGCACCTTGCTCTTCCACCAGGCCCTTGTGCAGGAACAACACCTGGCTCGACACCTTGCGCGCAAAGCTCATCTCGTGGGTGACCATGATCATGGTGCGGCCTTCCTCGGCCAGCCCCTGGATCACCTTCAATACTTCACCGACCAGCTCCGGGTCGAGGGCCGAGGTCGGCTCGTCGAACAGCATCACCTCCGGCTCCATGGCCAGGGCGCGGGCGATGGCCACGCGTTGCTGTTGGCCACCCGACAGGAACGCCGGGTATTGATCGGCCACGCGCGCCGGCAAGCCCACCTTGTCCAGGTAGCGACGGGCGCGGTCTTCGGCGTCCTTCTTGCTGCAACCCAGCACCCGGCGCGGGGCCATGGTGATGTTTTCCAGCACGCTCATGTGGCTCCACAGGTTGAAATGCTGGAACACCATCGCCAGCCGCGTGCGCAGGCGTTGCAGCTCGGCGTCGTCGGCCACGCGCATGCCGTGGCGGTCACTGACCATTCGGATTTGCTGGCCGTCGAGGGTCATCGCGCCGTCGTTGGGGGTTTCCAGAAAGTTGATGCAGCGCAAAAAGGTGCTTTTGCCCGAACCGCTGGCGCCGATCAAACTGATCACATCACCGGTCTTGGCCTTGAGCGAGACACCTTTGAGCACTTCATTGTCGCCATAGCTTTTATGCAGGCCTTCAACGGTCAATTTGTACATGGGGCGTGCATCCTCAAGGCGAAAGTAGGTAGCCGCTGCGGTAGGCTTCATGACCTGCGACATGGCTGATCACCATGCCGGCAGTGGCCATGCGCCGCAGCGAACGGGCGTAAAGCAGGCCGGCGTTTTTACAGTGCACGGGCGTTACGCGGTCAGTAAGGGGGTCGATGATTTCGGCGATCAATTGCCCGGCTTCCAGGTATTCACCGGGCAGGGCGCTAAATACCAGCAAACCGCCAACTGGCGTGGTCACAGGCTCGACGCCCGCCAGTGGGGTGGCCGGGTAGGGCAAGGCAGGCAATGGAGCGGCGGTGCCTTCAATCGCGCCGAAGTGGATCAGATAATCGATGATCGCCTGGCAGTCGAGGCGGGCCAGGCCATGGTTGACGTCGCCCTGGCCGCGCAGCTCGACGGTCACCGAAAAGCTGCCCATGGGAATCGGGAAGCGCTCGCCGAAGCGTTGCTGCAACTGCCACCACACCAGGGTGAAACACTCATCGAAGGACTGCCCGCCGGAGTCGGTGGCAAGCAAATTGGCTTCCGAGCCGATGTAGCGTGCCAGCGGCTCCACCTGCGGCCAGGCCTCGGGCGTGGTGTACAGGTGCGCCACGGCTTCGAAGTCGCAATGCAGGTCGAGCACCATGTCGGCCTCGCAGGCCAGTCGTTGCAGCACCAGGCGTTGGGATTGCAACTGGGTGTCGGCCGCTTGCCGGGCGAGGGCAGTGGACAGCGCGGCACGGATCAATCGGGCGTTGTGCTGCGCGTCATCTCCCAGCAAATACTCGACCTGGTTACCGACCTCTTCACTGAGGTCGACAAACCGGCGGTTGAAATTCTGTCCGCTTTCCAGCTCGTAGCGGCCCAGCGGAATATCCATCAACACTTGCTCCAGGCCCACCGGGTTGGCAATCGGCACCAACACGATTTCGCTGCGCAGCCTGCCGGCCGCCGCCAACTCGGCCAGGCGGGCCTTGAGGTGCCAGGCCACCAGCATGCCCGGCAGTTCGTCGGCATGCAGCGATGACTGGATGTAGACCTTGCCTTCAGCCTGTTCCGGGCCGAAGTGGAAACTGTGAATCTGCCGCGCCGTGCCTGGCACCGGCGCGATCAGATCATGTACCTGATGACGCATGACAACTCCTTAATGACTCGGCCCGAGAAAGGCCAGCCAGCGGCGCTCCGCCAGACGAAACAGCCCGACCAGCGCAAAGGTCACGGTCAGGTAGATCAGCGCAGCGATGCCGAATGATTGAAAGGTCATGTACGTGGCCGAGTTGGCGTCCCGGGCCACCTTGAGAATGTCCGGCACCGTCGCGGTGAACGCCACGGTGGTCGAGTGCAGCATCAGGATCACTTCGTTGCTGTAGTACGGCAGCGAGCGGCGTAGGGCCGACGGCATGATGACGTAGGCATACAGCTTCCAGCCTGTGAGGCCGTAAGCCTTGGCCGCCTCGACTTCACCATGCGCCATGCTACGGATTGCCCCGGCGAAAATCTCGGTGGTGTAGGCGCAGGTGTTCAGGGCGAAGGCGAGGATGGTGCAGTTCATCGCATCCCGAAAGAACGCATCCAGCACCGGTTGCGCCCGTACGGCCGCAATGCTGTAGATCCCGGTGTAGCAGATCAGCAGCTGGATATAGAGCGGCGTGCCACGAAACAGGTACGTGTAAAACTGCACCGGCCAGCGGATGTAGCGTTTGCGCGACACGCGGGCGATGGACAGCGGGATCGACACCACAAAGCCAATCACCAGCGCCGCGCTGAGCAGCCACAGGGTCATTGCCAGCCCGGTGATGTGCTGGCCGTCGCTATAAAGGAAGGGCCGCCAGTATTGCTGCAGAAGTTCGATCATCGCACGGCCTCCCGGGACCCAGCGGAGTAGCGGCGCTCAAGCCAGCGCAGGACGACATTGGACGCGCTGGTGATCAGCAGGTAGATCAACGCGGCGATGACCAGGAAGTAAAACAGTTGGTAGGTGCTCTTGCCGGCGTCTTGAGCCGCCTTGACCAGGTCCGCCAGGCCGATGATCGACACCAGCGCCGTGGCCTTGAGCATCACCATCCAGTTGTTGCCGATGCCTGGCAGGGCAAAGCGCATCATCTGCGGGAAGGTCACGAAGCGAAACCGCTGCCCGCGCGTGAGCCCGTAGGCGGTCGCCGCTTCCAGCTGGCCCCGCGGCACGGCGAGGATCGCACCGCGAAAGGTCTCGGTGAAGTAGGCACCGTAGATGAAGCCCAGGGTGATAACCCCGGCGCTGAATGGGTCGATCTCGATGTAGTCCCATTCCATAAAGTCGGTAAAACCGGTCAGCCAGATTTGCAGGCTGTAGAAAATCAGCAACATCAGCACCAGGTCGGGCACGCCGCGAATCAAGGTGGTGTAGAGCTGGGCGGGGACGCGGATCAGGCTGACGCTGGACAGTTTAGCGCTGGCGCCGAGCAAGCCGAGCAGGACGCTGACGGCCAGGGAGGCGACCGACAGTTTCACCGTCATCCACGTACCTTGCAGCAACAGCGGGCCGAACCCCTTCAAACTGAAGGCACTCAGCCCCAGGGTTTGTAAAAGATCTTCAAACATGAATTCAGGACCTATGGCGATAAAAAAGCGCCCACCTGAAACAGGTGGGCGCCAGGGTGTTATTTACCGCTGTACAGGTTCAGATCGCCGAAGTGTTTCTTCTGGATGGTGGCGTAGGTGCCATCATCGTGTAACGCTTTGATACCTTTATCGAGCAAGGCCTTGAGGTCTTTGTTACCTTTTTTGATACCGACCGCCGTTTTGGATGGCAGCAATGGGTCGTCGATGGCCTTGCTGACTTCGTAGTCAGCGCCTGCCGGCGACTTCAAAAAGCCCAGTTCGGCTTGCAGCATGTCTTGCACCGAGGCGTCGAGACGACCGGACGTCAGGTCCGCATACACCTGGTCCTGGTTGGCGTAGGCCTTGGTGGTCACACCGGCTTTGTCCAGCACCGCCTTGGCGTAGGCTTCCTGGATGGTGCCTTGCTCGTAGCCCACGGTTTTGCCCTTGAGGGACTCAGGCGTGGAGAAGTTCGCGCCCTTTTTGAACACCAGGGACGTCGGGCCGGAGAACAGCTCGTTAGAGAAGTCGATCGCCTTTTCACGGGCTTCGGTCACGGTCATCGAGGAAATCACGCCGTCGAACTTGTTGGCGTTGAGGCCCGGAATCATGCCGTCGAAGTCACTTTCAACCCACTTGCACTTGACCTTCAGCTCGGCGCAGATCGCATTGCCCAGGTCGATATCGAAGCCTACCAGGCTGCCGTCAGCGGCCTTGGATTCGAACGGCGCGTAGGAAGGATCGACACCAAAACGCAATTCCTTGTATTCCTTGGCTGTGGCAACACCAGCAGCCATGCACAGAGCCAGTGCAGAAAGGGTCAGCAATGCTTTTTTCATTATGTAATCCCTGGAAACCAAGATAAGCGCTTGTGGCGCGTTTAGGACTGTTACTGAACGGTGTCAGACGGATCACAAGTAGCAATTTCTGCACCATAGTTCCGAATGACTGTTTTAAAAGGTGGGATAAGGGAGTTGAGAGTGTAGGAGATGCCCGAAAATGGGCATTGATTTTTCAGTGCACCATTTTGGATCTTGACGCGAATTAAAACGTTGGTGCGGGCTTGCTCGCGAATGCGGCGGGTCAGTCAATTCCTCTGTCACTGGCCTACCGTATTCGCGAGCAAGCCCGCTCCCACAGGAGGACCTAGTTCAGGTCAGCAGGTCCTGCAGCGTGGCCAGGTTGTCCGCCTCGTCCACCGCCTTATCCTGGCGCCACCGCAACATTCTGGGAAACCGCACCGCAATCCCGCTCTTGTGGCGCTTGGACAGGGCAATGCCCTCAAAGCCCAGCTCAAACACCATGCTCGGCGTCACGCTGCTGACCGGCCCGAATTTCTCCACCGTGGTTTTGCGCACAATCGCGTCGACCTTGCGCATTTCCTCGTCGGTCAGGCCGGAATAGGCTTTGGCAAACGGTACCAGCGTGCGTTCGGTGCCGGGCGGGCCATCCCACACTGCAAAGGTGTAGTCGCTGTACAGGCTGGCGCGACGACCATGGCCACGTTGGGCGTAGATCAACACCGCGTCGACGCTGAACGGGTCGACTTTCCATTTCCACCACACGCCCATGTCCTTGGTGCGGCCCACGCCGTACAGCCCGTCCTTGGCCTTGAGCATCATGCCTTCCACGCCCAACTGGCGCGACGCCTCGCGTTGGTGCGCAAGGTCTGCCCAAGAGGTCCCCGTCAGCGAAGGCGATGGCAGCAGCACAGGCTGGTTGCACTGAGCAATCACCTGCTCGAGTTGGGTGCGGCGTTCGGCCTGGGTGTGATTGCGCCAATCGTCGCCCTCAAACTCCAGCAGGTCGTAGGCGAGGACGGCGACCGGAGCATCCTCAAGCACCTTTTTGCTCAGGGTCTTGCGGCCGATCCGCTGTTGCAGCAGGGCGAAAGGTTGCACCGCGTCCTTCCACACCACGATTTCGCCGTCGATCACCGTGCCATCCGGCAAGCCGCTGACTAGGCTGTGCAGTTCGGGAAAACGCTCGGTGACCAGCTCCTCGCCCCGCGACCAGACCCACAGCCGGCCTTCACGCTTGACCAGCTGCGCGCGAATGCCGTCCCACTTCCATTCCACCTGCCAGTCGGCGGGGGAGCCGAGCAGGGCGTCGAACTGCTCCACCGGCTGCGACAACCCATGGGCCAGAAAAAACGGATACGGTTGCCCGCCGCGTTGCGCGTGTTCGTCGGACGATTCGGCAGCGATCAGCTTGAGGTAGCCTTCAGGCGTAGGGCGATTGGACAGGTCGGTGTAGCCCACCAGGCGTTGCGCCACGCGCTTGCTGTCGAGGTCGGCCATCGCGGCGAGGGCGCGGGTGACCAGCAGTTTGGACACGCCGACGCGAAAGCTGCCGGTGATCAACTTGATGCAGACCATCAGGCTCGGCTGATCCAGTTGGGCCCACAGCGCGGGCAGGCGTTCGGCGAGTTCCAGAGGCGGCAAACCACGCAGGGGCAGCAGCTTTTCTTCGAGCCACACCGCCAGGCCATCTTGCGAGGTGTAGGTGGATTCGGGTAACAGCAGGGAAATGGTCTCGGCCAAATCGCCGACCGATTGGTAGCTCTCTTCGAACAGCCATGGCTCGATGCCCGAGGCTTGGGTGGCCATGTCGCGCAGTAAACGGGTGGGCACCAGTTGCCGAGGTCGCCCGCCGGACAGGAAGTACACCGCCCACGCTGCATCGTCGGGCGGGGCTTGGCGAAAATACGCCTGCAACGCGGCGAGCTTGGCATTGCTGGACGTGGTGGCGTCGAGGTTGGCGTACAACTCGGCGAAGGCTTTCATGCGCTGGCCTCCTCTTCGTCATCGCCGTATTCGGTAGTGAAACCCTGGGCATCCAGGCCTTTTTCCCGCAGGTGACGCACCAGAACGCCGACAGAACCGTGGGTGACCATCACCCGCTCGGCGCCGGTTTGCTCGATGGCCCACAACAGCCCCGGCCAATCGGCGTGGTCCGAGAGCACAAAGCCGCGGTCCACCCCGCGGCGCCGCCGCGTACCGCGCAGGCGCATCCAGCCGCTGGCGAACGCGTCGCTGTAGTCGCCGAAACGCTTGATCCAACTGCTTCCGCCTGCGGACGGCGGGGCGATGATCAGCGCTTGGCGCAGCAACGGGTCGGTCTTTTTGAAGTCGCCGGCATAAAGGGTTTCGGGGATGTAGATGCCGGCTTCGCGGTACACCCGGTTCAAGGGCTCGACCGCGCCATGGCTGAGGATCGGGCCAATGCTGGCGTCGATGCCATGCAGGATGCGCTGGGCCTTGCCGAACGAATAACAGAACAACACGCTGGCCTTGCCGGCGGCGATGTTGGCCTGCCACCAGTCATTGATCCCGGCGAAGATCTGCGCCTGAGGCTGCCAGCGGTAGATCGGCAGGCCGAACGTGGATTCGGTAATAAAGGTGTGGCAACGCACCGGTTCGAAGGGCGCGCAGGTGCCGTCGGGCTCGACTTTGTAGTCGCCGGAGGCGACCCAGACTTCGCCCTGGTATTCCAGCCGCACCTGGGCTGAACCCAGCACGTGCCCGGCAGGGTGAAAACTCAGGGTCACACCGTGGTGCACGAGTTGTTCGCCATAGGCCAGGGTTTGCAGGTTGATGTCCTGGCCCAGGCGCGAGCGCAAGATGCCTTCACCGGGCGCGGCGGCCAGGTAGTGCTGGTTGCCGGTGCGGGCGTGGTCGCCGTGGGCGTGGGTGATGACCGAGCGCTCCACCGGCCGCCATGGGTCGATATAAAAATCTCCGGCGGGGCAGTAGAGGCCTTCGGGCCGGGCGATGACAAGGTCCATGGGCGTGCCGGGGGCGATGGGCTTATCAGGTATGAGGGGACGGTGGGGCGAGAAGTTCTATCGGAATGCATAAGGTCAATGTGGGAGCGGGCTTGCTCGCGAAGGCGGTGGTTCAGCCAACTATTGAGTGACTGATCGACCGCCTTCGCGAGCAAGCCCGCTCCCACATTTTTGATCCGGTTTCTTCAGTGAGAAACCGGGTTACTTGCCAGGCGTCAGGGTCAACCGGGTCTTGCCGTACACCTTGTCAAAGTTCTGCGGCTGCATCGGGAAGCTCAGGTATTGCGCCTTGAGCGACGGGTCGATGCCGTTCGCATAATTCGGGCTGGCCGGGTTGCCGGACTGGCCAATGCCGCCCTGGCCCATCATCGGTTCGATCTGGCCGAAGTCGACAATCATGCGCAGCGCCGGCACCTGGGTGGTGGTGAAGTCCTGGCCCCAGCGGTAGGGCGCCGGGTTCAGGGTGTTGTGGTCGCCGCCGCTGGCGAACGGCCCGCGAATCACCTGGCCGTTGGTGTTTTTCCACGTGGTGGTGTGCAGCTTGCCCCACTGCCAGGCCTTGTGGTCGCCGCCCAATTGGCTGTCGCCGGCCGTGATCGCGGCGGCCAGGCTGCGGGCCAGGATCGCCGGTTTGTCTTCTTTTTGCGCCGTGCGCACGTCGTCCCAGAACGGGCTGTCTTCGCGGCCCAGCAGGTGGTCGGCGCTGGCGGAGTAGGACAGGTTGGCGTTGCTGATAAAGGCTTTCCAGCTGGCGCTGTTTTCCGGGCCGAGTTCGTCGAGGAAGATCTGCTTGGTGCTTTCCTGCAGGAACAGCTCGTAGATCGCCGCGTCGGCAGACGTTGGCGCCAGCCGGCCATCAAACGCCATCAGGCGATTCAGCGCCTCGCGTGCCTTGGCCGCGTCAGCCGCCGGTAATGCATCAATCGCCTGTTTCAGCGGTTGGGCCATGCCTGGCGCCTGGAACATGGTCTTGAGTTTGGCGGCAAAGAGGGTGGTCTGGTCGTACTGCATGGCGATCATGCTGCGGCTGTCATGCTTGCCGGCGTTGGCCAGCTGCGCCAGGCGTTCGCTGCGCTCCGGTGCATCCCAGGAGTTGGACAGCTGCATGCCATAGCCGCGTGGCGCGGTGCGCTGGTTGGCGGTGCCGATCCAGCCTTGGGCCGGGTCCTGATCGTAGGGGTGCAGCATCGCGTCGGCGTAACCGTCCCAGTCAAAGCGCGCGTCCCAGCCCGGCGACGGCAGCAAGCCCTGGCCTTCGCGGCGGTTGGGGAAGCGGCCGGTGACTTGCCAGCCGATGTTGCTGGCGTCGGCGAAGATCATGTTCAGGGCGATGGCGCGGATTTCCCTGGTCGCGTCCGACGCCTTGCCGGCGTTTTGCGCACGGGACAGGTCGAAAAACGCGTCCAGGCTCTTGTCGTCCTTGAAGTCGGCGGTTTGCAGGGCCAGGCCGAAACCGCTGGTCAGCGCCTGGCTGCTGTTGAGCAGGGCGCCGTGGCGAGTTTCGTAGACCACTTCACGCAGTGGCCGCTGGCCTTTGGCGAAGTAGGTTTCGTTGCGCACGGTGGCCGGCAGCCATTTGCCGTTGTTCTCGTAGTACAACGCGTTGCCTTGGCGTTTGACCTTTTCCAGGAACAGGTCCTGGGTGTCGCCCTTGACCGCGCTCATGCTCCACGCGACTTTGCCGTTGAAGCCCGACAACAGGGTCGGCAGACCGGCAATCGAGGCGCCGACTGCCTGGTATTTGGGCGCACGGATCTGCACGTAGTTCCACGGCGACGGCGCTTGCGGCTGGGCGGCAAGGTCGCTGGCCAGCAGGCTTTTGCCGCTGCGGCTGCGTTGTGGGCCGATGGCCCAGTTGCTGGAGGTGGTGACCGCCAGGGCGTTGAGGCTGCTCAACTGCTGGCCGACACTTTCCAGGCCCGCAAGGCCGGTGATCTGGCCCAGGTTCACGCCCTTGAGCTTGTCGGCCTCGTCCGCCGGGATTGGCTCATCCGGCGCACTTGGCGTGAGCCAGGCGAGCTTGTCGACGCCGACTTTCTGCGCCAGCACCAACGAGGAGAGCTCTTCTTGCAGGTTGCTCGATTCGCTGAAATTCAACAGGCAGAACAACAGCGCCGAATCTTCCGGTTTCCAGTACTCGGGCTTGTAGCCGGTCTGGGCGAGGTCCGGCGGTAGCTTGTCGCGGTAGCGGAACAGGTAGGCGTTGACGCCCCGCGCATACACTTCAAAGAAGCGCTTGAGGCGCGGCGACGAAGCGTTGTACAGCTCGCCGGCGCTTTTTTTCAGGTTGACCGCGCGCATGAAGCGGTCGACATCCAGCACTTCTGGCCCGGACATTTCCGCCAGACGGCCCTGGGCCAGCAGGCGCAATGTGACCATCTGGGTGATGCGGTCGCTGGCGTGCACGTAACCGAGGCTGAACAGCGCGTCATGGAAGGTGTTGCTTTCGATCAGCGGCATGCCTTGGGCATTGCGGCGTACCGAGACATTCTGGGCCAGGCCTTTGATCGGCTGCACGCCGGCAACGGGTGGCAGGGTGTCCTGGGTGCTCTGGAGCTGGCAACCGGCCAGGCTTAATGCACTGGCCACTGCCGCGGCAACGCCGAACCGGGGAAGAAAATGTGAGAGGGCTGGCGAGGCCATGGCAAAGCTCCTGCGGGGGGTAGCGTCATTAAAGGCGCTACGTTAGTGAGCGCGGCGAAACGACGCAAGCAGGAGTTTGAGTCTTGCGCAAATCAACTGTGGGAGCGGGCTTGCTCGCGAATGCGGTGTGTCAGTCAACGAAGGTCTGACTGAACCACCGCATTCGCGAGCAAGCCCGCTCCCACATTTTGACCGAGTAAGACTTCAGATCAGGCTTTGGGTGGGTTCACTTTCTGCACCAGCTCATACGCCCGAACCGTCGCTGGCCGTTCCTTGATGCTGTTGAACCATCGCTGCACATGGGGGAAGTCCTCCAGTCGCTGGCTCTGCCACTTGTGGGAAACAATCCACGGGTAGATCGCCATATCGGCAATGCTGTAGTCATCGCCTGCCACGAACGGGCGATCCGCCAGGCGCCGGTCCAGCACGCCATACAGGCGCGCGGTTTCATCGACGTAGCGCTTGATCGCGTAAGGGATTTTTTCCGGTGCGAACTGGCTGAAATGATGGTTTTGCCCGGCCATTGGCCCCAGCCCGCCCATTTGCCAGAACAGCCACTGCAATGCCTCCTGGCGACCGCGCAGGTCTTTGGGCAGGAACTGGCCGGTTTTTTCTGCGAGGTACAGCAAGATGGCGCCGGATTCAAACAGTGAAATCGGTGCGCCGCCGTCGCTCGGGCTTTGGTCGACGATGGCCGGGATACGGTTGTTGGGAGCAATCTTCAGGAAGTCTGGTTTGAACTGGTCGCCCTGGCCGATGTTGATCGGGTGCACCTTGTAGGGCAAACCGGCTTCTTCCAGGAACAGTGAAACTTTGTGACCGTTAGGGGTAGTCCAGTAATACAGGTCGATCATGAAGCTCTCCAAATGAGCGAATGCCTGCAGGTATAGGTGATGATCGAAGGGCAATAATTCAATCAAACATTTGCGTCTAACCTTAGAAGCATTTTACACAGCCCCATCGACCAGCACCTGCAACGACTGCTGCGAGCACCGTTCAATGCGCACCCGCACGCCGTAAACGTCGGCAAACAGCGCCGGGTCAAGCACCTCGTCCGCCACGCCACTGGCGTACAAGCGGCCCTGGCGCAGCACGGCAATGTGGTCGGCAAACCGTGCGGCGAGGTTGATGTCATGCAGCACTACCACGGCGATCAGGTTGTGTTCGCGTACCAGCCCTCGCACGCAGTCCATGACCTTCAACTGGTAATTGAGGTCGAGGGCGCTGGTGGGTTCGTCGAGCAACATCACCTGTGGGCGGCGTGCGATGAGTTGGGCGAGGCTGACCAATTGGCGTTGGCCACCGGACAAGGTGCTTAGTAGTTGATCGGCCAGGTGTGCGATGCCGATGCGCTGCAACGCCTCAAACGCTTCACGCAAACAGGCCTCGCTGGACAAGGGAATGCCTTCCACATGGGCCACGCGCAGTGCGGCGATCACGCTTTCCATCACGCTGAGGCTCAGGCCCGGCGGCAGGTTTTGCGGCATGTACGTGACGCGGCGCGCACGCTCGGCCACGGACATGGCCGACAGGTCCAGGTCGCCGAGCCTTACCACGCCTTGCATCTTTTCCAACCCGGCCACAGCGCGCAGCAAGGTGGATTTGCCCGCGCCATTCGGGCCGATCAGCGCAGTCAGGCTGCCGTGGGGCAGGGTAGGCAAGCTCAGGTCATGCACGATGTGCCGCCGGCCATAACTGACGTTGGCGTTGTGCACCGATAAGCCCAGGTTCATAGCTGCCTCCCGCGCTTGAACACCAGCACCACGAAAATCGGCACGCCCACCAGCGCGGTGACGATGCCGACCGGCACGATCACGCCCGGCATGATCAGCTTGCTGGCAATCGACGACAGCGCCAGCAGCAACGCGCCGGTCAAGGCGCTGGCGGGCAGCAGGAAGCGTTGGTCTTCACCCACCAGAATCCGCGCGATATGCGGACCGACCAGGCCGATAAAACCGATGGTGCCTACAAACGCCACGGCGGTGGCTGACAACAGGCTGATACGCAGCAATGAAAAAAACCGCAGGCGCTTCACGTCCACGCCAAAGCTTTGCGCGCGGTCTTCGCCCATGCGCAGCAGGGTCAGGCGCGGTGCGGCGGCGAAAGAAAACGGCATCACCACCGCCACGACCAGTGCGAGGATGCCGAGCTTGTCCCAGTTGGCCCGGGTCACGCTGCCCAAGGTCCAGAACACCAGTTGCTGCAAGACATCTTCAGTGGCGACCAGTTGCAGCAAGGCCACGACCGCATTGCAACTGAACACGAGCGCGATGCCGAACAACACCAGGCTTTCCACGCCCGCGCCGCGTAGGCGCGACATGGCTTGCAGCAAAAATACCGAGGCCGCCGCGAAGATAAAGGCCGAGAGGGAAATTGCCGTGTTGGCCGACACCCACAATGTGGTCACCGGAAATACGATGACCAGTGATGCGCCCAACGCCGCCGCCGACGACACGCCCAAGGTAAATGGACTGGCCAGCGGGTTGTTCAAAATCGCCTGCATCTCAGCGCCGGCCAGCGACAGCGCGCAGCCGACCAGCACCGCCATCAGTGCATAGGGCAGGCGCACGTTCCAGATGATCACCTGGTCGGTGGCGCTCAGGTGCGAGGGGTGCAGGATGCCGTCGAGCAACGCCAGCAGGCCCATGCCCGAAGGGCCACTGGCCAGGTCCACCAGCATCGCGCAGACCAGCGCCGTGCCCAACAGCGCGAGCAGCCAGGCGCGGCGTGCCAGCAAGCGGCGGTAGCCGTGAGTGGCAGTGGCGAGGTCAAGGGTTTGAGTGGTCATTGGGCTCACACACATTAACAAACGATGAAAATCCAAATGTGGGCGCTGGCTTGCCTGCAATAGCGGTGTATCAGTCGACTGATTCAGTGACTGACACTTTGCTATTGCAGGCAAGCCAGCTCCCACACTGACTGCATTCCAACAGGGCGATAGGTGTTACTTGGTTTTGGCGTCAACCCAATAAGCACCCTGCAACGGCATGCCCAGGAACTGTTGGTTGATTTGCTCCCTAGTCGTCTGCGGATCGAGCTTGGCGAACAACACCGGGTGAACCCACTTGGCCAGCGCTTCAATTGCCAGCAAGTTGTACGGCGAGTTGTAGAAGTCATGCCACAGGCCATGGGCATTGCCCTCGCGGATGGCCCGAAGATGGGCGAATTCCGGCCGCGCCAATACGCGATCAAACGCCTCACGTGCTTCGTCAGTGCTCACGCCTGCGCCCAGGATCAAGCCCGGCTTGTGGTTGCCGGTGGCCACGTACACGTCCGGATCGGCTTTCAGTGCGTACTCGACGCTGATATCGCCCAGCGCACCCGGCACCGCGTCGGCGGCGATATTGCGCCCGCCGACCAGCTTGATCACTTCACCCATGCCGCTTTTGCCGGTGGTGTGCCCCGGCGCCTGCCAGGCACCGGCCAGCAATTCGAGGAACACGCTGGGGCGTGGGCCAGCGGTCAAGGTGGCGACGGCATCGGTGATGACCTTGATGTGCTGGTCATAGAACGCCAGGAAGGCGTTGGCCTGGCTTTCACGACCCAAGGCCTGGCCCAGCGCGTTCATGCTGGTGTGAGTGCCCTGGACCGGGTTGATGCGAAAGTCGACAAACACCACCGGGATGCCCGCCTTGGCCAGCACGTCTGCCACCGCGCTGTGTTCGGTCGGGCCGTGGCCCGAAATGCTGAACACCGCCAGGTCGGGTTTGAGCGAGAGAATTTCCTCGGCGCTGACGCTTTGCTCCGACGCCTGCCCGATCAACGGGATGTCTTTCACCGAGGGAAACTTCGCCACATAAGCGTTGTAGGTGTGCGGGTCCAGCAGCTTCAAGTCGTTCTGCCAGCCAACGATGCGCTGGAACGGCGCGTCCTTGTCGAGCAGGGCAAATGCCGAAATCAAGCGGCCTTCTCCGAGCACCACACGTTTAACGTCGTCCTTTACCTCGACCTTGCGGCCCAGCACGTCGGTAACTTCATGGGCGGCGGCGGTTTCGGCATGGCCGAGTACCAGCGCGGCGAACAGCACGCCGAGCTTGAGCACGTTGCGGGGTTTGAACATGGACAGGACTCCTGGTGAGGGAAAATCAGAATTCATAATCGACACTGGCGGTGAGGGTGCGGCCTGCGCCTGGGATGCCGTAGAGCTGGAAGCCGTCGAGGGATGCGCCGACCTGGCTGTAATAAAACGTGTTGAACACGTTGTTGAGGTTGAGGTTGACCGTGGTGTCCTTGTTGACCTTGTATTGCGCCGCCACGTTACTCAGCCAGTAACCGGGGGCTTTTTCGTGGTCGCGGGTGTAGATCGCATCGACGCCGGACGGGCCATTGGCGTAGCTGCTGTTGTTGTTCAAACCGCCGACATACTTGTTGTCGCTGTAGCGACGACGGCCCACGTATTGCTCGCCGTAGCTGAGGCTCAGGGCGTCGGTGACGGCGTAGGTGGTCCACAGGTTGGCGGTCAGGTCGGGGACGTTCTTGGCTTCCGCGCCCTTGTTGATGCCTTTGGTCTGCGTGCTTTTGAGCGCCGAAAAGCCGGTGTAGGCGGTCCAGCGCGGGGTGATGTTGCCTTGCAGGCCGAGTTCGACGCCGTCCACGCGTTTGGCGGGCAGGGCGCGCACCGGGGCGGATTCGCCGTCCTGGTATTCCCAGGCGTTGTCCAGTTCGGTGCGGAAGATCGCCGCCGTAACATTGAGCCTGTCGTGGGCAATGTCCCACTTGGTGCCCATCTCGTAGGTTTTCGACTTGGCCGGGCTGTAGTTGCTGGTGGTGGACGCGCCGTAGATCTGGTTGTTGGTGGACGCGCCCAGCGCCGACGGTTGCGCCGCCTCGCTGTAGGACACGTAGATGCTGGCGTTTGGCAACGGCTTGTACACCGCGCCGATACGACCGCTGACGGCGCCGTCGGTGCTGCTGATGGTGGCCTGGCCGCGCTGTGTGGTTTGCGCGCGCCAGTTGTCGTAGCGCAACGAGCCGAGCACTTGCCAGTGTTCGTTGAGGGTGACGGTGTCGCCCAGGTAAATGCCGGCGTTGTCGATCACCGAGCGCGGGTCGCCTTCGCCTTTGGTCACGTAAGTGCTGGCGAAGCTGTGGCTGGGGTCGTTCATGTTGAAGAACATGTCGCCGGCCGGCACTTCGGCGTTGCGTTTCAGGCCGCCGTAGGTCTCGTGGTAGAACTCCAGGCCGCTGACCACCGCGTGTTGCAGGCTGGCAGTGTTGAACGTGAAGCTGAAGTCGGTTTGGTTATCCAGGATGGTGTAGCGCTTGGACAGCCCGAAATCGCTGCCACGCAGAATGCCGTAGCCGGTGTTGCTGTTGTTCACGTAGTCGGTGTAGGCATTTACCGTGCTGCCCGGCACTTGGCTGAGCGGGCCTACACCCGTGTAGCCCAACGTCGCACAGCGCGTGCCGGTACAGGTTTTTTTGCCATCGGCGTCGGCGGCGAAAAAACGCGCCGGGGACAGCACCGCGAAGTTATCGCTGCGCTCCCAACGCGTCTGGTTGCGCAGGTTGGCCTCGTTCCAGTCAAAGTCATGCTCGAAGCGTGCGGTCAGCGCGGTGGTTTCGTTTTGCTGCGTATACAGGCTCGAATCGCCGTACCCGTTGGAACGTTTCACACCCGGCATGCGATGGCCGTCGGTGCCACGCTGGATCGGCACGCCGCCGTCCGGGGTGTTGGTGTCTTTTTGATAGAAGGTGTCGACGAAGAACCGCGTGTCGGTGCCCAGGCCGAAGCCGAAGGAGGTGGCAATGCCCCAGCGGTCGTAGTCCACGTCGTCGCGGTCGGCTACCTGGTTGTAGTGCTTCATCAGGTTGATGCGTACGGCGGTGGTGTCGGTCAGCTGTTTGTTGATGTCGGCGGTGAGGCGTCGGTAGCTGTCGGTGCCGATCCCGGCGGAGACTTTGTTGGCGTCACCCAAGTGCGCTTCTTTACTCACCAGGTTGACGCTGCCGCCCACCGCCGAAACCCCGGACTCAATGGAACCGGTGCCCTTGAACACTTCGGCCTGTTGCAGGTTGAAGGTGTCGGTGCGCGTGGACATGCCGGCGTCGCGCACGCCGTCGACGGTCAGGCTTTGCTCGGACGAAAAGCCGCGAATCGAAAACAGATCGCCCCAGCCCAGGTTGCCCTCACCGGACATGAAGGTGATGCCCGGCACGTTGCGCAACACTTCCTGCAGGGTTTGCGCGTTCTGCTCTTTAAGCACTTGCTGCGGCACGATGGTCACGCTTTGTGGCGCGTCGAGCAGCGGCTGGCTGATTTTCGCCGAGGTCACCCGGTCGACTTTGAAGGCGGACGTGGTTTCTTCGCCGTCGACCTTGATTTGCGGCAGGCTCACCACCGAATCGTCAGGCGCGGCGGTGGGCGCATCGGCCCAGGCCGTTGGCGCGACGCTGCCGGCAGCAAGAAAGCCGAACATCGGTGCCAGAGTGGTATGCAGCGTGTGACGGTGCGGGGTGGGCAGTGACATGGGCAGTGATCCGAGTCTAAATTACAATTACTCTCATTTAGGTTCGGTAGTCTAAAGAGCGATTCAGCCTGCCATACCCCGGCTTTGTATCGCTGATGCGTGATTATGGTTTCCCACAACATTCCATTACATTTGCGCGTACCACTGGCTGAGCTTTCGGCTATCTCCTGCGTTTTGAGTTTTCGGATTGACTGCCCATGGCAAAGCTTGACCACCTGTTGATCGTTGATGACGACCCGCAAATCCGCCAACTGCTCTGCGACTACTTGAGTGACGCGGGCTTTCAGGTGTCTACCGCCGCCGACGGCAAGGAAATGCGCCGCCGTCTGGCGCTGAATGTGATCGACCTGATCGTGCTCGACCTGATGCTGCCCGGCGAAGACGGCCTGAGCCTGTGCCGCGAGCTACGGGTCAGCTCCAACACGCCGGTGGTGATGCTCACGGCCAAGGGCTCGTTGATCGACCGCATCGTCGGCCTGGAAATCGGCGCCGACGACTACTTGCCCAAACCCTTCGACCCGCGTGAATTGCTGGTGCGCATCAAGGTGGTGTTACGCCGGGTACAGAGTTTTCCGGACCGTGCGCGCCTGGATGAGGCGCCGAGCATTCGGTTCGCCGACTGGCAACTCGACACACGGGCGCGGCAGCTGCTCAGCCCCGAAGGCGTGGTGGTCAGCCTCGGCAATTCGGATTACCGCGTGTTGCGCCTGTTGTTGCAGCACCCCAATCGCCCGTTGAGCCGCGACTTTCTGCTCAACCATGTGTTCGACAAGGACAGCACGCCGTTCGACCGCTCCATTGACGTGTGCGTCAGCCGCCTGCGCTCGCAGCTGCCGGCGGGGCTGATCAAGACCGTGCGCAACGAGGGTTACATGCTCACCGCCGATGACGTGGTGCTGGGGTCGTGAGACTGCTGCCGCGTTCGCTGTTCGGGCGCCTGGTGCTGATTCTGGTCAGCGGCATGCTCGCGGCCCAGGCGCTGACCAGCAGCATCTGGTACGACCGGCGTCATGGTCAGGTGCTGGAAATCCCCGCACGGCTGATCGCCACGCGTTTGGCCGACGTGGTGCGCCTGATGCACAGCGACCCGCAGCAGGCCCACCAGTTGATCCAGCTGCTTGATACGCCGCACTTTCGGCTGACCTTGAGCGACCAGGCCAGCAGCACGCCCAGCACGCTCACCGACAGCGACCGGCCCACCGAACGCCTGATCAAGCAGGTGTTGGCGCAAAAAACCGGCTACGCGCAAACCCTGAGCCTTTTACGCCTGTCGCTGGTCGATGGCGAAGGGCAGACCGCCGGGCTTTCAACCTTGCTCAGCTCAAGGCCGGTGGTCGGGCAGTTTCTGATCGACCTGCGCCTGCCCGATGGGCGCTGGTTGCGCGTGGACGCCAGTGAAGAGCAGGGCTGGACCAGTACCTCACCGCTGGACCTGTTGTTCGATTACGTGATGCGCATCTATTTGCTGCGAGTGCTGGTGCTGGTGGTCATCGCCCTGGTGGCGGTGCGCCTGGCCATCCGCCCGCTGAATGCCCTGGCCAAGGCCGCCGAGGCGCTGGGTCGGGACATCCAGCGCCCACCGTTACCGGTGGATGGCCCGACTGAAGTGCGCCGCGCCGCCCAGGCGTTTAATGCGATGCAGCAACGGCTGATCGCCAATATCGCCGAGCGCACGCGCTTTCTCGCGGCAATTTCCCACGACCTGCGCTCGCCGATCACACGCCTGCGCCTGCGCACGGAAATGCTCGAAGACACGCGCACCCAGGAGCGCTTTCGCAGCGACCTGGAAGAAATGGAACACATGGTGGCCAGCACCCTGGACTTTGTCAGCAGCGGTGAGATCAACGAGACGCGACAGAACATCGACATCAATGCCTTGCTGCAAAGCCTGCAGGCGGACCTGGAAGACGTGGGCGAAAGCGTGACCATCGTGGGCCGCGCCAAGCAACCGTTGCCGGGGTATGCGCGCAGTCTCAAGCGCTGTGTGCAGAACTTGCTGGAAAACGCGGTGCGTTATGGCAGCGAGGTGGTGGTGCGGGTCGAGGATCAGGCGGACAGCTTGCAGATTGTCATCAGTGACCGCGGACCGGGGATTCCCCAGGAACAGCTGGAGCAGGTGATGGAGCCGTTTTACCGGGTGGAAGGTTCACGCAATGCCGAAACCGGCGGGTATGGGTTGGGGTTGAGTATTGCGCATACGATTGCGCGGGCGCATGAGGGGCGGTTGAGTTTGAGTAACCGGGAGGGCGGGGGCCTGGAGGTGGTGTTGCTGTTGTGGCGAGCGGGCTTGCCCCGCGCTGGGGTGCGGAGCAGCCCCAAAACCTGACATTGCGCTTTGTTGAGGAAACGCGTTGATCTTATTGGGGCTGCTGCGCACCCCAACGCGGGGCAAGCCCGCTCGCCACGGCAAGCCGGCTCGCCACAGCAAGCCAGCTTGCCACGGCGAGCCGGCTCCTGCGGGGTCAGGGCATCAGGCCCCGTGGCACTTCTTGAATTTCTTCTCGCTGCCGCATGGGCAAGGATCGTTGCGGCCGACGTCTTTAAGGGCGTTGCGCACCGGCTCCTGGTGAGCGTGGCCGCAGTTCGGGCCGTGGACATGGCCGTGGTCGTGATCATGATGATCATGGTGATCGTGATCGTGGTTGCAGTCAGGACCATGGACATGGGGTTGCTGAGTCATCGATGTCGCTCCGGAATAAAATCGCCGGGGATTATCTCGCCATTGTGGTTCACCTGCACGTCATTACCGATGAATAATCCGGTTTTCAGCTCGCCTTCCAGGCGATAGGGCACGGGTTTGCTCGGGTTTTTAAGCATCTGTACCACATCGCGTATCTGCGGCCAGAGGTTGGTCCGCACCTTCACCCGGAAAAAAGCATGGCCGCGCGGTGGTACGGTCAGCCATTCGTTGGACTCGCCTTCGGTCAGCACGAAATCGCCCAGGCTGACTTTGTAGATCAGGCCGCGCACCGTGAGGTCGGCGTCGTCGCGGTTATCCACGCGAAAGTACAGCTTGAAGCGCTGCTCGAGCAATTTGGCGCGCACCACTTCAACCTTCACCAGGGAGACATGAGGCGGGGGCGAGCTGTCCTCGAACCAGGACGCGCACCCGGTGAGGCTCAGGGTCAACGCCAGCATCAAGCTGTACATCCGAAGCATGGCGTTTTCCCTGTCAGTTGATTAGAGGTAGCTGGAGCAGCACTTCTTGAATTTCTGCCCACTGCCGCACAAACATACATCATTGCGCCCGGCCTTCACCTCCACTGTCGGGTCGATGAAGTACCAGCGCCCCTCATTCTGTACGAAAGAGGACTGTTCACGGTGGCTGTGTTCTCCGGTGCTGTCGTGCCAGCGAGCAGTGAACGTCACGAACGCATGCTCCGGCTGGCCGCCAAACACTTCGGAGCTTTCCACTTCCAGGCCCAGCCAGGTGCTCTGGGCACTCCAGGCGCCGATGGCGGCGCGGTCCAGTCCGGCTTGTTGCGCGGGCAAAGTAGTGGCTACCAGGTAGTCCACCAACCCCAGCACGTAGGCGCTATAGCGCGAACGCATCAATGCGCTGGCACAGGGCGCCGGGTGACCGGCGTGATAATGGCCGCAGCACGCATCCAGCAGATTGCCGCTGCCGCACGGGCAAATGGATGTACTCATGGTTACCACCAATACTTTCCGAAGTTTTCCGGGTTGGCCCAGAAGCGGGCGTTGAGCCAGTCCGGCACCTGTTTATAGTCAAGCAGATCATAGGTAAACAGCGTCAAAACCTGATCATCACGCTGGAAACGCTCGCCGGCCTGCAGCGCCAGGGAGAAGAAATCGGTTTCTTTCCAGCCGCAGGCGTTCAGGTCTGCCAGCACCGCAATGCGACTGGCATTGAGGTTGCGAATGCCGCCGAGCAGCGTCAGGCCTTGCGGTTTTGACAGGTGCTCCAGGCAATCGACCACCAACGCCAGGTCAAAACGCTGCGCCGCAAGTTCTGCCGGTGACGGCCCGGGCGCCGCGATCGCCACTTGGGTGTCCGGGTGTTCGGCCTGAAAGGCATCCAGCGCCGGGAACTGGCTGGCACCCAACAACAACAGGCGTTTGGGCTGGTGCAAATCCAGCAAGGCGGCCAGGGCTTGCTGTGGCGTACGGGAAGAAATACCAGCGATCATCAGAGATCCTCACATCAGGACCCTAGAGACTAGCGCGGCTGAGCGTGCGGGCCTAGAGCGGGCGGCGTGCAAAAGTCCTGCATAGAGGGCGATCTCCAATAAATACGGGGGTGCGGCGCAGTGGCGCAGATGAAAAGAGCGGTCTTTACTCCACCCGTCGGCCCCCGCCGATCCCCTCAGGAGAAATCAGATGAGCATCATGCGGACAGCTCTACCCTTGGTTCTGCTAACCGGAGTATTGACAGGTTGCGCAGGTTTGCAAAAAACCGATTGGCCCACCTGTGCAGCCGTCGGTGGTGTGACCGGCGCAGCGATTGGCGCCACTGAAAGTTCGGCGTACGCAGGTTATGGCGCGCTGCTGATCGGCGGCATGGCTGGCGCCTATTGCTGGGTGCACGGTGATGGCGACGAAGATGGCGATGGCGTGCCGGACAGCCGCGACAAGTGCCCGGGCACGCCTAAGGGCGTGCAGGTTGATGTCAATGGCTGCCCACCTGTAGCGGTGGCGGCCGTGGTGGAAGAGGTGGTCGTGGTCAAGGAAGAAACCATCGTGATCCGCGATGTGCACTTTGAGTTCGACTCGGCCAGGCTGACGGCGGCGGACAAAACCAAGCTCGACACCATCGCCACGCGCCTCAAACGCGAAGCCCCGAGCGCCCAGCTACGGGTCAGCGGGCATACCGACAGCGTCGGCAAAGACGCCTACAACCAGAAACTCTCGGAAAAACGCGCGCACTCGGTAACCGATTACCTGGTGAGTGCGGGCGTGCCGCGCAGCAACTTTGTATCGGTGGTGGGCGCGGGCGAAAGTCAGCCGGTGGCCGATAACAAAACCGCTGACGGTCGAGCCTTGAACCGTCGTGTGGAAATCAAAATCAACCGCTGACGGCCCTTGCCCCTGTGGGAACCCCAGGGGCATTGCTGGCGATCCTCGCCGAAACCGCAGGCAAACCGTGCCTTTATCAAGTTTTTTCATCCTTCACTGGCAAATCGCCTGCAGAAGTCGGTACTGTGCGCCCAAAGAATAATAGGCAGGGGCATGCAGGATGAAGGTGTTTTGGGGGCTGGGAAAGTTTCTGACGTTACTGTTCTGGGTTGTGGTGGTGGTCAATTTATTCCGGCCGCTCGCCAATCCGTTTCACCTGTTGGTCAGTCTGGCCGGCAGTCTGTTGTTGCTGACTCATCTATTGGAATTGCTGTTGTTCAACAGCAGCCTGAAACACCGTGCCCACCCCTGGCGTGACCGCCTGCAGATTCTGCTGGTGGGGATGTTCCATGTGCGGGGCCTGTCGGCGCCTGCCGTTATTGAAACAAACAAGGAGGCCAATCATGCGTAAGGTTTTTCTGTTGGCCCTGTTGGTCAGCCCCATTGCCCTGGCGCAGAGCGTCAGTGTTGAAACCAACTCGCTGATGCGCCTGCCCAGCAGCACCAACGTTTTGCAGCTCGAACGCCTGGATGTGGCGGATTACGGCACGTTGTTGATTCCGGCGACCATCAGCCAAGTGACGGTGGATGAGCTGCATTTGGGCCGAGAAGCCCGTATCGCTATCGCCCCCGGCAATACCGCGCTGCAGTTGCAGGTGCGTAACGCGCAACTGGAACATGGCAGCCAGATCACCTCGCGCGGTGCTCCCGGTACCCACGAACGAGCTGCCAAGTCGGGGCGTGACTTGGTCCTGCGCATCAACGCGCTGACCGCCGATGAACTGTCGGTGGACGCCCGTGGCGGCGCCGGCGCCCAAGGGTATGCCGGCCTGGATGGCGCCAATGGCGTGGACCCGGGCTGCACCTGGGGTTCAGCCGGGCGCGGCGCCAATGGCGACAATGGCGGCGATGGCCTGCCAGGCGCAGCGGGCGCGACCGTACGCGTGGAGCTGCCGCAGAGCTTCCCGGCCGAGCAGATCAAGGTCTGGGTGGATGGCGGTGCGGGCGGTTTGGCCGGCACGGCCGGTAAGCCGGGCAAAGGCGGGCAATCCAAGGGCTGTCTGGTGTACCGCGCCGATGGTGGCCAGAAGGGCCGGCCAGGGCTGGAAGGGCAACCGGGGCCGGCTGGGCCTGCGGGCGCTGTGACTATTCAGCGGCTTTGAGTCGATTGTTCTGACGCCTTCGCGAGCAAGCCCGCTCTCACATTGACATGCATTCCAAATGTGGGAGCGGGCTTGCTCGCGAAGGGGCCATGAAGGCCAGCCTCAGAACATCGGCCGCGCCGAAGCAATCGCCACCACCACCAACCCGATAATCAGGTTAATCCCCACCAGCTTGCGAATCTGCCCCAGCGCAGCCGCACCTGCAGGCCAATCCTCAGCCGCCACCGCCGTGCGCAGTTCCGGGAACTTCAATGCCTGGATACGGATGAACAGCGCGGTCATCACTAGATACAAGCCCATCATCACCTGCACATAGCGCGGTGCGGTCTCAAACCCACTGAAGCGCAGTTGCAACAGACCGATGCCGCTGATCGGCAAAACCAGCACCGCCACCCAGACCCATACGAAAAAACGTTGAAACACATTCGCCCACAGCTTGAGCCGGGCAGGGCCCTCAAGTGCCGCCATGGCGGCGGGGCGCAGGATCATCCAGGCGAAAAACATACCGCCGACCCACACCAGGGCGGCCAATACATGCAGGGTGTAAGCGAGGCTAAACGCGGTCATTGTGGTACTCCGTTCTGCGCGGGATTAATTAGCGGGGTATGATAGCGGCCGATCCGAACCACTGAAAATTTATCCAGCGTTTTTTGCGCCCGACTATCCATGATCAGCACTGAACTCAAAACCACGATCCAGGGCGCCTATTCGCGTTTTCTCGAAGCCAAGAGCTTGAAACCGCGCTACGGCCAACGCCTGATGATCGCCGAAGTGGCCAAAGTCCTCGGGGATATCGACACCGACGACGAAGGTCGGCGCAGTGGCGACCCCGCGGTCGTGGCCGTCGAGGCCGGCACCGGTACCGGCAAGACCGTGGCCTATAGCCTGGCCGCAATCCCTACCGCCAAGGCCGCCGGCAAGCGCCTGGTGATTGCCACCGCCACCGTCGCCCTGCAAGAGCAGATCGTCTACAAAGACCTGCCCGACTTGATGCGCAACAGCGGCCTGAATTTCACCTTCGCCCTGGCCAAGGGCCGTGGCCGCTACATGTGCCTGTCCAAGCTCGACGTATTGCTGCAGGAAGGTCACGCCCAGACCGCCACGGCTTCGCTGTTCGAAGAGGAAGGCTTCAAGATCGAGGTTGATGAAGTCAGCCAGAAGCTGTTTACCAGCATGATCGAGAAACTTGCCGGCAACAAATGGGACGGCGACCGTGACAGCTGGCCCACCGCCCTGGAAGACGCCGACTGGGCGCGCCTGACCACCGACCACAGCCAGTGCACCAACCGGCATTGCCCCAACTTCGGCCAGTGCGCCTTCTATAAGGCCCGCGAGGGCATGGGCAAGGTCGACGTAATTGTCACCAACCACGACATGGTCCTGGCTGACCTGGCCCTGGGCGGCGGCGCTGTGTTGCCGGACCCGCGCGACACTCTTTACGTATTCGACGAAGGGCACCACTTGCCCGATAAGGCCATCGGCCATTTCGCCCACTACACCCGTTTGCGTTCCACCGCCGACTGGCTCGAAACCACCGCCAAGAACCTGACCAAATTGCTCGCCCAGCACCCGTTGCCCGGCGATCTGGGCAAGCTGATCGAGCAGGTGCCGGAGCTGGCGCGCGAGATCAAGACCCAGCAGCAATTCATGTTCAGCGCCTGCGAGCAGGTCGCCGACTTCAAACCCGGCGAAGACGTCGAAGGCCGCGAACGGCCGCGTCACCGGTTTGTCGGCGGATTGATCCCCGAGCACATGCGTGAAATGGGTATCGAGCTGAAAAAAGGCTTCTCACGGCTGACCGACTTGTTCACCCGCCTGACCGACCTGCTCAAGGAAGGCATGGATGGCGAGGTCAACATCGGTATCGCCAGCAACCAGGCCGAGGAATGGTACCCCCTGTTCGGCAGCCTGCTGTCGCGCGCCCAGGGCAATTGGGAGCTGTGGACCGCCTTTACCGTCGAAGACCCGGAAGACAACCCGCCCATGGCGCGCTGGCTGACCTTGTCCGAAAGCGGTGCGCTGTTTGATATCGAGGTCAATGCCAGCCCGATCCTGGCCGCCGAAATGCTGCGCCGCAACCTGTGGAATGTGGCCTACGGCTGCCTGGTGACCTCGGCCACGCTGACCGCGCTGGGCACTTTCGACCGCTTCCGCATGCGTGCCGGCCTGCCGAAAAAGGCGGTCACCGCCGTGGTGCCGAGCCCGTTTCACCATGCCGATGCCGGTGTGCTGCGAGTGCCGGACCTCAAGGCCGACCCTCGCGACGCGGCCGCGCACACGGCCGCGATCATCCGCGACTTGCCGGACCTGGTGGAAGGTTCACGCGGCACCCTGGTGCTGTTCTCCTCGCGTAAACAGATGCAGGACGTGTTCGACGGCCTCGACCGCGACTGGCGCAAGCAGGTGTTCATCCAGGGCAACCTGTCCAAACAGGAAACCCTGAACAAGCACAAAGCGCGTGTTGATGGCGGTGATTCCAGCGTGTTGTTCGGCCTGGCCAGTTTCGCCGAAGGTGTGGACTTGCCCGGCGCCTACTGTGAACACGTGGTGATCGCCAAGATCCCGTTCTCGGTACCGGATGACCCGGTCGAGGCGGCCTTGGCCGAATGGATCGAGGCCCGTGGCGGTAACCCGTTCATGGAAATCTCGGTGCCGGATGCTTCCTTGAAGCTGGTCCAGGCCTGCGGGCGCTTGCTGCGTACCGAGGAAGACCGAGGCACCATCACCTTGCTCGACCGCCGTTTGGTCACGCAGCGCTATGGCAAGGCTATCCTCAATGCTTTGCCGCCCTTCAGGCGCGAAATTTCTTAAGCCACTGTGGGCGAATTCGCCCACTTCGTGGTCTATCTCACTGCCAACGCTTTATGTCATCAGGCCATTCACCGGCCGTTTGGGAGAACCTTGTTCGTATGATTCGCACGCTGCCCGCTCTGTTTGCCTTGTTGTTTGCCGCGCCCTTGATGGCCGCGCCTGCCGGGCAACAAACGCTGTTCAACTTCGTCCGGCCTGCCGATGTGGTCAAGGTCGCGACCCAGGACGCGAGCCTGCCGCAATACAACGCCGAACAAACCGCTGAGGGCGAGGTGCTGCGCCGCATCACCTTCAACCCGGCGGCCGAACCGAGCCTGGTGCTCAGCCCGCAGACCGGCGTGTGGGACTGGTCGCAGTCCGGCGCCATGAGCCTGCGTATCCAAAGCGCCATGGACTGGGCTCTGACCCTCTACGTCAAGGTGCAGAGCACCGACGGCCAGACGCTGGTCAGCCGCATCGACCTGCCGGCCGGCCCCGCTCAAACCCTGCTGATTCCGCTGCAGGCCAACTCGCCGCTGAGCCAGGGCATGAAGGCCGGGCCGCCGATGCCGATTACCGTGGAAGGCCAGCGTGTGCTGTTGGCCAGCAGCGCCGGGGCAATCGATCGTAGCCAGGTGGCGTCGGTCACTCTGTCGATGATCAAGCCCAACGCAGCCCAAAGCATCCTGCTGGAACGCTTTGGCGTGCAGGACAGCGAGCCGGTGCTGAAGGCCGCCTACAGCGCGCTGGTGGATGCGTATGGTCAGTCCACGCGTGCGCGTTGGCCGGAAAAAGTCAGCAGCGACGAACAACTCAAAGCCGCAGCGGCCAAGGAGCAGCAACAGCTCAAGGGCTGGCTGGCTGAGCGCGACAAGTCTGCCCTGGACCAATATGGCGGCTGGAACAAAGGCCCGACGTTTGAAGCAAGCGGCTTTTTCCGCACCGAGAAGCGCGATGGGCGCTGGTACCTGGTGACGCCGGAAGGCCATCCGTTCTACTCCCTGGGGGTCAATACGGTTGCGCCGGACGATAATCAAACCTACGTGGCCGGCCGCGAATGGATGTTTGCCGCGCTGCCCAAGTCCGGCGAGCCGTTCGACAAGTATTACGGCCGTGCGGATAACCGCGGCGGCAACGGCGCTGACCAGGGCCGGGGCTTCAATGTGGGGCGCTGGTACGACTTCTATGGCGCCAACCTGCAGCGCACCTATGACACGCAAGGTTTCGACCACAAGCGCTGGGTCACCCACACGCTGGACCGCCTGCAAGCCTGGGGTTTCAACACCGTGGGCAACTGGAGCGACGAGGATTTGGCCAGCGCCGACCGCGTGCCCTACACCTTGCCGCTGTCGATTGTCGGTGACTACGCCAGCATCAGCACCGGCACGGACTGGTGGGGCGGCATGCCCGACCCGTTCGATCCGCGTTTCGCCATGGCCACCGAGCGCGCCGTGGCGATCGCGGCCCGCGATCACCGCGACGACCCGTGGCTGATCGGCTTTTTTGCCGACAACGAGCTGGCCTGGGCCGGCCCTGGCGATGATCCAAAGTCGCGTTACGCCCTGGCGTACGGGACCTTGCGCATGACCACCGATGTGCCGGCCAAACGTGCGTTCCTCAAGCAACTGCGTGACAAATACCGTAATGAAGAAGGCCTCTCCAAAGCCTGGGGCATTCACCTGTCAGGCTGGGAGCTGATGGAAGACCCGGGTTTCGAGCCGCCGATGCCAAGCCCTGAGCACCCGGAAATCGAAGCCGACTTCAAATACTTCCAGAAGACCTTCGCCGATGCCTATTTCAAGACCATCTCCGATTCGTTGAAGTGGCACGCGCCCAACCAGCTGCTGCTGGGTGGCCGCTACGCCGTCAGCACCCCGGAAGCCGTGGCGTCCTGCGCCCAGTATTGCGATGTGCTGAGCTTCAACATGTACACCCTCAAGCCTCAGGACGGCTACGACTTCGCCGCCCTGCGCGCGTTGGATAAGCCGGTGCTGATCACCGAGTTCAACTTTGGCTCGGCGGATCGCGGTCCGTTCTGGGGCGGCGTGACTCAGCTGGCCAAGGAGGAAGACCGTGGCGTGGCGTACAGCAACTTCCTCAAGCAGGCCATGGCTGAGCCGTCGATCGTCGGCGTGCACTGGTTCCAGTACCTGGATCAACCGGTGACGGGGCGTCTGCTGGACGGTGAAAACGGCCACTTTGGCCTTGTGGGCATCACGGATGTGCCGTTCCAGGGCTTTGTCGACAGCGTGCGCAAAAGCAACCTGGCGGCCGTCGACCAACTGGGCAAGGAAGCCGAAAAAGCCAAAGCTGCCAGCGGGGTGCGTGAGAGTGAAGCCGGCAAGTCGGGGCACGACGGCAGAGGCGCGGGGCAGGGCGCCGGGCATGCTGGCGGTCACTCTGGAAATGGCCATTGATTCATATTTGACGGGTTCACAAAACCGCCAATGACTGGAACAATGTCGGCCACTTATTACGGTGTTTTCCGAGGCGGCTTAGGTGCAGATTCAGGGTCATTACGAGCTCCAGTTCGAAGCGGTACGTGAGGCATTCGCCGCATTGTTTGATGACCCGCAGGAGCGTGGTGCCGGGCTGTGTATCCAGATCGGCGGCGAAACCGTCGTCGACCTGTGGGCAGGCACCGCCGACAAGGACGGTGCCGAGGCCTGGCACAGCGACACCCTCGTCAACCTGTTTTCCTGCACCAAGACCTTCACCGCCGTGACGGCCCTGCAATTGGTGGCCGAGGGCAAGTTGCAACTCGACGCCCCTGTCGCCAATTACTGGCCCGAGTTTGCCGCGGCCGGTAAGGAAGCCATCACCCTGCGCCAGCTGCTCTGCCACCAGGCCGGGTTGCCGGCGATTCGCGAAATGCTCCCCGCCGAAGCCCTCTATGACTGGCAACTGATGGTCGACACCCTGGCGGCCGAAGCCCCATGGTGGACGCCGGGCCAAGGCCACGGCTACGAGGCCATCACGTATGGGTGGCTGGTCGGTGAATTGTTGCGTCGCGCCGACGGGCGTGGGCCCGGTGAATCAATTGTGGCGCGGGTTGCGCGGCCATTGGGGCTGGACTTTCATGTTGGCCTGGCGGACGAAGAGTTTTACCGTGTTGCGCATATAGCGCGCAGCAAAGGCAATATGGGCGATGAAGCCGCTCAACGATTACTGCAAGTTATGATGCGCGAACCTGCGGCCATGACTACGCGTGCATTTGCCAACCCACCGTCTATTCTGACAAGCACTAATAAGCCTCAATGGCGGCGCATGCAGCAGCCAGCGGCAAATGGACACGGTAATGCGCGTAGCCTGGCGGGCTTTTATAGCGGATTGTTGGACGGTAGTTTGCTCGAGGCGGACATGCTCGAACAATTGACCCGCGAACACAGTATCGGACCGGATAAAACTTTATTGACCCAAACGCGTTTTGGCTTGGGCTGCATGTTGGATCAACCGCACTTGCCCAATGCGACGTTCGGCCTTGGCCCACGTGCGTTTGGGCATCCGGGGGCGGGTGGTTCGGTTGGTTTTGCCGATCCGGAACATGATGTAGCATTTGGTTTCGTGACTAATACACTGGGGCCTTATGTACTTATGGACCCGCGTGCACAGAAGTTGGTCGGAATATTGGCCGGTTGTCTGTAAAGAGCTTGCTGTTTCACGTTTTTTTGTTACAAAGGCAACTATAAGAAGGCGCTGAACGAAATTTTGTAACTTCAATGTTCTGTAAGCGTCTGTTTAACGGGTCAACCAGACCCTCCGGTTTTTTCTCATTTTGTGGATATCTCATGTTATCGAACAAGTCCTTGGCACTCGCGCTGTGCCTCACAATTACGGGTTGCGCACAAACTCCACAAAATGATGCCGAGGGTGGGCATTGGTGGTCATTTGGATCAGACAAGGCTGCTACCAAGGACGCAGTAACCAAAACCGACGCCGTGCCGGATGCAAAACCCGCCGCTGGCGCCAAGCCCGCAGCCCCGGTTGCCGCCGCCGCTGCTCCAGCGCCTGCCGCTGCTGCCGCCCCTGCGCCCGTAGCCAAGGCTGAGACCGGCTCCAGCTGGTGGCCGTTCGCTTCTAAAAGCGCCGATGAAAAAGCGGCTGATGCCAAAGCCGATCTGAAAGCCGACCTCAAGGCGGCAGACCCGACGACCCCGGCGGTGGCCAAGACCGACACCGATACCAAATGGTGGTGGCCTTTCGAAAGCAAGCCAAAACCATTGGCCAAGGTCGACGTGACCAACGTGCCGATGCCTGACCCGAAAATCACTCAAGCCTGGCTGGACGACTATGAGCCGCGCCTGCGTGCGGCCATCAAGGACAGCAACCTGCAATTGGAGCGTCGCGAAAACGTATTGGTCGTGATCGCCCCGGTTGATGGCTCTTACAACCCGAAACGCCCGGCGATGCTGCTGCCAGTTACGTTGGGCCCGTTCACTCGCGTGGCCAAGGCGGTTGAAGGCGATCCGAAGACCGCTGTGTTGGTCTTAGGCCACGTCGACACCAATGGTGCCGAGCCAGTGAGCCAGGCATTGACCCGCGAGCGCGCGCAGTCCATCGCTTCGATTTTCAGCCTCAGCGGCTTGAAGCAGGATCGCCTGATGATGCGTGGCATGGGCGACCTTATGCCGCGGGCTGCCAACGATAGCAATCAGGGGCGTGCGCTGAACCGTCGCATGGAAATCATGTTCACTCAGCGTACAACGATGTTGGCGTTGTTGAGCAAGTACAACTCGGGCAAGCCACCGGTTGCGGAAATGGTTGCCGTGCAGACTGCACCCGCTCCCGTACCGGCGCCTGCTGCGAAAAAAGCCGCTCCGGCGAAAAAGGCTCCGGTCAAGAAAGCCGCTGCCAAGCCTGTTGCGAAAAAAGCTGCTGCCAAGCCGGCCGCGAAAAAAGCCGCACCCAAGGCCGACGCCCCAGCGACAAACGACCAGGCGAAAAACTGATCTGTTGAACCAGAAGGATAAAGCCGCATGACCCAGGCATTGGCCGATATGCGCCGTGACTACACACGGGACGGTTTGAGCGAGGCCCAGGCCCCGGGCGAGCCGTTTGCATTGTTCCACCAGTGGTTTGCCGATGCGGTGAAAACCGAGCAGCCACCGGTGGAAGCCAATGCCATGACTCTGGCCACGGTCGACCAGGACGGTCGTCCGCACTGTCGTATCCTGTTGCTCAAAGGCCTGGATACACAGGGTTTTACCTTCTTCACCAATTATCAGAGTGCCAAGGGCGAACAGCTTGCGGCACAGCCGTTTGCAGCCATGACCTTCTTCTGGCCCACCCTGGAGCGCCAGGTGCGCATCGAAGGGCGGGTGGTCAAGGTCACGCCTGAAGAGTCGGATGCTTACTTTCAGGTCCGCCCATTGGGAAGCCGTCTTGGGGCCTGGGCGTCGCCGCAGAGCCGGGTCATCCGTGATCGCGAAGAGCTGCAAGATTTGCTCAAGGCCACCGAGCAGCGTTTCAGCGACATCCAACCCGATTGCCCTGAGCATTGGGGCGGGTATCGCCTGCTGCCCGAGCGCATCGAGTTCTGGCAGGGTCGCGCCAGTCGCCTGCATGATCGCCTCAACTACCGCCTGCAAGCCGGCGAGTGGACTCGTGAGCGCCTGGCGCCCTGAGTTTCACCTTTCGTCACCTCGTTCGAATGTTGCCCGCCACGGCGAAGTCTTTATCCATATGTCTTCGGCGTGTGCTGCTGCGCGACTACAATAATGATGAACGCGTTCATGACATTCTTCGGAACAGTTGAGTGCAACCGTTCGTCTATTTTTCTGGTGCTGGCAGTCTGTACTAAGGCTGAATGAAAGCAATTTTCTGCGGTGCTCGCCGTGACAGGCGCCAAGCCGCAGCGTCTAATGAATACCTGTCCTTTGGAGTTGATGCTATGCGTAAGTCCGTTTTACTAGTTGCCTGCTTTACCACCCTGTCGTTGCTGTTGGGTGGCTGCGCCTCGAGTCTGACCGGCGACTCGTACTCTCGTGACGAGGCGCGTCGTGTACAGACCGTTCGCATGGGCACCATTGAATCCCTGCGTCCAGTGAAAATCGAAGGCACCAAGACCCCAATCGGCGGCGCTGCTGGCGCAGTCATCGGCGGCGTTGGCGGCAGCGCCATCGGCGGCGGCCGTGGCAGCATTGTGACCGCCGTGATCGGCGCCGTAGCCGGCGGCCTTCTGGGCTCGGCCACTGAAGAAGGCCTGACCCGCACCCAAGGCGTGGAAATCACCGTTCGCGAAGACGACGGCAGCATGCGTGCCTACGTACAAGCCGTGCAGGAAAATGAAATCTTCCGCATCGGCGACCGTGTACGCATCATGACCGTTGACGGTACCAGCCGCGTTACTCGTTAAACGCCGGTCCTGGCAATAAAAAACCCCAACCGAGTGATCGGTTGGGGTTTTTTATTGCAGGCGCGGTGTGCCGCGCACGCTGCGTGACTTCAAACCTGGAAGTGCTTGACCATCGTGTTCAACTCGTGGGCCAGGCTGGCGAGGGATTGCGAGGCTGCAGTCGTTTGGGTCGAGCCCTCTGCCGACTGAATCGACAGCTGCTGAATGTTCAGCAAGTTGCGATCGACTGCTCGAGCAACGTCGGCTTGTTCCGCCGCCGCCGTGGTGATCACCAGGTTGCGGTCATTGATTTCATCGTTGGCGGCCAGAATGTCTGCCAGCGCTTGTTGCGCCAGCTCGGCCAGCCCCAAAGTTTGCTGAGTCATGGCGCTGCTGTCGAGCATGGTGTTGACGGTGCTGGCCGTGTTGGCCTGAATGCTGCCGATCATCTGCTCGATTTCCTGGGTCGATTGGGCGGTGCGATGGGCCAGTGCACGAACCTCGTCGGCGACCACGGCGAAACCACGTCCGGCCTCACCGGCACGCGCGGCTTCGATGGCCGCGTTAAGCGCCAGCAGGTTGGTTTGCTCGGCAATGGTGCGGATCACATCGAGCACTTTGCCGATGCCTTTGGCCTGCTCGGCGAGGCCGCCCACTTGCCCTGAGCTGACCTCGACCCCACGGGTCAGCGCCTGGATCGAATTCAGTGCCTCGACCATGCGCTGTTGGCCCTTCAGCGCAATGCTGCGTGATTCCTGGGACAGGTCGGAGGTTGATGCCGCGTTTCGCGCGACCTCCTCAATCGCGGTGGTCATCTGAGTGACGGCCGTGGCTGCCTGCTCGATTTCGCCATGTTGCTGTTGCAGGTCGCGGCTGCCCTCGGCGGTGACGGCATTCAACTCTTCGGCCGCAGCGGCCAGTTGGCTGGATGAGCCGGTGATTTGCCGCAGGGTCTGCACCAGGTTGTTACGCATGGTTTCCTGTGCCCGGAGCAAGCGCGTGGCTTCGTCATTGCCCGTAGGGTTTATGGGCTGGGTGAGGTCGCCTTTGGCGATGGTTTCGGCCACCTGCACCGCTTCAATGATGGGGCCGGTAATGCTGCGGGTCAGTAACCAGGCCACCAGCACTGTGCCGGCACTGACCAGCAAAATGACGATTGTGATGCCGCTCACGGCATGCTGGTAAGCGCCTACGGAGGTTTGGCCGGCCTGTTCGGCGCCTTTGTTGGCGAGGTCGATCAACTGGTCGAAGTTCTTGGTCATCTGCTCGTAGCTTTCTCGAATGCTGTTGAGAAAGTCGCGGGCGCCGGCTTTGTCGCCCGAGCGCGAGCGCTTGAGCATTTCGGTATGGTTCTTCGCGTAGGCATCCAGGCTTTGGTTGAACACATCCAGGCGCGATTTTTCCTCGGGTGTGCGTAGCAGCGCGGCATATTGGGCCAGCTGTTCCTTGACGCTTTTCAGGCGGCCGGCGGATTTGTCTTCATAGGTTTGCATGTCCGCATCGCTTGACGACAGGATGTGCGCCATTTCGCCCAAGCGAAAACGGTCGAGCGAGGCGTTGGCCAGGGCCAGAATCCTGACACGCTGCATCCAGTTGTTCTGAATGTCGGCCGCCTGGGACTGGACTTCGCCAATCTGTTTGAGGGCGAACAGACCGAGAAACACACTCAGCGACGCAATGGCCGCGAAGCCGATGAAGGCTCTGGCAGCGATTCTTATATTTCTCAGGAACATGGGATTTTCGCTCGGGCTGAATACGCGTTGGAGAGCTGTGTCGGGCGGGTGTCCCTGGCAGGGACAGTGGTAGCGCCACAATCACTAGTCGGCGGCGCGCGCAAAGTCTTTAGGCGTTTGAGGTAAGTGTCATCTTCAGAAAAAGAAAAACCCCAATCGGGCTCACCGATTGGGGTTTTGGGTGCTTTCGCAACCCTCAGGCTTTCTTGCGACTCGCCATCGCGGTCACGGCATAACCCATACACGCGGCCAGGATCGACCCGGTCAGAATACCCATTCGATCCTCCCCGGCGAATTCGCTGGCACCCGGCACAAACGCCAGTGAACCGACAAACAGGCTCATTGTAAAGCCGATACCGCACAGGATCGCCACTCCGAACACCTGGCCCCAGTTCGCGCCGCTGGGCAGCGCGGCAAGGCCGGTCTTGATGGCGAGCCAGGTGAGGCCGAACACGCCGATGGTCTTGCCGATCAACAGGCCGGCGGCGATGCCCATGGGCACATGGTGAGTGAAGCTTTCCAGGCTCACGCCGGCCAGGGAAACGCCCGCGTTGGCGAAGGCAAACAGCGGCAGGATGGCGTAGGCCACCCACGGATGCAGGGCGTGTTCCAACGTCCTCAGGGGCGAGGGCTCGGCATTTTTGGTGCGCAGCGGGATGCAGAAGGCCAGGGTCACGCCGGCCAGCGTGGCATGCACGCCACTCTTGAGCACACACACCCACAGGATCAGACCGATGATCAGGTAGGGCCCGAGTTTGATCACGCCCAGCCGGTTCATCGCGATCAAGGCAATCAGGCACGCCCCTGCACCGGCCAGAGCAGCACCGGACAGGTCCGCTGAGTAGAACACGGCGATGACGATGATTGCGCCGAGGTCATCAATGATCGCCAGGGTCATCAGGAACAGTTTCAGCGATACCGGTACGCGCTTGCCCAACAGGGCCAGCACGCCCAGTGCAAAAGCGATATCGGTGGCCATGGGGATCGCCCAGCCGGAGAGTGCTGCGGGGTAGTCCTTGTTGATCGCCCAGTAGATCAGCGCCGGCACCACCATGCCGCCAATGGCTGCGGCCCCCGGCAGTACCACTTGCGAGGGTTTGGACAGGTGGCCGTCGAGCAGCTCGCGCTTCACCTCCAGGCCGATCAGCAGGAAGAACAAGGCCATCAGGCCATCGTTGATCCACAGCAGGGCAGGCTTGGCGATTTTCAGCGCGCCAATCTGTGCCACCACCGGTACATCGAGAAACGCGTTGTAGAGGTGTGACAAGGGTGAATTGTTGATGATCAGCGCCAAGGCGGCAGCGGCGATCAACAACAGACCGCTGGCGGCTTCCAGCTGGAAGAAACGGGTGAAAGTGCTACGCAGAGGCAAGGGATGCTCTCCAATCCAGGTTCAATAGGTGGGTACCCTAACCCGTACCGTTAGTTGTTAAAACAAAAGTTATATTCTTATTTGTTATAAGGAGCGGGCAGAGTCGGCATTGCGCCAGAGCCTAGCAATTGTGTGTCTATTTGAGTCGCCACTGTATCTGTGTGCAGTGTAGGAAACTCCCTAAAATTGGCGCTGAAATCTTTAGAGACGCACCTTATGAGTGACCACCGTACCTGGGCCCGCGAAGCCATTCGCATCATTGAAGCGGACTTCCAGCGCAGCGCCGACACGCACCTGATCCCTTTGCCGTTGCCGGGGTTGCCGGGTATCGAGTTGTACTTCAAGGACGAGTCCAGCCACCCCACCGGCAGCCTGAAGCATCGGCTGGCCCGTTCACTGTTTCTGTACGCGCTGTGTAATGGCTGGCTCAAGCCGGGCGCGCCGGTAATTGAGGCCTCCAGCGGGTCGACGGCAATTTCGGAAGCGTATTTCGCGCGGCTGCTTGGCCTGCCGTTCATTGCGGTGATGCCAGCCACCACGTCTCAGGAGAAAATCGCCCAGATCGCCTTCTACGGCGGCAAGAGCCATCTGGTGAAGGATCCGACGCAGATTTACGCCGAGTCCGAGCGGTTGGCGCAGGAAAGTGGCGGTCACTTCATGGACCAATTCACCTATGCCGAGCGCGCGACGGACTGGCGGGCGAACAACAATATCGCCGAGTCGATCTTCCAACAGATGCGGTTTGAGCATTACCCCGAGCCGAGCTGGTTGATTTCCAGCCCTGGCACCGGCGGCACCACCGCGACGCTGGGGCGTTACGTGCGCTATCGCCAGCATTGCACCCGCGTGCTGTGTGCCGACGCCGAACGCTCGGTGTTCTTTGACTATTACCAGACGGGCGACGCCAGCTTGCGCCTGGATTGCGGTTCGCGGATCGAAGGGATCGGCCGGCCACGCGTCGAGGCGTCGTTTTTGCCCAAGGTGATTGATGCGATGGTCAAGGTACCGGATGCGCTGTCACTGGCGGCCATGCATTACTTGGCCGAGCGTCTTGGGCGGCGGGTCGGTGGTTCCAGCGGGACCAACCTGATCGGTGCCTTGGTGGCGGCGCAGCAGATGCAAGCGGCGGGGGAGTCTGGGTCGATCGTGGCAATTTTGTGTGACGGGGGCGAGCGGTATGCCACGACTTACTACGATCAGGCGTGGCTCGCCGGGCAAGGGTATGAGTTGAGCGGGCTGATTGCGGCCGTTGCGGCCAGTGTTGAACGGGGCGAGCCGTTGCCGGAGACAATCCTGCGCGCAAACATCTGAAAACCGGCAAAAACCAATGTGGGGGCGGGCTTGCCTACGATGCCGGCGTTCAGTCGATAAGTTCGGCGACTGAGACTCTGCCATCGCGGGCAAGCCCGCTCCCACCTTTGATCGGGTTGGTTGTAATAGAGTGCTTAGGCCTCTATGCCGAGCATATCCCGCGCCAACGCCTCGGCAATCCGAATCCCGTCAACGCCCGCCGACAGAATCCCACCGGCATAACCCGCGCCTTCACCGGCCGGGAACAAACCTTTCACGTTCAAGCTCTGCATCGACTCGTTACGGGTAATCCGCAGCGGCGAGGACGTGCGCGTCTCGATCCCGGTCAGCACCGCATCGTGCAACGAGTAGCCTTTGATCTGCTTCTCGAACGCCGGCAACGCTTCACGAATCGCTTCGATGGCAAAGTCCGGCAAGGCCAGGGCCAAGTCACCCAGCGACACGCCGGGCTTGTAGGACGGTTCCACGCTGCCAATGGCCGTGGACGGCTTGCCCGCGATGAAATCCCCCACCAGTTGCGCCGGAGCCTCGTAGTTGCTGCCACCAAGGATGTAGGCGTGGGACTCCAGGCGCTCCTGCAACTCGATGCCCGCCAGCGGGCCACCCGGGTAGTCCACCTCCGGCGTGATGCCGACGACGATGCCGGAGTTGGCATTGCGTTCGTTGCGCGAGTACTGGCTCATGCCGTTGGTTACCACGCGGTGCGGCTCGGACGTCGCCGCCACCACCGTGCCGCCCGGGCACATGCAGAAGCTGTAGACCGAGCGGCCATTTTTGGCGTGGTGCACCAGCTTATAGTCGGCCGCGCCGAGTTTAGGATGCCCGGCGTATTTGCCCAGGCGCGCCGCGTCGATCAGCGATTGCGGGTGTTCAATCCTGAAGCCCACCGAGAACGGCTTGGCCTCCATGTACACGCCACGCCCGTGCAGCATGCGGAAGGTGTCGCGGGCGCTGTGGCCCAGGGCCAGGATCACGTGCTTGGAGAGCAGTTGCTCGCCACCGTCGATGACCACGCCGTGCAGTTGGCCGTCTTCGATCAGCACATCGGTGACGCGCTGTTCGAAACGCACTTCACCGCCCAGGGCGATGATCTGCTGGCGCATGTTTTCCACCACGCCGGTCAGGCGGAACGTGCCGATGTGCGGCTTGCTGACGTAGAGGATTTCTTCCGGCGCACCGGCCTTGACGAACTCGTGCAGGACCTTGCGACCGTGGAATTTCGGGTCCTTGATCTGGCTGTAGAGCTTGCCGTCGGAGAAGGTCCCGGCGCCGCCTTCACCAAACTGCACGTTGGACTCGGGATTGAGCACGTTTTTGCGCCACAGGCCCCAGGTGTCCTTGGTGCGCTGGCGCACTTCTTTGCCGCGCTCGAGGATGATCGGCTTGAAGCCCATTTGCGCGAGCAGCAGCCCGGCGAAGATCCCGCACGGACCAAACCCCACCACGATCGGCCGTTCGACCAGGCCTTCCGGCGCCTGACCCACCACCTTGTAACTGACATCCGGCGCCGGGTTGACGTTGCGGTCATCGGCGAACTTGAGCAGCAGGGCGGCTTCGCCTTTCACGTTCAGGTCGATGGTGTAGATGAAGCATAGCTCCGACGACTTTTTGCGGGCGTCATAGCTGCGTTTGAACAGGGTGAAATCGAGCAGGTCATCACTGGCGATGCCCAGGCGCTGCACGATGGCAGGCCGCAGGTCTTCTTCGGGATGGTCGATGGGCAGCTTGAGTTCGGTGATTCGTAACATGACGGGATCCGGTAGGCGGCGGACAAAAAGGCCGGCTGTTTTGCAAACCGGCGATTATAAGCCCCAAAGGCGGTTTTCCGACACGTTAAAACAGCGTTGGGCCGAATCAGTCGTCGCGAGAACCGCCGAATGCCGCGCAACCACGCTGCACTTGGCCGTTGACGCGCAACTCGGCGGTCATGTGTTGCAGGCTACCGCTGACGCTGTCGATGCACCGCTGCGGCGCGACCCAGAGTTCGATGTGCTGGTTATTGGCTTCGGTCATCAGGTTGAAACGGCCGTCGCCCAGTTGCTCTTCCACAAAAGGCACCGCCAAGGGTGGCTGGCCTTCGCGCTCCAGCACCATGCCCTTGGCGGTCACATTCATCGCCCAGGCGGGTTTATGGCCATTGGCGCGCAGCACCATGCGCTTGAAGTCCGGGTCGTTGCAGGCCGAAGTCGAACGTTCCATGCGATAAAGCTGTTGCAGCTCTACCGAGCCCTGGGTGCCAGTGGCAACCCCGGAGAACTTGCCGCGCAAGTCGGCAAACAGTGCGCCTTGTTGCCCAGCCAGTGAGGCGGCTTCCTGCAGGATGCTGGTGCCGCCGGCGTCGTTGACCACGTAGTTGCGTTTGTCACCGCAAGGCTGGAACAACAGCTTGCCGTCAACGGCCGTCAATTCACCCTGCATGCGGGTCAACCCGGCGGTAGACGGCTTTGCCGGCTCGCTCTCGAACATCTGGCAAGCGGTGAACAGAGGCAGCAGGGCAAACAGAACTAGGGTACGGGCGGCGCGCATTTATCGGGTCTCCAAACAAGTGCCGCCACGTTACGCAGGCTGACGCCGCACCACAACCCCAGTGCCCGGCTTCAGGCAATTCTGACAGACGCCGGATTCAGCCGACGATAAACGTCTGGCCGGTCTGCAGGCCTTCTACGCTTTTGGCGTAGGCCAGAGCTACGTCGGCACCCGGAGCCGGTTTGTAACCGCGGAAATACGGGGCGTAGCTGCCCATCGCTTCCAGCAGGACGGTCGGGCTCACGGCGTTGACGCGCAGGCCGCGTGGCAATTCGATCGCCGCGGCTTTGACGAAGGCGTCAATGGCGCCATTGACCAATGCGGCCGAGGCGCCGGTACGGATGGGGTCACGGTTGAGGATGCCGCTGGTGAAGGTGAACGAGGCGCCGTCGTTGGCATATTCGCGGCCGATCAACAGCAGGTTGACCTGGCCCATCAGCTTGTCGCGCAGGCCCAGGTCGAAATCGCTTTCGCTCATTTCACCCAGTGCTACGAAATTCACGCTACCGGCCGCGCAGATCAGGGCATCGAACTTGCCGGTCTGTTCGAACAGCCTGCGGATCGACGCGCTGTCGCTGATATCCACCTGAAAGTCGCCGCTTGTGCGACCGATGCTGATCACGTCGTGACGCTGAGCCAGTTCTGCCTTGACTGCCGAGCCGACCGTGCCGCTGGCACCAATCAATAGGATTTTCATCGTGCTGTTCCTCCAGGGGTAAGTGAAGGTTCAGTCTAGTGTGGCTTTTCGGGTGGATAAACGTGCTAATAGGCAACCTTTGGTTTTCAAATGGAAACAATCCATGAGCGAGATGGATGACTTGGCGGCCTTTGCGGTTCTGATCGAAGCCGGCAGTTTCACCCTGGCGGCCGAGCAACTGGGGTGCAGCAAGGGCCAGTTGTCCAAGCGTATCAGCCAGTTGGAGGCGCAGTTTTGCGTGGTGTTGCTGCACCGCACCACCCGCAAGCTCAGCCTGACCGCAGCCGGTGCAGCGCTGTTGCCCCAGGCTCAGGCGCTGGTGGTTCAAGTGGAACGCGCCCGTCAGGCATTGGCGCGGCTCAAGGACGATTTGGCCGGGCCAGTGCGTATGACGGTTCCGGTGTCGTTGGGAGAAACCTTCTTCGATGGCTTGCTGCTGGAGTTCTCCAAACAGTACCACCAAGTGCAGATCGAACTGGAATTGAACAACCGTTATCGAGACCTGGCGCGGGATGGGTTTGACTTGGGTGTGCGTTCCGGCGCCATCGAAAATGAGCGTCTGGTGGCCAAACCGCTGCTGGCCTGGCATGAAATGACCTGCGCCAGCCCGGCCTACCTGGAGCAACATGGCGAGCCGCTGACCCCGGCAGACCTGGCGACGCACACCTGCCTGCTCAACAGCCACTACAGCGGGCGCGAAGAATGGCTGTACCACCAGCAGCACGAACTGCTGCGAGTGCGGGTCAGTGGCACCTTTGCCTCCAACCATTACAACCTGTTGAAAAAGGCCGCATTGGTGGGCGCCGGAATCGCCCGCCTGCCGTCCTACGTGTTACCTGCGGAACTGGCTGACGGGAGATTGCGCTGGCTCCTGCGCGATTATCAGACGCGTAGCATGCCGATGTACCTGGTTCACCCGTATCAGGGTGGCTTGCCGCGTCGCACCCAGGTGCTGGCCGATTACCTGGTGGATTGGTTCAAGCGCAGCGGCGAGGCCCTGGACCGTCTTCAGCGGTAGCGGCGTGCAATCAAATGGTCGATGGACAGGCAGCCCGGGCCCTTGGCGACCAACAGCAGCAGCACGGTGATCCAGGTGCCGTGGGTCGGGTAGGCGTCCGGGTAAACGAAGAGTTGAATGGTCAAGGTCATGCCGATCAGGGCCAGGGCCGAGAACCGCGTGGCAAAACCCACCAGGATCAGCACCGGGAAGAAATGCTCGGCAAACGCCGCCATGTGCGCGGCGATTTCCGGTGACAGCAGGGGCACGTGGTATTCGCTGCGAAACAGCGGCAGTGTGGACGCCGCAAGACGCGGCTCGCCGAATTGGAACGTGCCGCTGATCAAGTCGATGGCAAAGCCCTCGACCTTGGTCTGCCCGGATTTCCAAAACACCGCGGCAATGGAAAATCGTGCGAGAAAGGCGATCAGGCTGTAGGGGATTTTCTCGAACAGAGCAATGACCCGATTGACCAGACTCGAAGGGGATGTGTTCATGGCAATACCTTTTGTTCGAGGTGCAAATGAGTGATGGCGTCGTGGCTGATCAACAGGGCCAGGCATTGGTTCAGGTCGAACTGCGCCGACGCTTCAAGCGCGTGCTGCACTGCCGTCTCCAGTGCCGAGCCGTGATTCAGGCTGTCGATGAACGCGACCGAGCCGCTGTCGATGGCGAATACCTTGACCGCCAAGCCTTGGCGTAACACCAGCGCGCTTTGGGCGTGCCAGGGATTCAGGGTGGCCAGGCCACCTTCGGTCTGGTGCGCAGCCCAAACGGCCACCACCGCGTAAGGGCTATTCAGGGTGGCCAGGGATGGATGCAGGTGCAGGCGCAGCTTGCCCAGGTCTGTCTGGCCTTGCAGTGTTTGGAGAATGGCTTGCTGGTCCAGCGGCTGGGTGTCTGCCGCGTGATAGGCACAAACCCGCAAGCGCTCTAGTCTGGCGACGTCAGCCAGATAGGGCACGCTGGCCGCCGGCTCAAAGGCCTGAATAAACCCTGCGAACGCGCTGCCGTACTCGCTCATCAGCGGGCTGTCAGGTGGGCTCGCCTGAACAAAAAGACCAGCCATGGCGCGAAAAAACTCATCGCCGACCAACTGCAAGGTTACGGGGTAAGCGGTTGCCAACGCGTTGATTAACGCGCTGTGAACATTGTTGCGATACACCGCGAAACGGCTGGCCGGGTCGGCGCCGTTGCGGCTGAACAGGCCGTCGGGGCACGCCAGGTCGGGATCGATCAGGGCGTCGGCAAACGCAGCGTGATGGCTCATACGTTCACCTGTAATAGATGCCAGTCGGCGTGTTGAGCTTCGGCATGCAGCACACTGAACGCAGGCAACTGGTTATCCCGCTCGATCAGTGTGGCCACCGGGCCCGTGCGCGTGAGTACCTGTTCGTATAACTGCCACACCGCGTTATCGATGGGCGCGCCATGGTCGTCGATCAGCAGGCGATCGCCCAGGCTGTCAGTGTCTTCGGCAAACCCCGCCAGATGTATCTCCCGGACGGCGTGTAATGGCAGCGCGTCGATGTAGGAAAGCGCCTCGCGCTGGTGATTGATGCACGATACATAGACGTTGTTGACGTCCAGCAGCAGGCCGCAGCCCGTGCGGCGGATGACCTCGCTGATGAAGTCCGTTTCGTCCAGGGTGGAGCGCTCGAATTGCAGATAGGTCGATGGATTTTCCAGCAGCATCGTCCGTTTGAGCGTGCTTTGCACCTGGTCGATGTGCTCGCACACCCGGTTCAGTGTGGCGGCATCGTAGGCCAGCGGCAGCAAGTCATTGAGAAACACCGGGCCGTGGCTCGACCAGGCCAGGTGTTCGGAAAACGAGTGGGGTTGATAGCGTTCGATCAGCAAGGCCAACCGTGCCAGGTGCTCACGGTTGAGCGGGCCTTCGCCGCCGATGGACAGGCCCACGCCGTGCAGTGACAGCGGGTACTGCTCGCGGATCAACCGCAGGTAATGATGGAACGGCCCGCCGGCCACCATGTAGTTTTCGGCGTGCACTTCAAAAAAACCGATATCGGGCGAGGTCTCGAGCACTTCGATGAAGTGCTCGCTCTTCAGCCCCAGCCCGGCCCTGTGGGGAAGGCCGGGCACCTGAGCCGGTGAGACGGTGTGTTGGGGTAAAAGCGTCATCATCAGTACTCAGGCTGTGGGCTGTTTCAGGACTTGGCGGTGAAGGCGGCTGCCTGGCCGAAACCGGTCGGCGAGGTGGAGCTTGGGGTCTTGGCGCAAGTGCCGGCCGGGACCAGTTTCCAGGCGTTGGCCTGGTCTTTGACTTTCGAGGTGCCGGCGCAGGATGTGCCGGCGCCCGCAGCGCAATCGTTCTTGCCGGCTTCAGCGACGCCGAAGCATTTGTCCATCTTGGCGTCGTCGGCGTGGGCTATGTTCGACAGGGCAGACAGGCTCAGGGCCGAACCGAGGGCCAGGATCAGGGTTGCGGCGGACAATTTAGTGGTCATGGTGTATCTCCAGCAATGAGGGTGGGTAAGGAAGCGTTTGTGCTTGCTTACCCCTCTAGAGTCAAGGCTTCAGGTTGCGTTACAGCAGGTTGCAAATAAATTTTCGATTCACAGCCAATGGGCCCTGAGCCTGAGGGTTCTGGTATCGGTGGCGCTGCACCACCTTGCAGTAGGATCGCGCAATGCCCGGCGACGTTACGACCAATAGGGAGCTTTGGTGTTGAACAAGCGCTTTACAGATTTTTTCATCAGCAGGAATTTTCATTTCTTTGGCTTGGGCAAGCGCTTTCGTCGTTTGATGAGTTTGTTTTTGAGAGCACTGTCATCGTCTGGTGGGTGACGGACCAGTTTCACAACAGCGCCTTTCTGCCGACGGCCGTAGGTCTGGCAGTGGCTGCCTCGGCGATACCTCGTGTGCTGGTGGCACCACTGGCCATCGCCTCGCTTGCCGGCACGCTGGTGTGTTCCCAGACCCTAAACCTGGCGCAGCACGTTATCGGGTATTTCGACATGCCGTTCGACGTGTATGGCGTGTATATCTTTCTCGCTGCGGGCTTGCTGCTCACGGGCGCTGGCTTGATGCTCGTCGGCCAACGGGCCAGCAAAGGTCACTGGGCACGACGCGCTAAAAACCACATAAAAAAACGGCCCGAGGGCCGTTTTTGTTTACGCCAATGGCTCAGCCACCGAGGTAGGCTTCACGCACTTTCGGATCCGTGAGCAACTGCTCCCCGGTACCCTGCATCACCACCCGGCCGTTTTCCAGCACGTAGGCGCGGTCGGCGATTTTCAGCGCCTGGTTGGCGTTTTGCTCGACCAGGAACACCGTTACACCGTCCTTGCGCAGCTGTTCGATGATGTCGAAGATCTGCTGGATGATGATCGGTGCCAGGCCCAGCGAAGGTTCGTCGAGCAGCAGCAGCTTGGGCTTGCTCATCAGCGCGCGGCCGATGGCGAGCATTTGCTGCTCGCCGCCGGACATGGTGCCGCCGCGCTGGCTGAAGCGTTCCTTGAGCCTGGGGAACAAGTGCAACACCTTGTCCATCTGCTCCTGGTAGTCGCCCTTGTCGGTGAAGAACCCGCCCATGGCCAGGTTCTCCTCCACGGTCAGGCGCGAGAACACGCGACGGCCTTCGGGCACCACCGCAATGCTCTTGCGCATGATCTGCGAGGACTGTTGCCCCACCAGCTCTTCACCCATGTAGCTGATGCTGCCGCTGTGCGCCTGCGGCGAACCGCACAGTGTCATCAGCAAGGTCGATTTGCCGGCACCGTTGGCGCCGATCAGCGTGACGATTTCACCTTGGCGCACTTCCACGTTGACGCTGTGCAGGGCCTGGATCTTGCCGTAGAAAGTGGAAACGTTTTCGAATTGCAGCATTTACGCTTCCCCCAAATAGGCTTTGATCACTTCAGGATTGTCGCGGATCTGTTCCGGTGTCCCGTCGGCCAGCGGCGTGCCCTGGTTGATCACCACGATGTGGTCGGAAATGCTCATGACCAGTTTCATGTCGTGTTCGATCAACAGCACCGTGGCGTTGTTTTCCTCACGCAACACGCTGATCAGCGCCTTGAGGTCTTCGGTTTCCTTGGGGTTCAGGCCGGCGGCCGGTTCGTCGAGCATGAGGATCCGCGGGCGGGTCATCATGCAGCGGGCGATTTCCAGGCGACGTTGCTGCCCGTAAGCCAGGGTGCCGGCAGGGCGGTTGGCAAACTCGGTGAGGTTGACCTTGTCCAGCCAGTACTCGGCGTATTCCATCGCCTCGCGTTCGCTCTTGCGGAACGCCGGGGTTTTGAACAGGCCAGCAAAGAAGTTGGTGTTCAAGTGACGGTGCTGGGCAATCAGCAGGTTCTCGACCGCCGTCATGTCCTTGAACAACCGCACGTTCTGGAAGGTGCGCACCACGCCCTTACGGGCGATTTCGTGGCCGGCCAGGCCCTGGATCGGCTGGCCGTCCAGCAGGATGCTGCCACCGCTCGGCTTGTAAAAGCCGGTGAGGCAGTTGAACACCGTGGTTTTGCCGGCGCCGTTCGGGCCGATCAGTGCCACTACCTGTTTTTCTTTCACGGTCAGGGCCACGCCGTTGACCGCCAGCAAACCGCCGAAGCGCATACTCAAGTTTTCGACTTTCAGGATCTCGCGGCTCATTTGCGCAGCTCCATGTGTGGGCGTTGCATCGGCAGCAGACCTTGAGGACGCCAAATCATCATCAGCACCATCATGGCGCCGAACATCAACATGCGGTATTCGCTGAACTCTCGCATCATCTCCGGCAGCAGGATCATTACGATAGCCGCCAGGATCACGCCTAGCTGCGAGCCCATGCCACCCAGTACGACGATGGCGAGGATGATCGCCGACTCGATAAAGGTGAACGACTCCGGGGTCACCAAGCCTTGGCGCGCCGCGAAGAAGCTGCCGGCGAAACCGGCGAACGTTGCCCCGAGGGTGAAGGCCGAAAGTTTGATGACGGTCGGGTTCATGCCTAGCGCTCGGCAGGCGATCTCATCTTCGCGCAACGCTTCCCACGCCCGTCCGATCGGCATGCGCAGCAGGCGGTTGATCACGAACAGTGCCGCCAGTGCCAGCAACAGGGCCACCAGGTACAGGAACACCACTTTGCTCACCGGGTTGTAGTCGATCCCGAAGTACTCGTGGAACGTCTGCATGCCCTCGGCGGCGGTGCGGTCGAACGACAGCCCAAAGAACGTCGGCTTGGGGATGCTGCTGATGCCATTGGGGCCGCCGGTGATATCGGTGAGGTTACGCAGGAACAGCCGGATGATTTCACCGAAGCCCAGGGTCACGATCGCCAAATAGTCACCGCGCAGGCGCAGCACCGGGAAGCCCAGCAGGAAGCCGAACGTGGCCGCCGCCATACCCGCCAGCGGCAGGCAGATCCAGAAGCCCCAGCCCAGGTAATGCGAGAGCAACGCGTAGGTGTAGGCACCCACGGCGTAGAAGCCCACATAACCCAGGTCAAGCAGGCCGGCCAGGCCCACCACGATGTTCAGGCCCAGGCCCAGCAACACGTAGATCAGGATCAGCGTCGCGATATCCACCGCGCCGCGTGAGCCGAAGAACGGCCAGATCAGCGCGGCAACGATCAGGCCGATGATGATGTAGCGTTGGGTGCGCGGCAGGGTCAGGAACTGGCTGACCTTGGGCGATACCAATGGCCCACGGTTGCCCTTGAACAAGGCGCCGACCTGCTGGGTGAACAGCACGCGCAGGAACATCAGCACCGAGCACAGGGCGATGATGGTCAGGGTCACGGGACCGGTGCCATGCACTTCCAGGTTGATGCCAACAATGCTCAGCTTGAGGCCCAGTACCGGAAAGGCCACGGCCCACACCAGCAAGGCGCTGAAAAACGCCGATTTAAGATATCTGCTCATACTTTCTCAACCTCCGGACGGCCCAGAATGCCGGTCGGACGGAACAACAGCACCAGAACCAACAGGCCGAACGCCACCACGTCCTTGTACTGGTCGCCGAAGATATCGGCACCAAAGGCTTCAGCCACGCCCAGCACCAGCCCGCCGAGCATGGCGCCCGGAATACTGCCGATGCCGCCCAATACCGCTGCGGTAAAGGCCTTGAGGCCTACCAGGAAACCGGCGTTGGGGTTGATCACGCCGTACTGCATGCTCAGCAGCACCGCCGCGACGGCCGCCAGCGCAGCACCGATGACGAAGGTCAGGGCAATGATGTTGTTGGTGTTGATGCCCAGCAGGTTGGCCATCTTGATGTCTTCGGCGCAGGCCCGGCAGGCGCGCCCCAGACGGGAGCGGGAAATGAACAGCGTCAGGCCCAGCATCGCCACCAGCGTGACGACGAACACCAGGATCTGCATGTAGGAAATCAGCACTTCTTGTGCGCCACCTGGGCCGAAGGAGATGCTCCCCGGAATCAGGTTGGGAATGGACTTGTCCTTGGAGTCCTGGGACAGCAATACAGTGTTCTGCAGGAATATCGACATGCCGATGGCGGAAATCAGCGGGATCAAACGGTTGCTGCCACGCAAGGGACGATAGGCAACCCGCTCGATGCTGTAGCCGTAGGCACTGGTTACAACAATCGACGCGATAAACGCGGCGGTCATCAACAGCGGCAGAGAGTGGATACCCATCATGGCCAGCCCGGCAAGGGCGATGAAGGCCACGTAGGAACCAATCATGTACACCTCGCCATGGGCGAAGTTGATCATTCCAATGATGCCGTAAACCATTGTGTAGCCAATGGCTATCAAGGCATAGGTGCTGCCAATGGTCAGGCCATTAACCAGCTGTTGGAAAAAATGATAGATCTCAGGCATTACAGCGCTCCTAAAAACCCGATACGCATTTCACTGGTGGAGTCATGTTCCGGCCCTGCGCTGTGTTCTATGAGCACATTTGCACAAAGCGTTTGCCAGCGAACCGCTGGTGACGGTTTTAAGATTTTCAGGTGAGCCAGCGCCCGGATCGCGGGTGACAGGCCCATAAACCTCGTAAAACAAAGCCCACTGCTTTCACAGTGGGCTTGTTAACCAGTAACGCCTGGCTTACTGAGGGGAAACTTCGGTTTTTGGTTTACCGAAGTGCCATTCGTAGACCACGAACTTGAAGTCCTTCAGGTCGCCCTTGGCGTCGAAGCTCAGATCGCCCGTAGGGGTCTTGAAAGTACCTGCGTGGATGGCAGCTGCCACCTTGGCGGTGTCTTCGCTCTTCGCGGCAGCGATACCGCCGGCGATGACTTCAACCGCAGAGTAAGCCGGGAACACGAACGGACCGGTTGGGTCCTGCTTGTTCTTGGCGAACTCTTCAACAATGGCTTTGTTGGCAGGGTCGGTGTCGAAGGATTTAGGCAGGGTTACCAGCAGGCCTTCGGAAGCGTCCTGGGCAATTTGCGAGATGGAGTCGTTGCCAACGCCTTCCGGGCCCATGAACTTGGCGCTCAGGCCTTTTTCCTTGGCTTGGCGCAGGATCAGGCCCAGCTCTGGGTGGTAGCCGCCGTAGTAGACGAAGTCGACGTTGGCTTGCTTGAGCTTCTGGATGATCGAGGAGAAGTCTTTATCGCCGGCGTTCAGGCCTTCGAAGACAGCGACTTTCACGCCTTTCTTCTCAAGGGTCTGTTTAACGGCAGTAGCGATGCCTTCACCGTATTGCTGTTTGTCGTGCAGTACGGCAACCACCTTGGGCTTCACGAAGTCGGCGATGTAGTTGCCGGCGGCCGGGCCCTGGGCGCTGTCCAGGCCGATGGTGCGGAATACCAGTTTATAACCACGGGCGGTGATTTCCGGGCTGGTAGCCGCCGGAGTGATCATGATCACGCCTTCGTCTTCGTAGATGTCGGTTGCTGGCTGAGTGGAGCTGGAGCAAAGGTGACCCACCACGAACTTGACGCCGTCGTTGACCACTTTGTTGGCTACGGCAACGGCTTGTTTCGGATCGCAAGCGTCGTCGTATTCTTTGGCTTCAAGCATTTTGCCGTCGACGCCGCCCTTGGCGTTGATGTCGGCGATCGCCTGCTTGGCACCCATGAATTGCATGTCGCCGTATTGCGTCACAGGACCGGTCTTTGGACCTGCGATGCCGATCTTGATGGTGTCGGCTGCGAACGAATGGCCGGCAACCCCAGCCAGGACCATAGCGGCAAACAGTTTGGAAATCTGCTTAGTAGCCTTATTCATAGTGCTCCACTCTTACTGTTGTATTTTTTATAGTTCTAGCGGCCTTGTGAGCTGCAGAACCGGATCAGATATCTCGAATATCCCCCCGGCATTGCCCTGGCAACTGTACCGGTACAGTGTAGAGCGCCGGTTGATCGCTTGAAAAGCTGGCTGCTGGGGGCAAACGCCGGGGGTGTCGCTTTAATGAAAGAAAAAGACAGAATTGCGGCGGGGTGATGCCAGAGTTTCGGGCAATCCTTGGCTTTCCTGACACTTTCGTTCGATGCCTCATTTGCAACTGGGTTTTTCTGCCTGACGCCTGACGCTATGATTGCGCCGATTTTTTATTCAGGTGAATTCCCATGACGCAAGAACCTAGCACCCTCTATGCCAAGCTGCTCGGTGAAACCGCCGAAATTTCCTGGAAGGAGCTTGAACCGTTCTTTGCCAAGGGTGCCCTATTGTGGGTCGACGCCGGCCTGGATTTGATCGAAGCGGCCGAGAGAATGGCCGAGGATAACCGTGACAAAGTCGCTGCGTGGCTGGCTGCAGGGAGCCTGGGCGAGGTGTCTGCGACGCGGGCATTGGACCTGGTCGAGAGGGATCCAAGCCTGTGGGCGGTCGTGGTTTCGCCGTGGATTCTGATCCAGGAAAGGGCGGCGTAAGAAACCTGCGCACTAAAAAGGTGCGCTGCTCGGACCCTTGCAAGTGTGTAGCGGAGTAACCGCCGACGCCGTGATGGCACCTTGCCGTAGAGAAAGGTCACAGGTGAAGGTGACGTGCGCGTCACGGGAACAGTTTTGCGCGGGGCCGAAGGCTCGGGGAATTGTTTCTGGGTGTGGCAGTGATGAGGATTTTGCTTGCCTGGCAGACCGCTATCGCAGGCAAGCCAGCGCCCACATTTGAAATGCATTCCAAGTGTGGGAGCTGGCTTGCCTACGATGGCCGCGTCTCGGTCTAAGCCGTCTTGCCAGTATGGTTATTCAACGAAATAACCTTGGTCTTCCCAATCCGATGACGATAAATCTCACGCAAATACTTGATCGCTTTCTTCACGCAATCCCGTGACAGGCGAATATCGTTAATCGACACGAACTTCTCCTTGTCGTTAATCAACTCGCGGTACTTCTTCTCGTACATCGGCTTGATCGCGTACCAATTGGTGTCGAGTATCTTCGCCGGGTTCTCGAACTCATTGAGCAACTCGTCAATCCGGTCCTCATCAAAGTCATCATGGATGATGAAGTCCAGGATCGAGTTATCCAGCGTGTCATCAAACCGGTACGGGTTACGCGCAAAGCAACGCTTGATGAACGCCACGATCAGCGTGAGGAAATCATCCGACAGGCACGGGCTCTTGGCGATCAGCGTGGTCAGCGACAAGTTGGCCGACGCGCCGATCACCAGGGCGTAACGCTTGAGCGTGGTGTTGGGGAACAGGCTGTTCAAATGAGTTTTGAGCCGGTTCAAGTCCATGTAGGACAGCTTGTAATCCTTGGGCAAGGACACAATCGACACCACCGACGAGCAGTTCTTGAAGAAGTGCAGGTCATGCAGCGCCGCGGCGTCATACCCGGAGTTCTTGTACTGCTCCAACGACGCTTTGTAGCGCTTGGACTCGATCGGCAACAGGCTGATGCCCTCGATCGCCTGTGTCACTTTGTTGAAGTGCGGCAAATCAATCGAGCGGAAAAACAGGTCATCGATGTTCAGCCGCTGCGGCTCTTTATCGAACACCTTGAACTTGTCGCCCGAGGGCACCGGCGTCTCCGGCACCACCGATTCGGCGTAGGCAATCGCCACCGGCCCGGCCAGGCTCATGAACAAGTCGTTGGCATCCAGGCGGATGGTTTCGCCAATGTCGATGCCGGCCCGCCGGAAGTAGTTCTGGTCGTAGTCGGTGGTCACCGCCTGAGCCGTGAGGATGTTGAAGATCTGCTGCGAGATGTATTGGTTGGCGTGTTTTTCCATGGCATTGACGTCAATGTTCTGGATGTTGCCGTCATCGCTCTCCTCGGCGTAACGCATGATGTCGTTGGAGATCAGCATCATCGCGTTCCACGGCCGGATGCGGCCTTTCACGCTGGCTTCGCTGCTGTCTTCATTGTCGAAGTTGTATGAGAAATCCCATTCTTCCGACAGGTATTTGCACAACAGCCGCCCGGCGTTGATGTGCAGTGCCTCGGACATTTCGCTGCGGTGGTCGGAGATATTCGGCAGCACGCAAATGCCACTGGTGAAGATCGGCTCGAACACGAAGGCGTGGCCGCTCTTGCTGTCATGCTCGTCGGCCGGCTTGGTGTCGAACGTCTTGTTCATGTACGAGTGCTGCTGGGCCAGGCCGAACTCCGAGGCCATGCCCGAACCCGTACCGCCGCCGGCGCTGAAGATCGAGAAATACAGACGCGACTGGTTGGCCTTGATGCCACAGGAGTCGATCAGGTAGGAGTGGATCATCTTCCAGTCGGGGCTGGAAAAACGCTGGGTGTCTTTGTTGAGGATGATCTTGGCCAGGTACTGGCCCAGAATCGGCGCGTTACCGGCGCCGCCGGCGTGCACTTCCGACAGGTCCATGATTTTCATTTTGCTGTAGTCGCGCAGGAAGCCGCTTTTTTCGCCCTTGCGCGAGAAACGGATGCGCCCGGCGATGTCTTTGTCCAGGTCGCCCAGCATGACCAGCGGCTCCACCAGGAACACCGGTTTGGTGGCCTTACCGCCACCCAAACGCAGGTTGTTTCGAATCCACTGGGCCGGGCTGTAGCCTTTATCGGCCGACTTGTCTTCGGTACTGAATTCGTTGAGGTAGAACTTGCGCGCGTTGTACACCAGCTCTGCCACGTCCAGGGCAATGTTGGAGCCGCAGCGGCCCAGGCCGATCAGGCACACCGACGGAAATTCCTGCTCATTGCGCGCATCGCCATCACCTTCCTGCTGGGGCAGGCGCGGGAACACCATGTCACGCAGGCCGTCGAGGTTGTCGAGGATGCGGTCGGTATTGGTTTCGGTGAAGTACAAGTACTGCTGGGTAGCCAACGGGCGGGCGATGCTCAATGACTTTGCGGCTGGGAATTTTTCCGCCGGTGCTGTCGGCACTGCGTCGCAGATCTCGGAGACAGAATTATTGTTGGAAGTCATTGGGCGCCATGTACCTGGACGGATGGCCAAAAAAAGCACGGAGCCATCACTGAATGAGAGTTCGCGACTTCGCCGTGCCATCGGCGCAAGCGCGCCTACTGAACCAGGGCAACGCCACGTGGACTCTGATGAATCGGCCGTTCGTCGGCGTTCTTTAGGCAAATGATGGCTAAATGCCAAATATTCGGCGTCAGCGAATTGGCCTGACGATGGAAGGTGGGCCGATACGGCCGGTAACAGGGTCTTTGGGCGGCGTGGCGTCTTTGCTGCCTTCCACGCTGAAAGGGTAGAGCGGGTTACGCATCTGAATGCCCTGGATCACGCCAACCACATCGCTCAAAGGCACCGCTGGGCTCAGCAAGTAGCCCTGAATGAAGTCACAGCCATGGTTGAGCAGCAGTTCGAATTGCGCCTGGGTTTCCACGCCTTCGGTGACAACGTGCAGGTGCAGCGTGTGGGCCATGCCGATAATCGCCTGGACGATTTCGATATCGGCAGTCGATTTGGGAATGTCCTGAATAAAGGAGCGGTCGATCTTCAACGTATTGAGCGGCAGGCGCTTGAGGTAGGCCAGTGACGAGTAGCCAGTGCCGAAGTCGTCAATCGCCAGCGACACGCCCAGTGCCCGGATTTGCCGCAACAGCGCGAGCGTGCTGCTGATGTTGCCCATCAGGGCGTTTTCGGTGACTTCCAGTTCCAGGCGCCCGGCGGCGATGCCGGCGAAGCGCAGGGCGTCTTCGATTTCATCCGCCAGTTCGTCACGCGCCAGGTTGAGGGCCGAACAGTTCACGGCCATGGTCAGCTCGGTATAGCCGCGGTCAGACAGCAGGCTCAAATCGTGGCACGCCTGGCGTAATACCCAGTGGTCCAACTCGGCAATCAGCCCGTTGCTTTCTGCAATGGCGATAAACCGGTCCGGCGCCAGCAGCCCGTGTTGCGGGTGTTGCCAGCGCACCAGGGCTTCCAGGCGGGTAACCTTGCCGAGTTTCATGTCGAAGATCGGCTGATAAAACAGGACCAGCTGGTTGCGCGTGCGCAGGGCGGCGCGCAGCTCTTCTTCCAGTTGCAGTTCGAGAAACGCGCGGGTTTTGAGGTTGGAACTGAAAAAGTTCAGGCTGTTGCGCCCGGTGTCTTTGGACTGGTAAAGCGCCAGGTCGGCGGTTTTCAGCAGCTCCTCACAGGTCACGCCGTCATCGGGAAACAGGCTGATGCCAATGCTGGTGGTCATCACCATGCGCCGGCCGGCCAGTTCGATCGGCTCTTTCATCTTCTGCATGATGCGCTGCGCCATATGCCGCGCTTCGTCACGATGGTGAATGCTGATCAGGATGCAGAACTCATCGCCGCCAAAGCGCGCGACCACATCGTCATGGCTGCGTACAGAGCCCTTGATGTGCCCGGCCAACACGGTAAGTAACTGGTCACCGGCATCATGCCCAAGGCTGTCGTTGATGCGCTTGAAGTGATCGATATCGAGGAAAATCACCGCCATCATGCCGTGGCTTGCAGTTTTCTCGGCGACTTTCTCCGCAAAAATCTGATTGAAACCGCGGCGGTTGAGCAGGCTGGTCAGCGCGTCAAAGTGCGCTACCTGTTGCAGCGAGGCGCGGGCCTGGTCCAGTTCGCTGAGCAGCGCGTTGACCCGGCGCAGGTCGCGTTCCTTGTGCTGCAGTTTCTTGTCGGCCAGTGCTGCACTGACGCTGCTGCCAATCACCAACAGGGTGATCACGGCCACGGACAGACCAAGCTGGATGGGGTTGTTGTCCAGTGGCAAGGCGAGGTCCGCGCCATTGGGCACCAGCATTTGCATGGCCGCCATGCCGGTGAAGTGCATGCTCAGGATCCCGGCGCCCAGCACCAGGCTGGCGGCGTATTTGAGCAATTGATGGAACACCCCGGCGCCGTTGCGCAGGTAGCACGACAACAGCAGCGCGGCCAGGCTGGCGCCAATGGCGATGCCCACCGACGCCAGGAACAGCCCCGAATCGAAGTACACCTTTGCCTGGGAGCGCATGGCCGACATGCCGACGTAGTGCATCAAGGCAATGCCCAGCCCCATCCATACCGATGCCAGCAGGTATTGATGAAAGCGCAAATGAGCGTGACTGAGGGTTTGCATGGCAAACAACGAGGCAATCAGGGCGATCACCAGTGAGGCGAACGTCATGAGCAATTCGTAGTGAATGGCGATGGGTGCCTGGAAGGCCAGCATGCTGATGAAGTGAGTCGACCAGATGCCGCCTGCCAGGCATCCCGCCCCCAGCCAGCGCCAGTGGCGGCGGGCAGTAGGGTCTTCCACGTGGCCGACGCGCTCGGCCATGTCCAGGGTTCCGAACCCTGCTGCACAAGCGACCAGGTACGCCAGCAGCACCAGAAAGGGGTTATGACTGCAATTGAGTAATAAATGCCCGTTATCTGGAAGCTCGGTAAAAAAATACATACCTCGCCATTCCATAGCATGTCCCGTCAAAGTCAGTACGTCATTGCCTACAGCAATGGCCTATGACCTCGAGTATAGAAGCCTCGCGGGATTTGCCAGGAATAATGGCACTTTGCTCTGAATGATTTTGGCATGCCCACCATAGCGTTTGATGCTAAGCGCTGATCGGCAGCTCGAACTCGAAGGGCGCCTCGAGGGGCGGCAAGCCAAAGGCGGCGCGTGCCGTGTCGCAATCGACGTTCTGTTCACCCTGGCTCCACGACGCGTCGAACTCGCGACACGGGCTCGAACGCTGCTCATAAATCGTGCAACGGGTGCCTTTGCCGACTTCACCCTCAAGGCTGCAGCAACGCGCGGGTTTTTGGTCGGTGCCGATCATCGCCACGCGCGTGGGATTGATCTGCACCACCAGGTCATCGGGCACAGTGCCTCCCGATGAGGCGCACTCACCCCAGAAGAAAGACACACGAAAGTGTGAACAGCAGGCACCGCAACTCAGACACGGACTGGCTTCGGACATGGGCGTCATCGATAAGAAAAGTAGGATGTGGGTGTTACGGAAGGCTCGCCATTCTATCCTTGGCGTTGCCGTTGGGAAGGGGGGCGTGAACTTATATTTTTGTAGGCGAAGTCCCGTGATACCGGGTGAAATCATGCCCTATCAGCTTTACGAATCATTACAGACAACCGGCACCTGCCTGACTATGTTGCAGGTACCGGGCAGGATGCATCGGGCATCGCAGCTCTCATAACAATAAAAGAGACGGACCCATGCAGAACTCGACCCAAGCGGCGAATGCCTGGCGCATTCTGTTCCTGCTGTTCCTGGCCAACCTGTTCAATTTCTTCGACCGCACCATCCCCGCGATCATCATCGAACCCATCCGTATGGAATGGCACCTGAGCGACTTTCAGCTCGGCATCATCGGCACCGCCTTCACCATTGTCTATGCCATCGCCGGTTTGCCGCTGGGCCGCCTGGCCGACACCGGTTCGCGCAGCAAGCTAATGGGCTGGGGCTTGTTTGCCTGGAGCGGGCTCACGGCTATTAATGGCATGGTCGGCAGTTTCTGGACCTTCCTGCTGGTGCGCATGGGCATCGGCATTGGCGAAGCCAGCTACGCGCCGGCGGCCAACTCACTGATCGGCGACCTGTTTCCCGCTCACCGCCGCGCCCGCGCCATGGGCATTTTCATGCTGGGCCTGCCGTTGGGCCTGCTGCTGGCGTTCTTCACCATCGGCGCGATGGTCAAGGCGTTCGACAGCTGGCGCGCGCCGTTCTTTATCGCCGCCGTGCCGGGGCTGATCCTGGCGGTGTTCATGTTCTATATCAAGGAACCCAAGCGCGGCGCGGCCGAAACCGTGCAGGTCTCGCAGGAACGCGTCGATCGCCCGATCCGCCGCGTGCTGGCGGTGCCGACCTTCCTGTGGCTGGTACTGGCCGGGCTGTGCTTCAACTTCGCCACCTATGCGTGCAACTCGTTTCTGGTGCCGATGTTGCAGCGCTACTTCCTGATGCCGCTGCAGGAGGCGGCGGTTGCCACTGGCTTAATCGTTGGCGTCACCGGCCTGGTGGGCCTGACATTGGGCGGCTGGATTGCCGACAAGATCCATCAGCGCATCGCCAATGGCCGACTGCTGTTCGCGGCCTGCAGCTTGATCATCTCCACCGTCACCACCGCGTGGGCGTTGCACGCCGGACGCATCGAGATTGGTGTGTTTGTGGCGCTGTTCAGTGTGGGCTGGCTGTTCGCCTACAACTTCTATACCTGCGTGTACACGGCGATTCAGGATGTGGTTGAGCCGCGCCTGCGGGCCACGGCGATGGCGCTGTTCTTCGCCGGGTTGTACCTGTTGGGCGGCGGCATGGGGCCGATTGTGGTGGGTGGGCTGTCTGATCACTTTGCCCATTCGGCGATGTATGCCGATGGCGCGGCGCAGATGACCGAAGCTTATAAAGCAGTGGGGCTGCACGACGCCATGTACCTGATTCCGGTGGCGCTGTTTTTGACCCTGTTGTTTCTGTTCCAGGCGTCGCGCAGTTTTGTGCGCGATGCCAAGCGCATGAAAGATGGGTTGGAAGCGCTAGAGGTGCCGGCTGCGGCGGCTACCGCTTGATACCGAGTTGACCCTGTCGCAGGCAAGCCCGCTCCCACATTTGAAGGTATTCACACATCAAAATATGGGAGCGGGCTTGGCCGCGATGAGGCCCTCAAGCCAAACAAAAAAGGCCCGCATTGCGCGGGCCTTCTTTTTAGCAGGGCAGGGCGGTGATCAACCCGCCACCAGCACCCGAATCGCTTCCAGTCGCAGCGCCGCTTTGTCGAGCATGGCCAAACCTTGCTCGCGTTGCTGACGCAGGGCAACCAGCTCGCTGTCACGCACGGTCGGGTTGACCGCTTGCAACGCGGTCAGGCGCGCAAGCTCTTCGTCGGTGTCCGCCGCCAGGCGGCGCTTGGCCTCGGCCACACGCTCGGCGTGGCGCGGGGTGATCTTTTCTTCACCGGCGTTGATACGCGGCGTGAGTTGGTCACGCTGAGCCTGCACGAACTTGTTGGCGCTGGCGCGTGGCACGCTTTCGAGCTGGTCGTTCAGGGTTTCAAACGACACGCGGCCGGACAGGTCATTGCCATTGGCATCCAGCAGGCAGCGCAGGGCTGCCGGTGGCAAGTAGCGGCCCAGTTGCAAGGAGCGCGGCGCAACCACTTCACTCACGTACAGCAATTCGAGCAACACGGTGCCCGGCTTGAGCGCCTTGTTCTTGATCAGCGCCACGGCGGTGTTGCCCATCGACCCGGACAGCACCAGGTCCATGCCGCCCTGCACCATCGGGTGTTCCCAGGTGATGAACTGCATGTCTTCGCGCGACAGCGCCTGGTTACGGTCGTAGGTGATGGTCACACCTTCGTCGTCGCCCAGCGGGAAGCTGGCGTCGAGCATTTTTTCGCTGGGCTTGAGGATCAGCGCGTTTTCCGAATGGTCTTCGCTGTCGATGCCAAAGGCGTCGAACAGGGTTTCCATGTAGATCGGCAGGGCAAACTGGTCGTCTTGCTCCAGGATGGCCTCCACCAGCGCATCGCCTTCACCCGCGCCGCCGGAGTTGAGCTCCAGCAAGCGGTCGCGGCCGGTGTGCAGCTCTTGCTCCAGGCGCTCGCGCTCGGCGCGGGCCTCGTCGATCAGGGCTTGCCACTCGCCATCGTCGGCGTTTTCCAGCAACGGCAGCAGGCGCGGGCCGAACTGATGTTGCAGGGCGTTGCCGGTCGGGCAGGTGTTGAGGAACGCGTTCAGCGCTTCGTGGTACCACTGGAACAGGCGCTCTTGCGGGCTGGTTTCCAGGTACGGCACGTGCAATTCAATCACGTGCTTCTGACCGATCCGGTCCAGACGCCCGATCCGCTGTTCCAGCAGGTCAGGGTGGGACGGCAGGTCGAACAGCACCAAGTGGTGAGAGAACTGGAAGTTGCGGCCTTCACTGCCGATTTCCGAGCAGATCAGCACCTGGGCGCCGAACTCTTCGTCGGCGAAGTAAGCGGCGGCGCGGTCACGCTCGAGGATGTTCATGCCCTCGTGGAACACCGTGGCCGGAATGCCGGAACGCACGCGCAGGGCGTCTTCCAGGTCCATGGCGGTTTCGGCGTGGGCGCAGATCACCAGCACTTTGGTGCGCTTGAGCATTTTCAGCTGATCGATCAGCCATTCCACGCGTGGGTCGAAGCGCCACCAGCGGTTTTCTTCATCCATGTCCGGCTGCGACTGGAAGCTGACTTCCGGGTACAGCTCGGCGTGTTCGCCCAGCGGCAACTCGAGGTATTCGTCCGGGTTCGGCAGCGGGTAGGCGTGCAGTTTGCGCTCCGGAAAACCTTGCACGGCAGCCCGGGTGTTACGGAACAGCACGCGGCCGGTGCCGTGGCGGTCAAGCAGCTCACGCACCAGGCGCGCACTGGCTTCGGTGTCGCCATCGTTGACGGCGGTGAGCAGCGCTTCACCTTCGTCGCCGAGGAAACCCTGGATGGTCTTGTGTGCGGTCGGCGACAGGCGGCCCTTGTCCAGCAGCTCCTGCACGGCTTCGGCCACCGGGCGATAGTTCTCGCTTTCGGCGCGGAAGGCGTGCAGGTCGTGGAAGCGGTTCGGGTCCAGCAGGCGCAGGCGCGCAAAGTGGCTGTCCTGGCCCAGTTGCTCCGGCGTGGCGGTCAGCAGCAGCACGCCAGGAATCACCTCGGCAAGTTGCTCGACCAGCGAATACTCCGGGCTGGCCTTGTCTTCATGCCAAACCAGGTGGTGGGCCTCGTCGACCACCAGCAAGTCCCAGCCGGCCGCGAACAGCGCGTCCTGGGCCTTCTCGTCGTCCACCAGCCATTCCAGGGCCACAAGGGCCAACTGGGTGTCTTCGAACGGGTTGGTGGCATCGCTTTCGATGAAGCGTTCTTCGTCGAACAACGCAACCTGCAGGTTGAAGCGGCGGCGCATTTCCACCAGCCACTGGTGTTGCAGATTTTCCGGCACCAGGATCAGCACGCGGCTGGCGCGACCGGAAAGCAGCTGGCGATGGATCACCAGGCCAGCTTCGATGGTCTTGCCCAGGCCCACTTCGTCAGCCAGCAATACCCGCGGCGCGATACGGTCAGCGACTTCACGGGCGATGTGCAGTTGGTGAGCAATAGGTTGCGCACGCGCGCCACCCAAGCCCCACAGCGAGGACTGCAGTTGGCGGCTGGTGTGTTCCAGGGTGTGGTAACGCAGCGAGAACCAGGCCAGCGGGTCGATCTGGCCGGCGAACAGACGGTCGCTGGCCAGGCGGAACTGGATGAAGTTGGACAGTTGGGTTTCCGGCAGGGTGACCTGCTCGTTCTGCCCATTGAGGCCGTGGTAAACCAGCAGGCCATCGACGTCGTCGACTTCCTGTACGGTCATTTTCCAGCCTTCGAAATGGGTGATCGAATCACCCGGCGAAAACCTCACGCGAGTGAGGGGCGCATTCCGTAGCGCATACTGACGAGTGTCGCCAGTGGCCGGATAGAGCACGGTCAACAAGCGGCCGTCCTGTGCCAGAACGGTGCCTAACCCCAGCTCTGCTTCGCTGTCACTAATCCAGCGTTGCCCCGGTTGATACTGCTGCGCCATGCTGCCTGACTCCCGCCGTGAAAAAGCCGACTATCTTAACGGAACAAGGCCCTCAGCCAAAGGACTCTGACAAAAACTACTCCGTTAACGCGCGGGTTCGAAAGCTGGATCGACGGGTGGCGGGCACTTGCGAGTGTCGACTGGGTCACAGCTTGGCGAGCTTGAGCTCAAGTCGCCCTGCAACCCGCCGACAGCCTGTTGATCAGGAGAATAATTATTATGCTGCCACCCATGCTGCCCGTCAGCGTTGTGCCGGTCACGTCACAACTTGACCCGGTGCGTCAGAAGCCGGATATCCCGCCCGTGGTGCCAGTGCAAGCAGGCTCCAACGAAAGCACGATCGACCTGAAAAAGGGCGATGCCGAGCAGTCAACCTTGCTGCTGCGCGAGGAACAGCGCCGCCAGCAGGAACAGCAGAAGCGCCGGCGCGAAGCCGATGAAGACCCCGAAGTACACCTGGCGATCCCCGGCGATGTGCTCAACGCCGACAACACTGTGCCGGTGGTGCCGCTGATCGAAGATGCGCCGCGCCAGGGCCTGTGGGTGGACGTCGAGGTTTAGTCACGCAATTCGCGTAGCGCGCTGATCAGCAGTTCAATGTCGTGTTCGGTGTTGAGCGGGCTGACCGACACCCGCGCAACGCTCGTCAGCCCTCGCGCCTGCATGTCCAGCGGCGTGTAGCCCACGCCATTTGCGCCGATGTTGATTCGTTTCAACCCCAGGCGTCGTTTGAGTTCGAAGGCGTCCCAGCCTGCGAGGTTGAAGGCGATCAGTCCTGAATGCGCCGTGCCCAGGTCGTGAAGGGAAACTCCCGGCAGCTGACGCAATGCTTCACGGATTCGCTCACTGAGTTGTAAGACCCTTTCCCACGTGTGCTCCACGCCCAGTCGATTCACCTCCTGCAACGCATTGCCCAAGCCAGCCAACAAGGCAAAAGACACCTCGCTGGTTTCAAAGCGCCGGGCGTCATCGCGCAGGTCGAAGCCTTCGGCGCTCCAGGGTGCGGAAAACACATCGCGCTGGGCGGGATTGAGCTGCGAGAGAAAATCCGGTCGCACATACAGTAACGCCGTGCCGCGTGGCCCACGCAGGTGTTTGCGGCCGGCCGACTTGAGCACATCGCAGTGCAGCGCCTGCACATCCACCGGCAGTTGGCCGACCGCTTGGCCGGCGTCGATGAAATAGGCAATGGCGTGGCGCCTGGCCACTGCGCCGATCGCCTGGGCAGGGTTGATCACGCCGCCGTTGGCCGGCAGCCAGGTCAAGTCGATCAGCTTGACCCTGGCATCAATCATCGACTCCAGCGCCACCGGGCAGACTGCGCCGGCTTCATCGCAGGGAATGACTTCTATCCGTGCGCCGGCTTGCACCGCCTGCTGCATGCTCGCCAGGTTGCCGCCCCATTCGTGGCGACCGACCAGAATGCGCTCGCCAGGTTGCCATGGGCCCAAGGCCTGGAAGGCCATGCTCCAGGCGCTTGAACCGCTGCTGGCGAATGCGATCGACGAGGTCGGCGCATTGAGCAGTTGCGCGGCTGCGCGCCGGGCCTTTTCTACCAGCACGGCACCCTGCTCGCCGGCCTCCATCGGTCCGTTGCGGGCTTCGCGTTGCAACTGGTCGATGATTGCGTCCAGCGTGGCCTGGCTGGGCAGCGAGGCACCCGCGTGGTTAAAGTGCACGATGCCCGACTGGCAGCCGGGCGTTGCGTCGCGCAGCTGCTGGACTTCGAGCGGGCTCACGGCTGCAACTCGAAAATCGCATCAACCTCCACCGCCACGCCGGCCGGCAGGCTGGACACACCGACGGCAGTCCGCACATGCCGGCCTTTGTCACCCAGGGCGTTGACCACCAGGTTCGATGCGCCATTGGCGACCATGCTTTGGCGCTGGAAGTCGCCGCTGCTGGCAATGAACACACCCAGGCGCAGAATGCGCACCACGCGCGACAGGTCATCACCGACGGCATCGCTCAATTGCCCCAACAGGCCCAGCGCCGCCAACTCTGCCGCCTGGGCGCCTTCTTCATCGCTGAGGGTTTCGCCTAACCGGCCGATGTAGGCCGGTTTGCCATCGATCATAGGAATTTGCCCAGAGATAAACAGCTGGTTCTGGCTGATCACATGGTTGATGTAGTTGGCCGCCGGCTGGCTGGGCGTTGGCAGCGTCAGGCCAAGGGCTTGCACGCGTTGGCGAAGGGAGTCGCGCATGTTGAATCCTCTAGGGGAGTAAGGTTTCAGCATGTGGGCTGAGCCGTCGGGCGACAAACGGATAGATCTCACCTGACGTATCGAAAAAACTCACGCGTCGCGGCAGGCATCCTTCAACCACTGGCTGAAGCATTCGGCCGCGTCGCTGGTGGGGCCTTGGGGCGCGATCAGCCAGTAGCCGATTTCGCTGTGATAGGGCGGCCGGTCGAAGGCTTCCACCAGGCTGCCCTCCTGCAGCTTGCGCTCGATCAGACGGTGCCGGCCCATGGCGATGCCCTGGCCGGCCACGGCGGCTTCGACCACGATGTTGTAGTCGTGCAGCATCACGCGGGGGTGGTGCTCGAGGTCGACGTGATAATGCGCGCACCAGTCCGTCCATTCGAAGGGACGGTGCGAGGTGGCCATCAATAACGCGCCATTGTGCAGTTGGCCGGCCTTGAAGGCCGGGCTGCACACCGGCGAGATCACTTCGGGCATCAGGCGGGTGGCGTGTACGTCCGGCCAATCGCCTTTGCCATAGCGAATGGCCAGATCCACCTCGGCCGCGGCGACGTTGGCCAATTGAATCGCCGGCAGCAACTCGACCTGGATATGCGGGTAACGGTTGAGAAAGCCGGGCAGGCGTGGGGCCAGCCACAGGGTGGCGAAGGATGCCAGCAGGCCGACGCGTAGCACGGTGGTAGCGGGCGTGGTTTTTTGGGCGCGCGTGGCGGCGGCGAGGGTGTCGAGGGCGGGGCGGATGTCGGCGTAGTAACGTTGGCCGTCGGCGGTCAGGTCTATCGCGCGGGTGCGGCGGATAAACAGCGGTTTGCCCAGATGCTGTTCGAGTTTGTGCACCTGGTGGCTCAGGGCACTTTGAGTGACCGACAGCTCGTTCGCCGCCTTGATAAAACTCAAGTGCCGCGCGACGGCTTCGAAGGCGCGCAGGGCCAGCAGCGGCGGAAGGTCCTTGTGCAGTGCCACCTGAGTGCGCCTCCTGAGTCGAGTGGGAAGGGTCGATTTTGGGCGATGCCCTGCATTTTGTCGCCCGCTGATTTGCCGTTGGGCGGGGGAGGCCGCATTATTGGGCCATTCCCGCCACAACGTAAGCCAAGCCATGAGTGATGACGACAAGCTGATTGACCTGAATGCTGAACGCGCCAAACGCGTGCATGACCTTAATGACAAGCGCCTGAATGAAGTGCGCCAGGCGTTTGAGCAAGCGATGCCACTGGGCAAAGTTAAGAAAAAGCCGAAGAACAAGCCGAAAAAGCGTTGAAACAACCTGCATCTGTTGATGCAGGTCAGTTATTGCCCTTCTTTACGCCCCGTTGCGGGCGACATTGATCCTCGTCAATTTTCCAATCCGCCTTCTCCCTTAACTTAGCCCTATCGCAACAGGGCACGAGCAGGAGGCCGGTCATGTTTTTCGATAATGTAGTGTTTGCCGGAGTGTTGACTGTCAGCCTCATGGTGTTGTTTTTTGTAGGGTTTGGAATTTTTATCTGGAAGGACGCTAATAAGCGTAAAGAACCGTAAGTTCTTCTGGGTTATATGAGCACGCAAGGCATTTTGGGCGACTTCGGTCGCCCTTTTTTTTGGCCGCGTTTTTAGGGGGTATATCCGTTGCTGCGGTAACGGCGGCTGGGGGTTGCGCTCTTACAGCGGGTCACTTTGGAAAAGCCCCAAAGTAACCAAAGGGCTCTTGCCCCACCACTCGGCACCTCGCCTAGGCTCGGTGTGCCCTCACTCCGGCTTGAATCCGTGGGCCGCCGTGACGGGCCATCCATGGCCCAACACGGCTAACCCGGCGTCCTGCCGGGTTACCCACGGATTCAAGCCTGCGTTCGGCCAGCGTGGTTGACGGGGCCTGTCAGATCAAAAGCAAGATCAAAAGCAGAGCACGGCGGCCTAGTAGCCGACCTGAGTGGTAGAAGCAAAAGCACAGCAGAAACAGATCAACACCACATCAACCTGATACACAGATATCCAAATGTGGGAGCGAGTCCAGCCGCCAGCACCGCTCTGCTTGGCTTTTCTGTGGGAGCTGGCTTGCCTGCGATGCAGGCACCCCGGTCTATCAGGCACACCCAGTCGATGCCATCGCAGGCAAGCCAGCTCCCACATTTGATTGAGTTCAGCCTCCAAGATCAGGTCGGCTGTCAGGCCGCCTCGCCTTCGTTTTTGATCTAACCACTCAGGTCGGCTACTAGGCCGCCGTGCTCTGCTTTTGATCTTGATCTGCTTTTGACTTTGATCTTAGGCGCCCCGTTAAACCACGCTGGCCGAACGCAGGTAGTACGGAGCGGGTAAACCGGCAGGACGCCGGTTTAGCCGCGACGGGGCAGGGACGGCCCGTCGCGGCGGCCCGCTCCGTAGTACCTTCGTTCGGGCACACCGAGCCTAAGCGAGGTGCCGAGTGGTGGGGCAAGAGCCCTTTGGTTACTTTGGGGTTTTTCCAAAGTGACCCGCCGTAAGGGCGGAACCCAAAGCAGCCATCACCCAAACATCGGATATTCACACTAACCCGCAGCCCAAAAAAAAGGCGCGACCCCCATCAGAGATCGCGCCTTCTTTATCAGCCGCAGCCTAGTAGCCTATCAACTACCCAGCGCCTTGGACGCCAACCAGAACAACCCGGCCGACAAGCCCACCGTCGCCGGCAAGGTCAACACCCAAGCCATCAGAATGGTCTTCACCGTACCACCCTGCAGGCCGCTTTTATTGGCAACCATGGTCCCGGCAACACCGGACGACAGCACATGGGTAGTCGAAACCGGCAGGCTAAAGATGTTCGCCAGGCCAATCATGCTCGCCGTGGTGATCTGCGCCGACATGCCCTGGGCATACGTCATGCCCTGCTTGCCGATCTTCTCGCCGATGGTCAGCACCACACGCTTCCAACCCACCATCGTGCCCAGGCCCAAGGCCAGTGCCACCGCCAGGATCACCCAGAACGGCGCGTACTCGGTCGTGGCAGTCAGGTCTTTACGCAGCTTGTCCAGGTCGGACTTCTCACGCGCATCCAGGCCCGGCAGCTTGCCGACTTTCTTCGCGGTGTCGTCCAGGCACAGCAGGTAGCGGCGCACTTCGATACGGTGCTCGGAGGTCAGCGAGTGGTAGTCCGAGACACCTTTCAAAGTGTCCATCAGCGCGCTGATGGTGGGCTCGGTCTGCTGCGGGTTGCACTGGAACTTGCCCGGCAGGTCATCCTTCACGCTTTTGCCCAGTGCCAGGAACTCGCCGAGGGTGGCGTTGTTACGCTGGTAGAACTGGCTCAAGTGCACGGTGGCGTCACGGGTGCGCTCGATCTGGTAGGTGGTGCTGCCCAGGTCGAGTACGAACTGCGCCGGCACGATACCGATCAGCACCAGCATGATCAGGCCGATACCTTTCTGACCATCGTTGGAGCCGTGCACAAAGCTCACGGCCATCGCGGAAATCACCAGCACCAGGCGGTTCCAGAACGGCGGGTGTTTCTTGTCGTCGAGCTTGCGGCGCTGGTCCGGGGTCTTGTGCATCTTCGACAGCGGGCGCCACCATTTCAGGCCAAGCAGCACCAGGGCTGCGACCAGGAAACCGGCCATCGGCGAGAACACCAGCGATGCGCCGATATCGATCGCTTTCTGCCAGTTCACACCGTCAGCCAGCGGAATATCGTTGATCAGGGCATTGGCCAGGCCGACACCCAGGATCGAGCCGATCAGGGTGTGGGAACTGGAGGCCGGGATACCGAAGTACCAGGTGCCCAGGTTCCAGGTGATCGCCGCTGCGAGCAAAGAGAAGACCATAGCCAGACCATGGCCAGTGTTCACATTGATCAGCAACTCCACCGGCAGCAAATGCACGATGGCGTACGCGACACCGACACCACCGAGCAACACGCCGAGGAAGTTGAACACCCCGGAGAAGAACACGGCCAGGTGCGGCGGCATGGCTTTGGTATAGATGACTGTGGCCACCGCGTTAGCGGTGTCATGAAAGCCATTGATGAACTCGAAGGCGAGGACAAAGGCCAGGGCGAGCAACAGGCTCACTAGAACCCACGCATCCAGTCCGCTGAATAAATCGATCATGAAGGTTTTCTGACCCGGTCGTAAGGGGGCGCGATTATGCCAGAAAACCTCAGTAATCGATGCACTAGCTGCTCATCGGTAACAATCTTCATTGAAAAAAAACCGGGCAGGGGTGCGCATCCCAGGGTTTTCGGGGCTTTGGCAAGTCTTTGATTTATAAAGCGCAGGGTCGAAAAAGCGGGATTTTTTGACCGAATTGTCACATTTGAAACATTTGTACGAAATTTCGTTCAAGGCTGTAGGAGCCTGATTAAATCAGGTTGCCCGCCGCTGGCAATGCGCCAGCGGCGGTGGCAAAACCTTGAAGCTCAAATCGAAGCGCTTATGGCTCTTCGGTTTTGAGTTCCTGTTCAATCTTTTGGATTTCCTGGGCAAATGCCTGATCGAGCAAACTGGCTCGTTTGCGCCAGGGCTTGCGCTCGGGCTCAGGCTGGGCGGCGTAGGTGGTGATTTCCCCGCCGTAAACGTCCTTGTAACGTTGCTCCTGGCGCTCAAGTTCCGCGCGCAGTTCGTCTTTCGTCACAGTGTTACCTAAATGAGTTGAGTGTATTGAATGTGCAGCGCCACGCTTGAAAGTCGTCCTCGGTCTGTTTCAAGTTGAACAGGCGAACTGTTCAAGTTTGAAAGAAGGCACCAGGGGCAAAACGTTTAAGCGGATACGTGTGACCGGCGATGCTGGAACGCTGCAAAGCCTGGCGAGCTCCAATCCCGATTATTGTTATCGGGCCGACCTCTGCACAGGTTGCATTATAGCGGCGTATTTGAATAACACTATCGGCGTGAAGTTAAAAAGCGTCAACGTTGCGTGAGGGTTTTGTTACATACAGGTGTCAGTCTTTTCTAAAAACCCGTGTTGACGTTCTGCACTTTTACAAATGTCGGATGGCTGTTTAAACGTGAGCGATCCCTTCGGCGCATCCGTTAAGTGTGCTCGTTCGTTGAACGCCATTGCGGGACCAGCAAATTGCGATAATCGCATGATCGTCCGATAATCGCCCAAAGTTGCTGGCCCCGCCTTGTGCATTCTGGCCAGCGCGGCTTGTAATAGCGGCCAACCCTCCCAGCGGTTGAAAATAAGAGAAAGGACCCTGAAATGAACGATCAATTGCGCAACTCCTTCGCGTCAGTGGCGCCGCCGATCGTGGCGTCCCCGGCCAAGCGCATCCAGGCGTTTACCGGTGATCCGGACTTCATGACTTCCCTGGCCCGTGGCCTGGCCGTGGTGCAGGCCTTCCAGGAGCGCAAGCGCCACCTGACCATCGCCCAGATCAGCCACCGCACCGAAATCCCCCGCGCCGCGGTGCGTCGTTGCCTGCACACGTTGATCAAGCTCGGCTACGCCACCACCGACGGGCGGACCTATTCACTGTTGCCCAAAGTCTTGACCCTGGGGCACGCCTATTTATCCTCTACGCCACTGGCGGTGTCGGCCCAGCCTTATCTTGATCGCATGAGCGAGCAACTGCATGAAGCCTGCAACATGGCGACGCTGGAGGGCGACGACATCCTCTATATCGCCCGGTCCGCCACCACCCAGCGCCTGATTTCCGTGGACTTGTCGGTGGGCGGGCGCTTGCCGGCGTACTGCACGTCCATGGGCCGCATTCTGCTCGCGGCACTCGACGATGCCTCGCTGCAGGACTACCTCGACCACGCCGACCTGCAAACCAAGACCAGCCGCACCCTGACCACCGCCGACGCGTTGTTCGAATGCCTGCAGCAAGTACGCCAGCAGGGCTGGTGCATTGTCGATCAGGAGTTGGAGCAAGGCCTGCGTTCAATCGCCGTGCCGGTGTACGACGCGTCCGGCCAAGTGTTGGCCGCGCTCAACGTGAGTACTCACGCCGGTCGGGTCAGCCGCAGCGAGCTGGAGCAGCGTTTCCTGCCGAGCATGCTCAGCGCGAGCCGTGAGCTGAGTGCGCAACTGTTTGCCTAAGTGTTCGATGACCGCACAGATCCCGGCTTGATCAATTGACGGTGTTTCCCCTGGCTTATTAATGTGCGGCAGCGCTGTCAGCGCCGCCCCAATGATAATGACGACCTCAGGTCGTTCGCCCGCCCATCGGTGTGGAAATAACAATAATGAATCAGCCCTCTGTCGGTACTAACCTGGACGTGCAGTCCTTTATCAATGCCCAGCCGTTGTCACGCTACCAATGGCGCGTGGTGATCCTGTGTTTCCTGATTGTCTTCCTCGACGGGCTCGACACCGCCGCCATGGGCTTTATCGCGCCCGCCCTTTCGCAGGACTGGGGCATCGACCGCGCCAGCCTCGGCCCGGTGATGAGCGCCGCATTGATCGGCATGGTGTTCGGCGCGCTGGTCTCCGGCCCGTTGGCCGACCGCTTCGGGCGCAAAGTGGTGCTGGTGAGCGCGGTGCTGGTGTTTGGCGCGTTCAGCCTGGCCTCGGCCTACAGCACTCACGTCGACCAGTTGCTGGTGTTGCGTTTCCTCACCGGGCTGGGCCTGGGCGCGGGGATGCCGAATGCCACCACGCTGCTCTCCGAGTACACGCCCGAGCGTCACAAGTCGCTGCTGGTCACCAGCATGTTCTGTGGGTTCAACCTGGGCATGGCCGGTGGCGGATTTATCTCGGCCAAGCTGATTCCAGCGTTCGGCTGGCACAGCTTGCTGATGATTGGCGGCATCCTGCCGTTGATCCTGGCGGTGGTGCTGTTGGTGTGGTTGCCGGAATCGGCGCGCTACCTCGTGGTGCGCAATCGTGGCACCGACAAGGTGCGCAAAACCTTGTCACCCATCGAGCCCAACCTCGTCGCCCGCGCCACCAGCTTCAGCGTGCCCGAGCAAAAAACCGTCAAGGCGCGCAACGTGTTCGCGGTGATTTTCTCCGGCACTTACAGCGCCGGCACCTTGTTGCTGTGGCTCACCTACTTTATGGGCCTGGTGATCGTGTACCTGCTGACCAGTTGGTTGCCGACCCTGATGCGCGACAGCGGTGCCAGCATGGAACAGGCTGCATTTATCGGCGCGCTCTTCCAGTTTGGTGGCGTGTTGAGTGCGGTCGGCGTGGGCTGGGCGATGGACCGGTTCAATCCGCACAAGGTCATCGGCACTTTCTATCTGCTGGCCGGGGTGTTCGCCTACGCGGTAGGGCAGAGCCTGGGCAATATCACGCTGCTGGCCACCTTGGTGCTGGTCGCCGGGATGTGCGTCAACGGTGCGCAATCGGCGATGCCGTCACTGGCCGCACGCTTCTACCCGACCCAAGGCCGCGCTACCGGCGTGTCGTGGATGCTCGGCATCGGCCGCTTTGGCGCGATTCTCGGTGCGTGGATGGGCGCGACGTTGCTGGGGTTGGGCTGGAACTTCGAGCAGGTGCTGACGGCGCTGGTGATTCCGGCGGCATTGGCCACGGCGGCCGTGTTGATCAAGGGCATGGTCAGCCATGCGGACGCGACCTGAGGCTTTACCCGATCTTGTGGCTGCCGGCGCCTCTGTGGGAGCTGGCTTGCCTGCGATTGCATCAACTCAGTTCACCTGCCGAACCGAGTCGTTTGCATCGCAGGCAAGCCAGCTCCCACATGGACTAAGCCCAGTTGAGTTTCAGTGTTTCGTACAAAAGATTAGCTAGACAACAATCCGTTCGATAATCGAACACTGAGTCGATTATCGGATTGTTCGACCCCTTTCCCCGGCTTAATCTTCAGGCACTTGGGCGCCACCTCAGCGCCTTTTTCGATCAACACCGGGAGCCCCAACCCCATGGCTGAAATCCTTGCGCTGCGCGACGCGGTGAAGCACTTCGTGAACGACGGCGACACCGTCGCGCTGGAAGGCTTCACCCACCTGATCCCTACGGCGGCGGGTCATGAAATCATTCGTCAGGGCAAGAAAGACCTGACGCTGGTGCGTATGACGCCTGACTTGATCTACGACCAGTTGATCGGGGCCGGCTGCGCCCGCAAGTTGATTTTCTCCTGGGGCGGCAACCCCGGTGTAGGCTCCCTGCATCGCCTGCGCGACGCGGTCGAGAAGCAATGGCCGCAACCGCTGGAGATCGAAGAACACAGCCACGCCGACCTGGCCAATGCCTACGTCGCCGGTGCATCCGGCCTGCCGTTTGCGGTGCTGCGCGCCTATGCCGGTTCTGACTTGCCCAAGGTCAATCCGCTGATCAAAACCGTGACCTGCCCGTTCACCGGCGAAGTGCTGGCGGCGGTGCCGTCGGTTCGCCCGGACGTCACCGTGATCCATGCACAGAAGGCTGACCGCAAGGGCAACGTGTTGCTCTGGGGCATTCTCGGTGTGCAGAAAGAAGCGGCCCTGGCGGCCAAGCGCTGCATCGTCACCGTCGAAGAGATCGTTGACGACCTGAATGCGCCGATGAACAGCTGCGTGCTGCCGACCTGGGCGTTGACGGCGGTGTGTCATGTACCCGGTGGCGCGCATCCGTCCTACGCCCACGGCTACAACGAGCGTGATAACCGCTTCTATCAGGCGTGGGACCCGATCGCCCGTGATCGTGGGACCTTTACCGCCTGGATCAACGAATACATCCACGGCACTGCCGACTTCCGTGAATTCCAGGCCAAGCTGGCCACCGCGCAGGAGGCCAAGTGATGGCTTACTCCACCAATGAAATGATGACCGTCGCCGCCGCGCGTCGCCTCAAGAACGGCTCGGTGTGCTTCGTCGGCATCGGCTTGCCTTCCAAGGCCGCCAACCTGGCGCGCCTGACCTCATCGCCCGACGTGGTGCTGATCTACGAATCGGGCCCGATTGGCGCCAAGCCCAGCGTCTTGCCGCTGTCCATCGGCGACGGCGAACTGGCAGAAACCGCTGACACCGTGGTGCCGACCGGCGAGATTTTCCGCTACTGGCTGCAAGGCGGGCGCATCGACGTCGGTTTTCTTGGCGCGGCCCAGGTCGACCGATTCGGCAATATCAACACCACCGTGGTCGGTGACTACCACCAGCCCAAAGTGCGCCTGCCGGGTGCCGGTGGCGCGCCGGAGATTGCCGGCTCGGCCAAGAGCGTGCTGATCATCCTCAAGCAGTCGGCGCGTTCGTTTGTCGACAAGCTGGACTTCATCACCTCCGTCGGCCATGGCGAAGGCGGCGACTCACGCAAGCGCCTGGGTCTGCCAGGCGCCGGCCCTGTAGGGATTATTACCGACCTGTGCATCATGGAGCCGGAAGAGGGCAGCCATGAATTTGTGGTCACCGCGCTGCACCCGGGCGTCACCCGCGAACAAGTGATCGCGGCCACCGGTTGGGCGATTCGGTTTGCCGATCAGGTGAGCACCACCGACGCACCGACGGACATCGAACTCAAGGCCCTGCGTGATCTCGAAGCCCGCACTGCCGCCGCCCATGGCCAAGCGCCAGGAGAAGCCTGATGCGTGACGTGTTTATCTGTGATGCCATTCGCACGCCCATCGGCCGCTTTGGCGGTGGTTTGTCCACGGTGCGTGCCGATGACCTGGCGGCCTTGCCGATCAAGGCCCTGATCGAGCGCAACCCCCAGGTGGAGTGGACGGCGGTGGATGAAGTGTTCCTCGGTTGTGCCAACCAGGCCGGCGAGGACAACCGCAACGTCGCGCGCATGGCCCTGCTGTTGGCGGGCCTGCCGCAGAGCATTCCCGGCGTGACCCTCAACCGTTTGTGCGCCTCGGGCATGGACGCGATTGGCACGGCATTCCGTGCCATCGCCAGCGGCGAAATGGAGCTGGCGATTGCCGGCGGCGTTGAGTCGATGTCCCGTGCACCGTTCGTGATGGGCAAGGCTGATGCGGCGTTTTCACGCAACATGAAGCTTGAAGACACCACCATCGGCTGGCGTTTTATCAACCCGTTGATGAAGGCCCAATACGGTGTGGACGCGATGCCGCAGACCGCCGATAACGTCGCCGACGACTACAACGTGTCCCGCGCCGACCAGGACGCTTTTGCCCTGCGCAGCCAGCAACGTACCGCCGCTGCGCAAGCCGCCGGGTTTTTCGCCGAAGAAATCGTGCCGGTGCGCGTCGCGCATAAAAAAGGCGAGACCGTGGTCGAGCAGGATGAGCATCCACGGGACACAACCCTGGAGGCCCTGGCCAAACTCAAGCCGGTGAATGGCCCGGACAAGACCGTCACCGCCGGCAACGCTTCGGGCGTGAATGACGGTGCGGCGGCGCTGATTCTGGCCTCGGCCGAGGCCGTGAAAAAACATGGCCTTACGGCCCGCGCCCGTGTGTTGGGCATGGCCAGTGCCGGTGTTGCACCGCGCGTGATGGGCATCGGCCCGGTGCCGGCGGTGCGCAAACTGGTGGAGCGCCTTGGTCTGGCGGTTACCGACTTTGATGTCATCGAACTCAACGAAGCCTTCGCCAGCCAGGGCCTGGCAGTGCTGCGTGAGTTGGGCATCGCTGACGACGCCCCGCAAGTGAACCCGAACGGCGGCGCCATCGCCCTCGGCCACCCGCTGGGCATGAGCGGCGCGCGGTTGGTGTTGACGGCGTTGCACCAATTGGAAAAAACCGGCGGCCGCAAAGGCCTGGCCACTATGTGTGTGGGCGTCGGCCAAGGTTTGGCCCTGGCGATTGAACGCGTCTAATAAAAGAGGATGGCTCCATGAGTGACAAGCCCGGATACCGGCGCCCGCAAGCGGGCACTCAACCCGATTATCTGCACCCGGCCTACCAGTCGACGAACTTGCGTTCGCCGTCTCAGCCGTTGGTGTTTCTGCCGCATTCCTTGTCGGAGATCACCGGCCCAAGCATCGGCGCCGAACGCGTCAATGAGAAGGACAACGACCTGACTGCCCAGCACGAGGGCGAGCCTCAGGGCGAGCGCATCATCATTCATGGCCGCGTGCTGGATGAAAACGGCCTGCCGGTGCCGGGCATTCTGGTGGAGATCTGGCAAGCCAACGCTGCCGGTCGCTACAACCACAAGCGGGACCTGCATGACGCGCCACTGGACCCGAACTTCACCGGCACCGGCCGCACCGTCACTGACGCGCAGGGCTGGTACCAGTTCCAGACCATCAAGCCCGGCGCCTACCCGTGGGGCAACCACCACAACGCGTGGCGCCCGGCGCATATCCATTTTTCGCTGTTTGGCCCCAGCGTGCTGACGCGCTTGGTCACGCAGATGTACTTCCCCGGTGACCCGCTGCTGGAATACGACCCGATCTACAACTGCGTGCCGGACACCTCGGCCAAGCAGCGCTTGATCGCCAGCTTCGACCTGGAAAAAACCATTCCTTCCTATGCCCTCGGCTACCGCTGGGACATCGTCCTGCGCGGCCGCGACGCCACGCCGATGGAGAAATGAGATGAGCCTTTACGCGACCACGTCCCACACCGTCGGGCCGTATTACCACATTGGCCTGACCTGGCTGAACCGCGAAGACCTGACCGTGCCGGCCACCCTTGGCGAACGCGTGGCGATCAGTGGGCAAGTGGTGGACGGCAACGGTGATGTCGTCAACGACGCCATGCTTGAAGTCTGGCAGGCCAATGCTGCGGGCAAATACGATCACCCGGAAGATGAACAGGCCAAAGCCGTCGATCCCAACTTCGAAGGCTTTGGCCGAGTGCCGGTGGATGCCCAAGGGCGCTTTCGCTTTACCACGATCAAGCCGGGCAGCGTGCCGGGGCTTGCGGGTACGACCCAGGCGCCGCACCTGGTGGTGCTGGTATTTGCGCGTGGGCTGGTGAAGCACTTGCTGACACGGATTTATTTTGACGGTGAAGCGTTGAATGGCGATGACCCGTTGCTGGGGTGTGTGCCGGCAGAGCGTCGCGGCACCCTGATTGCCAAGGCGGATGCGGGCGGTGTGTATCAGTGGAATGTGATTTTGCAGGGCACAGACAAGGAAACGGTGTTCTTCGATTACTGAGGTGGCCTGAAACCTGTCGCAGGCAAGCCTGCTACCACATTTGAAGGTGTCCGCAATCAAAATGTGGGAGCGGGCCTGCCCGCGATGAGGCCCTTGCTGGCGACAAGTATCCAAAAGTCTGCTTGCGGAACATGGTTGTTGCAAAGTATGTCTAGGCTATAACCGTTCCCACTGAGTGAAAAAAACATGACAACAAAAACGATTCACTACACCGGAGAAGAACGCAGCAAACGGATTTTTGCAATTGTCGGGGCCTCGTCCGGCAACCTTGTCGAATGGTTCGACTTCTACGTTTATGCCTTCTGCGCCATCTATTTCGCCCCGGCATTTTTTCCGTCGGAGAGCCCCACCGTACAACTGCTCAGCACCGCCGGTGTGTTCGCTGCCGGCTTCTTGATGCGTCCTATTGGCAGCTGGGTGTTCGGCAGTCTGGCCGACAAGCACGGTCGCAAGAATTCGATGATGATCGCGGTGCTGATGATGTGCGCCGGCTCGCTGGTTATTGCGTTTTTGCCGACCTACAAAGACATCGGCATCTGGGCGCCGATCCTGTTGTTGGTGGCCCGCCTGTTTCAAGGCTTATCGGTGGGCGGCGAGTACGGCACCACCGCCACCTACATGAGTGAGGTCGCCCTCAAGGGCCAGCGCGGGTTCTTTGCCTCGTTCCAGTACGTGACCTTGATCGGCGGGCAATTGCTCGCGGTACTGGTGGTGGTGATCCTGCAGCAATTTCTCAGTGAAGACGAACTGCGCGCCTGGGGCTGGCGGATTCCGTTTGTGGTCGGTGCCGTCGCGGCGCTCATCTCTTTACTGCTGCGCCGTACCTTGAAAGAGACCACCACCAAGGAAATGCGCGAACACAAGGACGCCGGCAGCATCACCGCGCTGCTGCGCAATCACACCGCGGCCTTTATCACGGTGCTGGGCTACACCGCCGGCGGCTCGCTGATTTTCTACACGTTCACCACGTACATGCAGAAGTACCTGGTGAACACGGCCGGGATGCATGCCAAGACCGCCAGTTACATCATGACCGGCGCGCTGTTCCTCTACATGTGCATGCAGCCGCTGTTCGGGATGCTGGCGGACAAGATCGGCCGACGCAATTCCATGCTGTGGTTCGGCGCCCTGGGCACGCTGTGCACCGTGCCGATCCTGCTGACCCTGAAAACCGTCAGCAGCCCGTTCCTGGCCTTTGTGCTGATCACCCTGGCCCTGGCGATTGTCAGCTTCTATACCTCCATCAGCGGCCTGGTCAAAGCCGAAATGTTCCCGCCCCAGGTACGTGCATTGGGTGTGGGCCTGGCGTACGCGGTGGCCAACGCGATTTTTGGCGGCTCGGCTGAAGTGGTCGCGCTGGGCCTGAAATCCATGGGCATGGAGAACGGCTTCTATTGGTACGTCACCGTGATGATGGCGATTGCTTTCCTGTTCAGCCTGCGCCTGCCCAAGCAGGCGGCGTATCTGCACCACGATCTGTAAGGAAGAGTTATGACACTGCGCACGAGCAATCAACTGTTCGACGCCTACTTCAGCGCTGACAGCATGGCCGACGTGTTCTGCGACCAGGGGCGTTTGCAGGGCATGCTGGACTTCGAAGCCGCGCTGGCGCGCGCCGAGGCCCAGGTCGGGTTGATTCCCCAGGCCGCCGTCGCGCCGATTGCCCAGGCGTGCCTGGCGTCTTTGTACGATGTGGATGCACTCGGCGTGGCGATTGCCACGGCGGGCAATTCGGCGATTCCGTTGGTGAAAGCGCTGGGCACATTGGTCGCAAGTGAAGACGCCGGCGCCGAACGTTATGTGCATCTGGGCGCGACCAGCCAGGATGTGATGGACACCGGCCTGGTCCTGCAACTGCGGCGCGCGCTGGCGTTGATCGACACTGACCTGGCGCAATTGGGTGAGACCCTTGCCGTGCAGGCCCAGCGTTATGCGCGCGTGCCATTGGCCGGGCGCACCTGGTTGCAGCATGCGACACCGGTGACCCTGGGCATGAAAATCGCCGGTTGGCTGGGGGCGGTGACGCGCAGTCGTCAGCGTCTTGCCGAGCTCAAACCGCGCCTGCTGGTGCTGCAGTTTGGCGGCGCGTCCGGCACGCTGGCGGCGCTGGGTGAGCAGGCAATGCCGGTGGCCGAAGCCTTGGCTGCGCAGTTGCAATTGAATTTACCCGAGCAACCCTGGCACACCCACCGTGACCGGCTGGTGGAGTTCGCCAGTGTGCTTGGCCTGATCGCCGGCAGCCTGGGCAAAATGGGGCGTGATATCAGTCTGTTGATGCAGACCGAAGCGGCGGAAGTGTTCGAACCTTCGGCGCCCGGCAAAGGTGGTTCATCGACCATGCCGCACAAGCGCAACCCGGTGGGCGCCGCCGTACTCATCAGCACCGCGACCCGCGTGCCGGGCCTGGTGGCGACGATGTTGAGCGCCATGCCTCAGGAACACGAGCGCAGCCTTGGCCTGTGGCATGCCGAATGGGAAACCCTGCCGGACATTTGCCGGTTGGTGTCCGGCGCACTGAAGCAGGCGCTGCTGGTGGCCGACGGGCTGGAGGTCGACCCTGAGCGCATGGCGCGCAATCTTGAGTTGACCCAGGGCCTGGTGCTGGCCGAAGCCGTCAGCAGCGTGCTTGCCCAACGCCTGGGCCGGGAAACCGCACACCATCTGTTGGAGCAATGCTGCAAACGCGCCGTTGCCGACGGGCGCCCTCTGCGTGCAGTGCTGGCGGACGAACCGCAGGTTACCGCCGAGTTGTCAGCCGCTGAACTGGACCGCCTGCTCGACCCGGCCCACTACCTTGGCCAGGCGCACACGTGGGTCACCCGCGCGGTGACCGATCATTTTGCCTTGACCGTGTAAGGAGACCGCTGTGCCATTTGTACAACTCGCCGAGGGCGAACTGCATTACCAACTGGACGGCCCGCTCGACGCGCCGGTGCTGGTGCTGTCCAACTCCCTGGGCACCGACCTGCATATGTGGGACATCCAGATTCCGGCCTTCACCGAGCATTTTCGCGTGGTGCGTTTCGACACCCGTGGCCACGGCAAGTCCTTGGTCACCGAGGGACCTTACAGCATTGAGCAACTGGGCCACGACGTGATCGCGCTGTTGGATGCGCTGCAGATCCAGCGTGCGCATTTTTGCGGGCTGTCCATGGGCGGCCTGATCGGTCAATGGCTGGGCATCCATGCCGGAGACCGTTTGCAGCGGCTGGTGGTGTGTAACACCGCGGCCAAGATCGGTACGCCGGATGTGTGGAACCCGCGTATCGAGATGGTTCTGCGCGATGGCCCGGCCGCCATGGTGGCGCTGCGTGACGCGTCTATCGCCCGCTGGTTCACCGCCGATTTCGCCGCCGCCAACCCGCACCAGGCCAGGCAGATTACCGACATGCTCGCTGCCACGTCGCCCGAGGGTTACGCCGCCAATTGCGCCGCCGTGCGCGATGCGGATTTTCGCGAACAGTTGGCATCGATCAAAGTGCCGACCCTGGTGATTGCCGGGACCGAGGATGCGGTGACACCGCCTGCCGGTGGCCACTTTATCCAGCACCACGTGAAGGGCGCCGAGTACGCCGAGTTCTATGCGGCCCACCTGTCCAACGTCCAGGCCGGGGCTGATTTCAGTCACCGGGTGCTGACGTTCTTGCTGGCTGAATAAACCCGGTGACGAGCGCTTGCCGCCGCCATCGGTGATCGAGCCGAGATCCAATTGAACCAGGAGCTTTTTTGTGGACGAGAAACACCGTTACGCCGACGGCCTGCAGGTGCGCCGCGAAGTGTTGGGCGACGCACATGTCGACCGCAGCCTGAATGCCCTGACCGAATTCAACAGCGAGTTCCAGGAAATGATCACCCGCCACGCCTGGGGTGATATCTGGACCCGCCCCGGCCTGCCGCGGCACACCCGCAGCCTGATCACCATCGCCATGCTGATCGGCATGAACCGCAGTGAAGAACTGAAACTGCACCTGCGCGCCGCTGCCAGCAACGGCGTGACCCGCGCCGAGATCAAGGAAGTGCTGATGCAGAGCGCGATCTATTGTGGGATTCCGGCGGCGAATGCGACCTTCCATCTCGCCGAGTCGGTATGGGATGAACTCGGCGTGGAATCGCGCCAGGACTGATTTGAAACACGGTCAAAAAGGTGGGAGCGGGCTTGCTCGCGAATGCGGTAGATCAGTTAAAGATAAATTGACTGACCCACCGCCTTCGCGAGCAAGCCCGCTCCCACATTGGTTTCAGTGGGAATCCGCATCCCATATCCAGTTCCACACTCCCGGCAGGTGCACCCCTTCATTCACATCCTTGACCGTGCGCGCCAGCGCCGCGCGTTCCAGCGTGGCGCGGTCGGTGTAGAACGGCTCGGCCGCAGTCTTCATGCCGTTGATCCGAGCGCTGTCCATCAGGATCTGCAAGTACTCCTGCAGGTGCCGCGCGGTGTAGCGGTTGATGTCATGGAAGGTCACGACCACCGGTATCACGCCGTCCACTGTCGGTAACTCGCCCAGCGCGATTCGCTCGCGCACCACCGACAGCTGCCGATACAAATTCGCTCGGCGCCGTGGGCTGCCGTTGAAGCCCCAGATCTTGCCGTCATTGGCACTCAGGTCGGTCAGCAATACGTGCATGCCGTGGCGCTGGTAGGCGGCGAAAGTGCGCTTGTCGTAGTTCCAGAAGGGCGGACGTACCAGCGCGGGTGAGGCGCCGGTGATGGCGGCGATATCGGCCGCGCCCTGGCTGAGGGTGCTTTCAAGCTCGGCGTCACTCAACCAGCGGTGGTTGGTGTGAAACCCGGTGGCGGTGTGGAAGGCCAGCACGTGGCCCGCCGCGTATTCACGCACCATGGTCTTGCGGCCTCGCGGGCTGCCGCCTGAGCGAGAGGCTTCGGTCTGCAGGAAGAACACCGCCTTGATGCCCGGCAACACCGGGTTATTCGCCAGGTCAGCCACCACCGAGCGGCTGGGGTTGTTGTAGCCCGAGGCGCTGGGGCCGTCATCAAAGGTCAACAGGAAACGGATCGGCGCCTGGGCTTGCAGGCGCTGCTCGGTCTGCGGCGTCAGCGCGATAGGCGCGCCGATGCAGCCGCTGAGCAGAATCGACAGAATGACAATCAGGTATTTCATGGCGGCCTGGGTTCAGAGCTGGTCATCCGTGTCGTTGAGTCCCTGTGCCGGGTGATGGGCGCGTGCACGATACAGCATGAGCGCGGCTGCCAGCAGCGGTAAATCGTGCCGCTTGTCTTGAAGGGGCGGGCTGTCTTCACGCGTAAGGGGTTCGGGTCTTCGCCGCCATTGCCGCGCCCGCGTGAGTTGCGCAGGCGCCGGTGGCCGTCAGTCGAGGCAGTGGCGGTGAACGTTCCCGCTCCCATTGAGGCAACTTGCTGAAAAGCAGCCGCGATCAATCAAGTCGCGGCTGCCATTCGCCCTGACAGACGCCTACAACAGGCTGATCGGGTAACTGACGATCAAGCGGTTCTCGTCGAACTCATTGTTGCTGTAGTCGCGGCGCATGCTGGAGTTGCGCCAACGCACGTTCAAATCCTTGAGGGCGCCGCTTTGCACGGTGTAGCCCAGTTCGCTCTCACGGCCCCACTCCTTGCCGTCGGTGATGGCGCCTGTGTGCACGTTGCTGCCGCTGATATAGCGGTTCATCAGGGTCAGGCCCGGGAGGCCGAGGACGACGAAGTTGAAATCGTGGCGCACCTGCCAGGACTTTTCCTGGGCGTTGTCGTAGCTGGCGTTATAGCTGTCGTTGGCCAGGGTGCCGCCGCTGGTACCGTTGACGCGCATCCACGCGCTGTTGCCGGTGAGTTTTTGCAGGCCGACGTAGAAGGTGTTGCCGCCGTAACGCGCGGAAAACAGGCCGGACCAGGTCTTGTTGTCCAGGTCACCGGCGCGGGCGCTGCCGTCATCCTTGCCGTAGAAGAACCCGAGGTTGGCGCCCAGGGTCCAGTCACCCACGGGCTGGCTGTGGATCAGGTTGACGTACTGCTGGCGGTAGATGTCCTTGAGCTGGGCATTCCACACACCGATCTGGGTGCGTTTGTCGTTGAACGCATATTCGCCGCCCTGGAAGTTGAAGCGGTCGGAGGTGAAGGCGGTTTTACCGAACATCGACATGTCCGTCATGCTGCTGTCATCGCGTGGGCTGTTGGCGCGGAACTGACCGCCGTAAAGCGTAAGGCCGTCGATTTCCCTGGAGGTGATCTGCCCGCCGCGCAGGGTTTGCGGCAGTGAACGGCCATCGTCGGAGCGCAGGATCGGCAGCACCGGCATCCACTCGCCGACCTTCAATTCGGTCTTGGAAAGCCGCGCCTTGAACGCCACTCCCAGGCGCCCGAAGTTATCGGCCGGGCGGCCGTCGTGGTCCAGCGGCAACAGCTGGGTGCCACCGGTGCCGCGCCCGCCATCGAGCTTTTGTGAGTACAGGCCCAGCACATCCACGCCGAAACCCAACGTGCCCTGGGTGAAGCCGGAGCGGGCGTCGAGAATGAAACTTTGCGTCCATTCCTGCGCGCCGCCCTGGGCTTTGGTCGGGTTGGTGTAATTGCGGTTGAAGAAGAAATTGCGCAGGTTGAGGTTGGCGCTGGCGTCTTCGAGAAAGCCGTGTTCTTCAGCGACGACGGGGAGGGCAAGACTGGCGACAGCGGTCGCCAGCCACAGCTGGCGCGGGTGCAAAGTGCTCATGGTGTTGGACCTGTTGTTATTGGGGTTATGCAGGTGCCGGCCATGGTGCGGGGCGGTGTGGGCGCGATGAAAGTGGGGCAGGGCGGGTTGTGGGCGATGATCGAACGCAAGTTGACGGGCATCCCTGCATGGGCTGCCCGCCCTTGTGACGGTTACAGTCGAGATTCAACCAGGCGGGTCAAAGGGAAGGCTGGCAGGTATAGCTGGCACGCGAGCGTCAGTACCACCATGACCACCAGGAACACCAGTTGCCAGGGGCTCCAGTAACTCCAATGCAAGCCGCTGATCCACGGCCATTTGGCATTGAAGGATTCGTCGACCGAGCCCATGCGCCGGTGGCTGAACAAGTGGATCAGGACCATGCCCAGGTACGTCACTATGCCCATCAGCCCGAGCAAAAAGCCGAACATCAACAGCATCCCCACTTGCGGAATACCGTGGCGCAGTACCAACCAGTATTGGCGGGGGTTGAAGCGTTGGGGCAACAGCCTCTCGCTCAGCCATAAGTCGGCAACGAGCAAACGCGAGGTGATGGCGGCCCAGCCTTGAGTGAGGCGCATGGCGACGACGGTCGGCAGGAAGGTCATCAACATGAACATGAAGAGTTCGAGCGGCACCGGCCCTTTTTTCAGGTGAATGGAGGCCACGCACGTAGCAATGGCCAGCCCGCCCCACACTCTGCCCCAGGTTTGTTCGGAGACCGGGCGCGGCAAAAATTTTCGCCAAAAAAATACATCGGGTTGCGGCAGGCGTTCCAGTAACGACGGGTAGCGCCAGGCAAACTTTTGCGACAGTTGCTGGCACGCGTTCCACTGGTCATCCCCAAACTGGGACATCAAACGGTGCTGTTCGGCGGTCGGCATCTGCGTCAGCAGCACGCGTGCGGGCAAGGTGTCGGGTGCGTTGCGCGGGCCGTTTTGGGCTTTTTCCAGCAGGGTGTCGTAGAAACTCTCCTGCTCGCAGCGTTCAACCAGGCCCCGCCACATCCACTCGGGCTCGGGGTGCATGCCTTTCTGGTCATCCCAGCCAAAGACCTGGCAGACGCGCTCAAACAACGGCACGCTCCACGTGGTGTCGTGGAGCAATTGCAGGACGATGCGCTGCCATTGTTGTTGCAGGTCGAACACGCGCAGCCAGGGTTGCTGGTTGTAGGTTTTGAGCTGGTTGATGAACTCGCGCTCGGCCTTTTGCTCCAGCTGTTCCTGCAGCGCCTGACGATAAGCCTGCAGCAGTTCGCCGCTTAGCGCCTCATGTTGCCAGGGGCTCATCGCCACACGCTGCCAGGGCGTCAGCCATTCCAAGTGCTGCACCGCCCAGGCGGCAATTGCCGCACGCTGACCAGGGGCATCGAAACAGTGGCGCAGCAGAGCTGCCTGGAAGGCATCGGCGCAGAGTTGATGCTGGGCCTGTTCCCAGCGCTCATCGAGGGTGTGAGCGTCCAGCCCGTTGATCAGCGCTTGCGCGCGCGTCTGCTCGGGCGGCAGGTCGAACAGGGCAGGGCTGACGGGGCGAGTATCGTCAAACTCCGCGTATTCATGCGGGTTGCCGTCGGCCAGTTCGGCCACGGGTGCGTCGATGACTTCGACCGCTTCGTCCTCTTGCTCGGCCCGCCAGCGCGCGATATGCAGCGCTTGTTCATAGGCTTCGCGCAGGCGCTGGAAACCCTCGGCGTCGTCGTCCGGGCGGCAGCTTTTGAGCAGCCGCGCGTAAGTGCGCTTGATGGTGCGCTCGTCGGCGTCGTCCGCCAGTTGCAACACTGCCCAACAGTCCATGTCGTTCTCCCTCAGCGCCAGAACCCGTTGTCGAGTTGCTCTAGTTGACGGGTGAGTTCGCTGCGGGCCTCACGGATGCGGCGTTCGTCCTGGGTGTCGAGCACTTGCTGGAACTGCGCGGCCCAGTGCCCGAGCTGCTCGCGCAACTCGCCGAGGTTTTCCTGGTAGAGCCGTTCGAGGCGGGCGGTCAGCACGGTGTTGACCTGCTGGTCGCGCGGGTGAATCTTCAACAGCGCCAGGGCTTGCAGACGTTGCTGGATCTCCTGCGGGCTGAGCACGCCGGGGTTGTTCTCGATCACCAGTGAGTGCTGCTCGCCGGTCAGCGGGATGTTCACCTGGGCTTCGAGCAAGCCGTTGTTGTCGTAGGTGAAGCGCACGTCCAGCGAGACCTCGCCGGCCTTGCGCTTGGGCACGGGAATTTCCAGCTGGCCCAGTTCGATGTTGTCTTTCACCAGACGGCTTTCGCCCTGGTAGATTTTCAACAGCACGCGGCTTTGGTCGTCGTGGAGGGTGACCACACTCTTGACCCGGCTGACCGGCACGCTGCTGTTGCGCTCGATCAGCGGCAGGTAATGCCCGCTTTCGATATGGCCGCCATATTGGTTCGAGGTTTCGATGCCCAGGGTGTAGGGGCAGACGTCGGTCAGCACGATCTCTTCCAGCGCTGCCGAACGCGCCTTGAGTGCTGCCTGAATCGCCGCGCCGTGAGCGACCACCTGGTCCGGATCGAGGCTGATGGACGGGAAGCGTCCGAACAAGCCGGCGGCCAGTTTGCGCACCAGCGGCATGCGCGTGGTGCCGCCGACCAGCAGGATTTCATCCAGATCGCCGACCCGAATCCGTGCGTCACGCAGGGCGCGCTCAATCGGCGCGCGCAGGCGTTCCAGCAAGGGTGTGTAAAGCTTGGCGAGTTCAGCCTGGGTGATGGTTGTGACCCATTGCTGGCCGTCAACGCGCAGGGCGAACTCGGCGCTGTCGTCCTGGCCCAAGGCTTTGCGCACGCGCTCGGCCTCGCGGCGCAGGGCTTGCAGTACGGTGCTGGTGGGCGGGAAGCCCTGGGCGTTGCGCTGGCTGTCGACAAAGTGTTCGAGCAATAAGGTGTCGAAATCTTCGCCGCCCAGGAAGTTGTCGCCGGCGCTGGCGCGCACTTCCATCACGCCGTCGAACAGCTCGATGATCGACACGTCGAAGGTGCCGCCGCCGAGGTCGAACACCAGGAACGAGGTTTCCTTGTCACGCTGGTGCAGGCCGTAAGCCAGGGCAGCGGCGGTGGGTTCGTTGATGAGTTTTTCAACGTTGAGCCCGGCCAGTTCACCGGCGATGCGCGTGGCCTTGCGCTGGCCGTCGCTGAAGTAGGCGGGCACGCTGATCACGGCTTCAGTGACGCTTTGGCCGTAGGTGCGCTCGATGTCTTCTTTCAGGCTTTTGAGCACCAGCGCCGAGAGTTCTTCGGGGCGGAACGAGCGGTCGCCCAGGCGCACTTCGGTGGCACTGCCCATGTAGCGCTTGAACAGCGAGGTGGTCAGGTGCGGGTGGGTGTGCAGGCGTTCCTTGGCGGCTTGGCCCACCAGGATACGGCCTTGGTCATCCAGGCCGACCACACTCGGGGTCAGCAACTGGCCAAGGGCATTGGGCACCATTTCGGCAGCGTCACCGCGCCAGACAGCGGCCAGGCTGTTGGTTGTGCCCAGGTCGATTCCTACGATCATTACGACAAGCTCCCTTTGTGGTCTGTAAGAATCTGTAACCAATTTTACCCTGAAAGGTTCCGCAGAAAGCAAGGTGCGAGACTTGATACGGGTCGCCGTGTGGGGTCGGGAATGCGCGGGGCCTGCCAGATCAAAATAAAAAGCACAGTACAGTGGGCTTGAGTTGGCAGAGGTAAAAGCACAGCAAAAACAAAGCAGTAGAGGACCTCCTGAGGTGATGAGGTCCAAATGTGGGAGCGGGCTTGCTCGCGAATGCGGTGTGTCAGTCAGCTCATTTTTAACTGACCCACCGCCTTCGCGAGCAAGCCCGCTCCCACAATTTAACCGAGTTCAGCTCCCCCTTTAGGTCGACTGGCACACCGCTTCTGTTTTGCTTTTCTGTGGGAGCTGGCTTGCCTGCGATAGCGGCGGGTCAGTCAGTACAGGTGTGGCTGACACACCGCTATCGCAGGCAAGCCAGCTCCCACCTTTGATTCACGGTGCTTAATGAAGCGGCAAAAAAAACCGCTTCCGGTAAGGGAAGCGGTTTTATTTACAGCAGCACGATCAGAACAACTTCAGTGCCGGTGCTTCTTCTTTCACAGGCTCGTTCTTCGCGGTCTGCTCGTTCCAGCCACCACCAAGGGCCTTGTACAGGTTGACCTCGCTGTTGAGCTGCGCCAGACGGTCGGTGATCAGCGATTGCTGGGCACTGAACAGTTGGCGCTGGGCGTCGAGGAACGTCAGGTTGCTGTCGACACCAATGCGGTAGCGACGCTCGGCCAGGCGGTAGTAATCCTGGTTGGCCGCGACGAAGCCACGCTGGGCGTCCAGTTGCTGCTTGTAAGTCGCGCGCGCGGCGAGGCCGTCAGAGACTTCCTGGAAGCCGGTCTGGATGGCCTTCTCGTAGTTGGCCACGTTGATCTCTTTCTGGATCTTCGAGTAGTCCAGGCTTGCGCGCAGGCTACCGGCGTTGAAGATCGGGATGTTGATCTGCGGCGCAAACGACCAGGTGCCCGAACCGCCTTTGAACAGGCCGCCCAAAGTTGGGCTGGCAGTACCGGCACTGGCGGTGAGGCTGATGCTCGGGAAGAACGCTGCACGCGCCGCGCCGATGTTGGCGTTGGCGGCCTTGAGGTTGTACTCGGCCTGCACAATGTCGGGACGACGTTGCAGCAGGTCCGATGGCAACCCGGCTGGCACTTCGCTGAGCAGGTCATCCGACAGCGGCTTGCTGGCGATATTGGCCGGCAAACCGGTGCCAAGCAGCAGGGTCAGGCTGTTTTCGTCCTGGGCCACCTGGCGTGTATAGCGCGCCAGTTGCACCCGCGCGTTTTCCACCGAGGTGCGCGCCTGGCTGAGGTCGAGGGCCGAGGCCACGCCGACTTCGTTGCTGCGCGAGGTCAGCTTGTAGCTCTGCTCGAAGGCACCGAGGGTGTCCTGGGTCAGCTTGAGCAGTTCCTTGTCGGCCTGCCAGGTCAGGTAGGCGTTGGCCACACTGGCCACCAGGCTGATCTGGGTGCTGCGCCGCGCTTCTTCAGTGGCGAAGTACTTTTGCAGTGCTTCTTCGCTGAGGCTGCGCACGCGGCCGAACAGGTCCAGCTCATAGGAACTGATCCCCAGGCCGGCCGAGTACTGGCTGGTGATGCCCGCTTCGCCGGTCTGCGACAACTTGGCCGGGGTGCGTGTGCGGCTGCCGCTGCCAGTGGCCGAGATGGCCGGGAACAGGTCGGCGCGCTGGATCTGGTACTGCGCCGCATAGGCATCGATGTTCAGGGCCGCGACACGCAGGTCACGGTTGTTGACCAGCGCGGTCTGGATCAGTTGCTGCAGGGCCGGGTCATGGAAAAACTGCTTCCAGCCCTGCTCGGCAGCGGCCTGGCCCGGCGCCTGGGCCGACGAATACGCCGGCCCCTGCGGGTACTGCGCTGCGACCGGCGCTTCAGGGCGCTGGTAGTCAGGTATCAGCGAGCAGCCACTGAGCACGAATGCCGTGACGGCTAGGGAAAGTAGCGACTTGCTCATTGGCCAGCCTCTTTAGGAGTTTCAGTAGTGTCCGTCTTTTTGTTGCGCTCGCCAGCAGACGACACGGTTGCAAAGAACAGTGGCACCCAGAAGATCGCCAGGACGGTGGCGGTGATCATACCGCCAATTACGCCGGTACCGATCGCGTGCTGGCTGCCTGAGCCTGCGCCCGAGGAGATGGCCAGCGGCAATACGCCGAGCATGAACGCCATGGACGTCATGATGATCGGGCGCAGACGCATACGAGAGGCTTCGATGGCCGACTCGACAATACCTTTGCCCTGCTCGTGAAGCTCTTTGGCGAATTCCACGATCAGGATGGCGTTTTTCGCTGCCAGACCCACCGTCACCAGCAAGCCCACCTGGAAGAACACGTCGTTGGACAGGCCGCGCAGACTGGTGGCGATCAATGCACCGATCACACCCAGTGGCACCACCAGGATCACCGCGATTGGAATCGACCAGCTTTCGTACAGCGCTGCCAGACAGAGGAACACCACCAGCAACGACAGGGCGTACAGCGCAGGTGCCTGGGAGCCGGACAGACGTTCTTCATACGACAGGCCGGTCCACGAGTAACCAATACCGGACGGCAGATCCTTGGCGATGCGCTCGACTTCCGCCATCGCGTCACCGGTACTGTAGCCAGGCGCTGGAGTCCCGAGGATTTCCATTGCCGCTACACCGTTATAGCGCGAGAGCTTCGGCGAACCGTAGATCCACTTGCCCGACGAGATGGCCGACAGTGGCACCATCTTCCCGGAGGTGCTGCGCACGTACCACTTATCCAGGTCTTCCGGAGACATGCGGCTGGCCGCGTCACCCTGCACATACACCTTCTTCACACGACCACGGTCGATGAAGTCGTTGATGTAGCTACCCCCCAGGGCAATGGCCAGGGTCTGCTGGATGTCCGACAGGCTGATGCCTTGGGCGCTGGCTTTTTCGTCGTCGACCGACAGCTCGTACTGCGGCTCGTCGTTCACGCCGTTGGGGCGCACGCCCGCCAGGATCTTGCTTTGTGCCGCCGCACCCAGGAACTGGTTGCGCGCATCCATCAGCTTCTGGTGGCCAACGCCGCCCTGGTCTTGCAGGAACACGTCGAAACCGGTGGCGTTACCCAGCTCCAGTACAGACGGTGGAACGACGGCATACACCATGGCGTCCTTGAACGTCTGCGAGAAGTAGCCTTGGGCGCGCTTGGCAATCTCGAACACCGACGTGGATGAGTCACGCTCGTCCCACGACTTGAGCATGACGAACGCCAGGCCAGAGCTCTGGCCACGACCGGCAAAGTTGAAGCCGTTCACGGTGAACACCGATTGAACGCCTTTGCCTTCGCCTGGCTCGCCTTCCTTGTTGTTGAGCAAGTAGGCGCGCATATCGTCGATGACTTTTTGCGTGCGTTCGGCCGAAGAGCCAACCGGCGTCTGCACCTGGGCAAAGATCACACCCTGGTCTTCGTCGGGCAGGAACGCGCTTGGAATGCGGGTGAACATCCAGATCATGCCGGCCAGGATCAGCGCATACACCAGGAATGCCGGGAGCTTGTGCTTGATCATGTTGCCCACGCCGCGCTCGTAGCTCAGTACGCCACGATCGAAGGTGCGGTTGAACCAGCCGAAGAAACCACGCTTGGGTTGGCCGTGCTTTTCCGGATCGATCGGCTTGAGCATGGTGGCGCACAAGGCCGGGGTGAAGATCAGCGCAACCAGTACCGACAACGCCATCGCCGAAACAATCGTGATGGAGAATTGCCGGTAGATCACACCGGTGGAGCCCCCGAAGAACGCCATTGGCAGCAGTACCGCCGACAGTACCAGCGCGATACCGACCAGGGCGCCCTGGATCTGGCCCATGGACTTGATTGTCGCCTCCTTGGGCGACAGGTGTTCCTCGGCCATTACCCGCTCGACGTTTTCCACCACAACGATGGCGTCGTCCACCAGCAGGCCGATGGCCAGGATCATGCCGAACATGGTCAGGGTGTTGATGGTAAAACCGAACGCTGCGAGGATCCCGAAGGTGCCCAGCAATACCACCGGTACGGTCATGGTGGTGATGATGGTGGCGCGGAAATTCTGCAGGAACAGGAACATCACCAGGAACACCAGCACGATCGCTTCGACCAGGGTGTGAACCACACCGGAAATCGATTCGGTCACAACCGGCGTGGTGTCATACGGCACCACCGCCTTCATGCCAGGCGGGAAGAACGGTTCCAGGGACGCAACCGTGGCACGGATCGCCTTGGCGGTGTCCAGTGCGTTGGCACCGGCGGCCAGTTTGAGCGCCATACCCGAGGCCGGCTTGCCGTTGAACTGCGCGCTGATGCTGTAGTTCTGGCCGCCCAGTTCGATACGGGCAACATCACCCAGGCGAACTTGCGAGCCGTCGGCATTGACCTTCATCAGGATCTTGCCGAACTCTTCGGCCGATTGCAGACGTGTCTTGCCGATGATGGTGGCGTTCAGCTGAGTGCCGGGCAGGGCAGGCAGGCCGCCCAATTGACCGGTGGCCACCTGGACGTTCTGCGCCTGAATGGCGTTGCTGACATCCACCGGCGTCAGCTGGTAGTTGTTCAACTTGGCCGGGTCGAGCCAGATACGCATGGCGTACTGCGAACCGAACACCTGGAAGTCACCCACACCGGCGGTACGGGAGATCGGGTCCTGGATGTTCGACACGATGTAGTTGGACAAGTCGTCCTTGGTCATGCTGCCGTCTTCCGACACCAGACCGATCACCATCAGGAAGTTCTTCACCGACTTGGTCACGCGGATACCCTGCTGCTGCACTTCTTGCGGCAGCAGTGGGGTCGCCAGGTTCAGCTTGTTCTGCACCTGAACCTGGGCGATGTCCGGGTTGGTACCCTGGTTGAACGTCGCGGTGATGGTCATGCTGCCGTCGGAGTTACTGTCCGAGGCGACATAACGCAGGTTGTCGATACCGTTGAGCTGTTGCTCGATGACCTGCACCACGGTGTCCTGCACGGTTTGTGCGGACGCGCCTGGGTAGGTCACCTGGATGTCGATGGCGGTCGGCGCAATGGCCGGGTATTGGTTGATGGGCAACTTCAGGATCGACAGTGCCCCGACCAGCATGATCACCAGGGCAATTACCCAGGCGAAAATGGGACGGTCGATAAAAAATTTCGACATGGATTACTCCCCTTTACCAGCATCGGCAGCAGGCGCTGCGGCAGTGCCGGCGGGTTTGGCGTTGTCTGCGTCCTTGACCTTGACTTCGATGCCCGGTTTGATGAATTGCAGGCCTTCGGTGATCACGCGGTCACCGGCGTCCAGGCCTTTTTCCACCAGCCAGTAGGCGCCGGCTGTACGGTTGGCGACCAGCTGACGTTGCTCGACCTTGTTGTCCTTGTTCACGATCAGCGCAGTCGGGATGCCCTTGAGGTCACGGGTCACGCCTTGCTGCGGGGCCAGAATGGCCTTGCTGTTCACACCGGCTTGCAGCTGGGCGTGGACGAACATGCCCGGCAGCAGGGTGTGATCAGGGTTCGGGAACACGGCGCGCAGGGTCACGGAACCGGTGGTCTGGTCGACCGACACTTCAGAGAATTCCAGCTTGCCGTCCTGGCCATAGGCGCTGCCATCTTCCAGGGTCAGTTTTACCTTGGCGGCATTTTCGCCGGCTTTTTCCAGCTGGCCGCTTTCCAGGTCACGGCGCAGTTTCAGCATTTCAGCCGAAGACTGCGTGACGTCGACGTAGATCGGGTCCAGTTGCTGGATGACGGCCATGGCATCGGCCTGGCCATTGCTGACCAGTGCGCCTTCGGTGACCGAAGAACGGCCAATACGCCCGGAGATCGGCGCGAACACTTTGGTGTAGCGCACGTTGATCTGGGCGGTTTGAACGTTTGCTTCGGCAGTCATGCGGTTGGCGACGGCCGTGTCGTATTCCTGGCGGCTGACGGCTTGCTCATCGACCAACTGCTTGTAGCGGTCGGTGATGGACTTGGTCTGGGTCAGGCTGGCTTGTGCGCTTTTCAGAGTCGCGTCATACACCGACGGGTCGATCTGGTAGAGCTGTTGCCCTTCCTTCACGTCGGCGCCTTCCTTGAACAGGCGCTTGAGAATGATGCCGTTGACCTGAGGCCGAACTTCCGCAATTCGGAAGGCGGTGGTACGCCCCGGCAATTCGGAGGTCAGGGTAAAGGCTTGCGGTTGAATGGTGACCACGCCGACCTGAGGGGTTTGAGCGGGCGGAGCCGCTTCTTCCTTTTTACATCCGCTGAGCAGCGATGCCAGGGCGACGGCAGTGACCAGAGCGGTAACAGCTGGCTTAAGTTGCATGAAGATCCTCGGGTCAGGCGCGCAGAATGCGCACAAGAAGTGTGGAAGGGTAAAAAACAAGCTGTGAGTAGATAAGTAGCTTGCTACGCAATATACTTACGTTCATGGTTGTTTGTAAACTCTTGACAGGCTTCGCGGAATGTTGACAAAGCATGTCCAAAAGCCTCGATTTTAGTACGTTCGGCGCCCATGACGGTGTCGTCCCACAATTATTCAGATGATCGTTACCGCCTATTAAAGCTGCGTTACCGATAGTCCCAAGTGTTCTGATTGAGGTTTTACTGCCATGGTTCGTCGCACCAAAGAGGAAGCTCAGGAAACGCGCAGCCAGATTCTCGAAGCCGCTGAACAGGCCTTTTATGAGCGCGGCGTTGCGCGCACGACGCTCGCGGACATTGCGGCGCTGGCCGGTGTGACGCGCGGTGCCATCTACTGGCATTTCAGCAACAAGTCCGATTTGCTCCAGGCATTGCTGGACACGCTGCACGAACCCTTGGACGAACTGGCCCGGGCGAGTGAAAGCGAGGATGAAGTCGACCCGCTTGGCTGTATGCGCAAGCTGCTGATTCATTTGTTTCATCAGGTGGCCCTGGACCCGAAAACCCGGCGCATCAATGAGATTTTGTTTCATAAGTGCGAGTTCACCGATGAAATGTGTGACATGCGTCGCCAGCGCCAGACCCATAGCCTGGAATGCAACCTGCGTATCGGCCTGACATTGCGTAACGCGGTCCATCGCGGGCAGCTTCCGGAAAATCTCGACACCACCCGTGGTGCGGTGTGCATGCATGCCTACATCAATGGGCTGATCGGCCAATGGCTTCTGGTGCCCGACAGCTTTCAATTGCATCAAGAGGCTGAGCGCTGGGTTGATGCAGGGCTGGACATGCTGCGCCTGAGCCCCAGCCTGCGCAATTAAGACAAAATGCGTAATTGCGTCCAGTTGTGTCAACAGTAAAGACGAGAGACAGTCAATCGTCCTTGCGCCTGAAGGGTGGGGTGACTTTATATACGGGCTGGCGGCCGGTTGATAGGTAGCCGCCTAAGTATTTTGTAGCAATATTGTTGCAAGCCTGTGAAGGAATGTTTCCAAAGCTGGCGCAAATCAAGATGGTGTGGCGGCTTGTGTGGGAGCCGGGCTTGCCCGCAATGCAGACACCTCGGTCCGCCAGAGGCACCACAACGCTGCTATCGCAGGCAAGCCAGCTCCCACATTCAGATCTCTGAGTATTCCAGCGTGCAGTAAAAAGCCCCGGTTCCTGCGAACCGGGGCTTTTTGCGTTTCAGACGATCAAAGCGCCAGGGTTGGGTAGTCGATGTAGCCGACCGGGCCCTTGGCGTAGAAGGTTTCCGGGTGCGCTTCGTTCAGCGGCGCGTCGGCCTTCAGGCGGGCCGGCAGGTCCGGGTTGGCAATAAACGGTACGCCGAAGGCCACCGCGTCTGCCTTGCCCGAGGCCAGCCAGGCGTTGGCGCTGTCCTTGGTGAAGCGTTCGTTGGCAATGTACGGGCCACCGAAGGCTTTTTTCAGTTGTGGACCGAGGCTGTCGCCGGCTTCTTTTTCGCGCGAGCAGATGAACGCGATGCCACGCTTGCCCAGTTCACTGGCGACGTAGGTGAAGGTTTCGGCCAGGTTGTCGTCGCCCATGTCATGGGAGTCGGCACGCGGTGCCAGGTGCACACCCACGCGGCCGGCGCCCCAGACGTCGATGGCGGCGTCGGTCACTTCCAGCAGCAGGCGCGCACGGTTTTCCAGGGAGCCGCCGTAGTTGTCGGTGCGCTGGTTGGTGCTGCTTTGCAGGAATTGGTCGAGCAGGTAACCGTTGGCGCCGTGGATTTCCACGCCGTCAAAGCCTGCGGCCTTGGCGTTTTCGGCGCCGACGCGGTAAGCGTCGACGATATCGGCGATTTCAGCGGTTTCCAGCGCGCGTGGCGTCGGGTAGTCGGCCAGCGGACGCACCAGGCTAACGTGGCCCTTGGGCTGGATCGCGCTCGGTGCCACCGGGGTTTCGCCGTTCAGGTACGACTCGTGGGAAATGCGGCCGACGTGCCACAGTTGCAGGAAGATCTTGCCGCCCGCGCCGTGCACGGCCTTGGTCACATTGGCCCAGCCGCGTACCTGGTCGTTGGACCAGATGCCCGGGGTGTCCGGGTAGCCCACGCCCAGCGGCGTCACGGAGGTGGCTTCGCTGAGGATCAGCCCGGCAGACGCGCGTTGCACGTAGTACTCGGCCATCAGCGCGTTGGGTACGCGGCCTTCATCGGCACGGCAGCGGGTCAGCGGCGCCATGATGATGCGGTTGGACAATTGCAGGTCGCCCAGTTTGATCGGATCGAAAATAGTCGTCATGGGATAACACCCTTCTCTTTAAGTGGATTGATCAGTTGGTCGCAGGGGCCAGGTCGGCATCGCCGCTCTGACGGAAAGTAATCAGGGTCACCAGCAGGGCCAGGATCGCCAGGGCCGCAGCCGCCAACGGCACGCTGGTCAGGCCGAAACCGTGGGCAATCACACTGCCGCCGACCCAGGCGCCGAGGGCGTTGCCGATGTTGAAGGCGCCGATATTCAGGGTGGACACCAGGTTCGGTGCGGCCTTGCCGAAAGTCACCACGTTGATCTGCAGCGCCGGTACGGCGGCGAACGAGGCGGTGGCCCACAGGAACAGGGTGATTTCAGTCGGGATCACCGCGACGCTGGTCCAGGTCAGTACCGTGGACACCACCGCCATGCTGATGAACACACCGATCAAGGTGGCCGCCAGGCGTTTGTCCGCCAGCTTGCCGCCGATGATGTTGCCCACGGTGAGGCCCAGGCCGATCAGCAGCAGGGTCCAGGTCACGCCTTTGGGCGACACGCCGGTGACGTCGCCCAGCAGCGGCGCGACGTAGGTGAAGAGGGTGAACATGGAGGCGGCGAACAGCGCGGTCATGGTCAGCGACAACCAGATGCCGGCGCCTTTGAGCGCGGCCAGCTCGGCGCGCATGTCGAGTTTTTCTTCGTCACGCTTGGCCGGCAGAAAGCGGATCAGGCCGATCAGCGCCACAACGCCGATCACCGTCACGGCCCAGAAGGTCGAGCGCCAGCCGGCTTCCTGGCCCAGCGCGGTACCCAGCGGCACGCCGAGCACATTGGCCAGGGTCAAGCCGGTGAACATCAAGGCCACTGCCGAAGCGCGCTTGTTGGCCGGCACCAGGTTGGCGGCGACCACTGAACCGATACCAAAGAACGCACCGTGGCACAGCGCGGTGACCACACGGGCAAACATCAGCACGTTGTAGTCACTGGCCAGGGCGCAGAGCAGGTTGCCAATGATAAAGATGCCCATCAACGCGACCAGGGCAGCCTTGCGCGGCAGCTTGGCGGTGGCCAGTGCCATGAAGGGTGCGCCGATGGCCACGCCCAAGGCGTAGCCGGTGACCAGCCAGCCGGCGCCGGGAATCGACACACCAAGGTCCGCCGCCACATCGGGCAGCAAGCCCATGATGACGAACTCGGTGGTGCCGATGGCGAAGGCGCTCAGGGCCAGTATGAGTAGCGAGAGGGGCATTTGCGTTTCCTTGTTACAGCGCCGGTGCGCTGAGTTCTGTAATAAGCGCCGTGAGAAAGGCTTGGATCACTTCCTCATTGCGTCTGAAAAAGTGCCACTGCCCGGCCTTCTGGCTGCTGATCAAACCCGCCCGTTGCAAGGTTGCCAGGTGGGCCGACACGGTCGACTGGGACAAGCCGCAACGCTGGTCGATCTGCCCGGCGCAGATGCCGTATTCGTGGTTGTGCAATTGCTCGGGGAACTGCACTTTCGGGTCTTTCAGCCAGGTGAGGATGTCTCGTCGTACTGGGTGCGCCAGGGCTTTTATTATTTCGTCGAGGTCGATGGACATGGCAGAGGCTCGTTTTCGTAAAACGTTATATCGCGATGAGGCGAACTTTAAATCGTTACATCCCGATACACCAATATGCTTTTGGTCTTAAGACCGGCTATTTCGGTATATCGGGTTATAACGATACATGGACGGCAGTGGTAGACTGCGCGCCATGAATTATCTCGCACATCTGCACCTGGGCGGCCAACTTCCTGCGCAATTGCTGGGCAGCCTCTATGGCGACTTCGTCAAAGGCCGCCTGCAGGGCCAGTTCAGCCCGCAAATCGAGGCGGCGATCCAGTTGCATCGCTCCATCGATCGCTTCACCGACAGCCACCCCTTGGTAGGCGAGGCGTTGTCACGCTTCAGCCTGACCCGCAAGCGCTACGCCGGGATTGTCCTGGATGTGTTTTTCGATCACTGCCTGGCGCGGGACTGGGCGCGGTATGCCGACCAGCCGCTGGAGCGCTTCACGGCGCAGGTGTACCGCGTGCTGGCAGCCGAGCCGCAGTTGCCGGGACGGCTGGCGCAGATCGCACCCTATATGGCGGCGGATGATTGGTTGGGTTCGTACCGCGAGTTCGCGGTGATGGAGCAGGTGTTGCGCGGGATCTCACGGCGTTTGACCCAGCCCGAGGAATTGAGGCACGCCATGCAGGAGTTGCGGGTGTTGTATGAGCCGTTGAGTGAGGACTTTCGGGTGTTCTACCCCGAGTTGCAGGAGTTTGCACGAGCCCATCTGACCACTGAGCTCTAAAACAAGTGGGAGCTGGCTTGCCTGCGATAGCGGTGTGTCAGCAACAGATGCATTCACAGGTAGATCGCAATCGCAGGCAAGCCAGCTCCCACATGTTGAACTGTGTTCAGTTCATCTCAAGCTGCGAACGCCGGTCGAGCATCCACTCGCTCAGCCTCCGGCAACGGCCCAAACAACGCCTTCTGCACCGCCTGCTGCGCCTGGAATGCCAGCGCTGCGCGTTCCTGCCCAGCACACGCAATCGGCTGCAGCACATGAATCTCGACATCGCCCTGGTCGTTGGAAAACAGGCGCATCAGGTGCGAGAGTAAATCGTCGTCACCAATAAACGGTGCCAGCGGGTCCACTTGCCCATCACGCAGATAACGAATGGCCACCGGTTGCAGCGACACATCGGCTTCAATCGCACTGGCCAGCAACCGCCCGTGGAAAGTGCGCAGGCTGCGCCCGTCGGTCGTAGTGCCTTCGGGGAACATCAGCAGCGGGTGCTGTTGCGCCAGGTGACGGGTCATCTGCTTGCGGATCAATTGGCTGTCGCCCGAACCCCGGCGGATAAACAAGCTGCCGGCTTTGGCCGCCAACCAGCCGGCCACCGGCCAGGTGCGCACTTCGGCCTTGGACAAAAAGGACATCGGCGCCACAGCGCCCAGCAGTGGGATATCGGTCCAGGACACGTGATTGCTCACCCACAGCATCGGCGTTTTGGGCAACTCACCGTGCACCGTCACGCGAAAGGGCAGGGCATGGGTCAGCCGCGCCATAAAGAATCGCGACCAGCGCTGGCGGCGCACCATCGAGTTGGCCACGCCCAAACGCTCGAACACGCCAAACACACTGGCCATGCTCAGCCCCAGTGCGACCACCAGCAGCACCCGGGCGATGCGCCCGTACACGCGTAGGCGGGCCATTACATGGCCGCCTTGAAGTGGCGGGCGTAACGTGGGCACAGCTCGTCACGCTTGAGCAGGATGAACACGTCGGCTACCTGGAAATCTTCATCCCAGCACGGCTCCCCGCAGATCTTCGCACCCAGGCGCATGTAGGCCTTGAGCAGTGGCGGCATTTCGGCGATCACGTTGGACGGCAGGTCCAGTGCCGGCAGTGGCTTTTTCGGCTCGGCGCGCAGGTGTTCGTTGCACAGGTAGCGTTCGCGCAGGCGCTGCATGATCGCGTGGGCCTGGATGCCGCCGTCGTGCATCGGGATGCTCGCGCAGCCCATCAAGTAGCTGTAGCCGCCCTGGTTCAAGACTTCCGCCAACTCGCCCCACAACACGGCAATGGTGCCGCCGTTGCGGTAGGCCGGGTCGACGCAGGTGCGGCCGATTTCCAGGATCGGGCCTTGCAGGTGCAGCAAGCCGTGCAGGCTGAATTCTTCTTCGCTGTAGAACCGGCCCAGGGTGCTGGCGGCCTGGTGGTCGAGCAAACGGGTGGTGGCGACCAATCGACCGTTGTTCAAATCCCGCACGCCGATGTGGCTGCAGTGAACATCATAGTCATCCATGTCCAGACCCAGTTCCGCGCCTTTCAGCTTGGCGTTGAACTCGCCGCTGAACACGTTGAACCGCAGGGCCTGGGCTTCCTGCAACGCCTTGGCGCCAATCAGGCGTTCGGCTTGCAGGCGGCGTTCATTGCCGGTGTCGCTGATGCGGGCGATCTGAGTCATGGCGAATCTCCGAGTGCCAGCCACGTTCCGGCCGGTCGACTTGTTTGTCCAAACTCAGGCTATGTAGGCTCGGTGTCAGCGCCATGAAGTTACGGTGACGCTTAGATGACAGCCGTTGATGTCGCCAATCTGTCATGCGCCTGGGCTAGGCTCGCGGGCTTGAATGCCCCCTTGAGTTCGCGTCCATGGTCCGAGGCTTGTTGTGTGTTGCCCTGCTGTTCGTCACCGTTGCCGCCCACGCCGACACCTGGCCTGACAAGGACTGGGGCCAGGGCACAGCACTCACCGGCCCCGCTGTCGATGCTCTGACTGCCTATGCGTTCCCAACCCGTGACGACGCCACCCGCCAAGGCATTCGCACCGACGCGCTGCTGGTGATCCGTGACGGCGAAGTCATCTACGAACGCTACGCCGCACCCACTACCGCGAGCACGCCGCACCTGACCTGGTCGATCAGCAAAAGCCTGATGGCCACCGTGCTCGGCGTGGCCTATGGCGAAAATCGCTTCAAACTTAGCGACCCCGCCGCACGCTTTTACCCGCCGATGAAGCAGCACCCCAAGGTGACGATGGCCGACCTGCTGCACTGGGCCTCGGGCCTGGACTGGCAGGAAGATTACGAATACGCGCCGTTGAAATCCTCGGTGGTGGCGATGCTCTACACCCGCGGCCGCGCCGACATGGCCGAGTTTGCCGCCGACACCGAGGCCGCAGCGGCACCGGGTCAAGCCTTCCGTTACTCCAGCGGCGACAGCAACATCCTCTCCGCCACCCTCAAAGGCATGCTCGGCCACAAGGCCTATATGAGTTACCCGTGGGACGCGCTGTTCAAGCCGCTGGGCATTCACAACGCCACCTGGGAAACCGACGCAGACGAAACCTTCGTCGCGTCCTCTTATGCCTACCTCACCGCCCGCGACCTGGCGCGCATTGGCCTGCTGATGGCGCGCGATGGGCGCTGGGGCGCGCAGCAATTGCTGCCTGAAGAGTGGGTCGCCTTCAACCGCCAACCCTTCGACAACTACAAAGCCGGCCAGGACGAAGCCGTACCCGGCGGCCAGTGGTGGCTGAACCGCGAAGTACAAGGCGCGCCCGTGGCCCGACGCCCCGGCCGACACCTTCGCCGCCCTCGGCCATTGGGGCCAGGCGCTGTTTGTGATGCCCGATGAACACCTGGTGATCGTGCGCTACGGCGATGACCGCGACGGCAGCTACCGCCACAACGAATTGCTCAAACGCGTGCTCGCGGCGGTACAACCATGATCCGTCGACACCCGTTCATCAGCCTGTTTCTACTGCTGTTGCTCGCGTTGCTGGGCTGGGTCTGGCATGAGCGCGTCAACCTGCAAGCCTTCCCCGACATCATCGCGGCGTACACCGCCAAGGAATATTGCTCGTGCCGGTATGTGCAGAACTATCCGGCCGAGTATTGCCTGGGGTATGTGAAGCAGTACGTGCCGACCAGCGCGTTCAACGACAACCCGGAGCGCAGTGAAGTGACGGCCAGTGGGTTGGGGCGCACGCATACGGCGCGCTGGATGGGTGATCGCCAAGGCTGCCGCCTGAATCCCTGACACACCCCAAATTCCCTGTGGGAGCTGGCTTGCCTGCGAAAACGGCGGCACAGGCGACAGAAATGTTGACGGACCTGCCGCTATCGCAGGCAAGCCAGCTCCCACCTTGATCGGCTTTGTCAGTTACATTGCGCCCGGCACCCGGCACAGTTAAGGTTCGCCCAGGTTTTTTGCCTCACGAGTCTTTATGTTCAACGTCAAACCCCTGGCCTTCACGCTGCTGACGGCTGCAGCTCTGCCTGCCCATGCCGACTGGTATCTGGATAACGAATCCTCACGCCTGTCGTTCGTCACCACCAAAAACACCGAGGTCGCGGAAGTACAGCGCTTCCTGGTGTTGCACGGCAAGGTCGACAGCCAGGGCGCGGCCCAGTTGGAAGTGGAGGTGGAGTCGATCAACAGCGGCATCCCGCTGCGTGATGAGCGCATGCGCAATGACCTGTTCGACATCAAGACCTTCCCCGAAGCGCTGATCACTGCGCAAATCAACCTGCAACCCATCAACGATTTGGCTCCCGGCGCGCAGCTGGAATTGCGCCTGCCGTTGAGTGTGACGTTGCACGGCAAGACTCAGACCTACAGCGCCGAACTGCTGGCCACGCGCCTGGATGACCGGCGCTTTCAGGTGGTGACCCTGGAGCCGGTGGTGTTGCATGCCGAAGATTTTGACCTGGCGCCGGGCGTGGCGACCTTGCGCAAAGCGGCGGGGCTCAAGTCGATCAGTTTGTCGGTGCCGGTGGGTGCGGTACTGATTTTTACGGCGCGCTGACGTGAGCGGCGCAGTCTTCCCGTGGCGCAGCGCCAACCGTTTCGAGTTGCTGATCGACGGCCCGCGTTTCTTCCCGCAGATGCTGGCGGGCATTGCCCGCGCTGAGCGGCAAGTCGAGTTGGAGTTGTACCTAGTGGAAGCCGGCGCCTGCGCCGACGCCATGGTGCAGGCGCTGGTACTCGCCGCCGAGCGCGGCGTGCGGGTGCGCTGTTTGTTTGATGATTACGGCAGCCTGGCGTTTACCCTGAGTTTGCGTAAGCGCCTGACCGACGCGGGTGTGGAGCTGCGGTTCTACAATCGCCTGAGCTGGCGGCGCTGGATGCGCAATCTTTACCGCGACCACCGCAAGCTGTTGCTGATTGACCAGAGCATTGCCGTGGTCGGCGGCACCGGCGTGACCGATGAATTCTGGACGCCAGGGCAAGACACGGCCGAATGGCATGAAGTGATGGTGCAAATCAGCGGCCCGTTGGTGCTGGACTGGCAAGCGCTGTTCGAGCGGCAATGGCACGCCAATGCCGCTCGCCGTGAATGGAAGCCCGCTACCCATTTTGGTTTGCCGCGCCTGCCCAAGGTGCCGGCCACCGGGCCAGGCCTGGGGCGCGTCGCCTATGCCGACGCGCGTCAGCACCGCGATATCCTGCAGTCGCTGATCCGCGCCTTGAACAGCGGCCAGCAAAGAATCTGGCTGGCCACGCCGTATTTTCTGCCGACCTGGAGTGTGCGCCGTGCCTTGCGCCGCGCGGCCGGGCGTGGGGTGGATGTGCGTTTGCTGCTCACCGGCCCGCGCACCGATCACCCGTCCGTGCGCTACGCCGGGCACCGTTATTACCCGCGTTTGTTGCGCGCCGGTGTGCAGATTTTCGAATATCAGCCGTGCTTCCTGCACCTGAAAATGGTGCTGGTGGACGATTGGGTGAGCATCGGCTCGTGCAATTTCGACCACTGGAATTTGCGCTTCAACCTGGAAGCCAACCTGGAAGCGCTGGACCCGCAATTGACGCTGGCCGTGGCTGACAGTTTCGAACGCGATTTTGCCAAGAGCCAGGCCGTGAGCCTGGAAGCATGGAAGTCGCGGCCGTTGTGGCGGCGGGTCAAGCAGCGGGTGTGGGGCTGGATTGATCGGTTGGTGGTGAATCTGTTGGATCGGCGGGGGTAGGGCGCCCCCGCCGTTGCTGACTAAAACTGCAATGTGTACTGCGCCGTAAGGCTTTGGTCGCGTGTGCGCTCACCGCGCTGTTGGCTGAAGCCGAAGTCCAAGGTGCTGTCGCGGCTCAGGCGCGCGGTGGCGCCAAGTTCCAGACGAGTGCTGAGGCGATCCAACGGCGCGCCGCTGACGCTCATCACGCGGCCGCCGTCCCAGGCGGCCTGAGTGGTGGGTTGCAGGTCGCCGCTTGCATGGGTATAGGCCAGGCCGCCACGCAGGCTCAGCCATGACGGGCCGATCTGCGCCTTGCCCAGGTCGAGGTTGACCCGCACACCGCCGGTGGTCAGGTTGACGTTTTCCTTCGAGCGTTTGCCCTTCAGTGCGGCCATGCTGCCGCGCTCTTTGAAGCCTTCGCTGCGCTGTTGCACATTGGCCAGTTGCAGATACGGCTGCCAGTTCCAGAAGTCATGGCTGAACCTGTAGTTGGCCTCGGCAAACGTCTGCACGGTGCGGCTGGCGTATGTGGCGGTCAGGCGGTTGTCTACGCCGGGGAAGCTGACGCGGCGTTTTGTTTCGATCTCATGTTGCGCATAAGCGATGCCGCCATACACGCCGAACGCGTCCCACGTGTGGCCGGCGTGCAGGGCCAATTGGTAGGTGTCGACGCTGGCTTTGCCTCGCGAACCGGCCTTCACATCCGAGCGGCCGCTGCCGGCGACCACGCCCACGCGAGTGCCTTGCTCCAGCGTGTGATCGAACCCCAACAGCAGGCCCGTGCTGTTGTGGTGAGTGCGCGTGGTGTTGCTGTTGCCTGCGAGTTGGCCGGATTGACGCGGCAGTTGCACCCAGATGCCTTGGTTGTTGGCGTCGAGTGCGGCGTCGCGGCTGTCTTGCGCCAGGCGCTGACGGTCGAGCGCGGCCTGGCGCACGACACGGCTGTTTTCAATCAGCACCGCTTGGGTGCTGGCATGCAGTTCGCCGCTCAACTGGTCCAGGGCTGAAGGTGCTTGCTCGGGAAACAGCGCGGTCAGGCGTTGCAGCAGCGGCGAGGGTTGGGTTTCAGCATCCGCAGCATGGGCGACGGCGCGTTGGTTAGCAGTCTGCGCCGCTGACGCCAGTGACTGACCGCGGCCAAACTCCACCAGCAAGTTATTGCCTTGCTTGACCTGGGAAACGCTGAGGAAAGGTGAGAACTCGCGGCGGTCTACCGAGGTAAATTCGCCATTCAACGCACCTTGGGTTTGAAGGATGCTGTAACGCTGGCCCAGGTAATAGTGGTTGGGTTGCGCACTCAGGTACAACGAGCCGCCGTTGATGGACGCCTGCTTTTGGACCTGCAATGTGGCCGGGGCTGTCTGGCTGGTCAGCCCGGTCATCAGGGTGGAGCCGGCTGCTTGTCGGTAGTCGCCCTCGACGGCCAGTGAACCATTCAGGCGCAGCAGACCGCCTTCGAGGTTAACGTCACCTTTGAGGGTATTGGTGGCGTCCAGCTCCAGCACACCCTCTTTGAGCGTGACGCCGGCAAAGCTGTTGTTGCCGCTCAGGCGCAGCCAGCCGATGCCGGTTTTTTCCAGGTGCCCCGGGCCGCTGATGTCGTTGCGCCAGTCGTCCCAGGCGCCGCCTTGCCAGACCCTGGCGCCGCCGGCGGGGCGGTCCATGTTCAACACGGTGTCGACCCGCAGTTGGCCAGGGCCATCGATGGCTTTTTTCAGGTTCATGAGGCCCCAGCCATAGACGTCGTCTACCCCAGGCTCACCCAGGTCGGTGGCGGTGGTCAGCAACACGTCGCGGATTTGCGGGTTGTCGAGGTAGGGGAAGCGTTCCATCAGCAGGGCTAGGCCGCCGGTCACGTGCGGGGCGGCGATGGAGGTGCCGGAGGCGGTCAGGTAGTTGAACGCAGGATTGTCGCCGGTCACCTTGAAACCATCGACTTCGCCGTCGGCGTCATGGTGGTTTTCGGTGGTGATCGAACCCGACACCCAGGCTGAGGTGATATCCGTTCCGGGTGCGGCCAGGCACCAGTCTTTGCTGAAGCCGCAACGGTAGGAGCGGTCGCTCAATGTCAGGCTTTGATCGAGGTTGACCACGGTCAGCCAATAAGGCTCCAGCGCCTTGATTGCGCGGGGCAGGCTCGAATGGACGCCGGTAAACGGTGCTGTTTGGGGCGAGGCGTTGGCCGTGTCGGTATTGCCCGCTGCCCAAACCTGCAGCATGCCGTATTTGATCGCACCCTCGGCTGTGGCCTTGAGCTCTTGATATTGATTTATCTCGGCCAGGAAGGCGTCGAGTTCTGCCTCACCCGCCAGGGGCGTAGGTGTGCCCCAGCTGTGATTGACCACGCGTACCTGCTGTTCGTGCAGTTGCGCGTAGGCCCTGCTCACGGCTGCAGGCGTTACGTTGGTGACGCTGAAAGGGCTTAAACCAGGCCCGCCCAGGTAGCTGTTGCTGAATTTGCGCACGGCACTCATGTGCGCGCCGTAGGCCACACCCTGCACGCCAGAGCCATCACGGTTGGCGACTATTTTGCCGGCCACGTGCGTGCCGTGAGCGTTGTAGTGAGTGCTTACATTTTTCAGATAGTTATCAAGTTCTTCGCGGGTGATGTCGCCATTGGCAATGGCCTCCTCCAGGCCGAGCAAGGCTTCGGGAGGCAGCGAGTCGATGACATTCACCGCTGAACGTTCACCCTCGCTGAAAAAGCAGCCATCAGCCAGCACTGTCTCACTCATGCAGCCAGGGTCGGCCAGGCGCACGCCGGAATGGGGCTTGCCGGCAAATTCAGGGTGGCGCACATCGGTTCCAGAATCGTAAACCCCCACCCGCACCCCTGTGCCGCTCAACCCCCTGGCGTAGGCGTGGTCGGCACCGATTGCACCCAGCCCCCAGTCTTTGTTGAACTCTTGACTGTGCCAACTGGCTGCATCGTGCAACCGGCCTTGTTCGATGTAGCTGGCTGCGTGGGCCGCCAGGCTCGACAGGCATCCGAGCACACAGAGGGCGATCGCCGCTGGCTTGAATGATGATTGAGCGGGCGCCTGCGTTGCGGGTGCTCGAACGTTTTTCGGGGGCGACATGGTCCACACACCTGCACAGTTATTTCGGGTCAATAGCGTGCGTGAGTAGGCCGGGCGCCTGATGTAGGACTTGGCTTGAAGCGGGGAGGGAACGCTGACTTTTTACTGACTGAGACGGGGAAGGGCGCAAGCCCCCTCTCCAACGAAGAGGGGGCTGCAGGTATTACAGCAATTCGAACGTCTGCTGCTGCACATCCTGGGAATCCAGCCCGATCTGCACATTGAACTGGCCCGGTTCCGCGGCGAACTTGAGCTGGGTGTTGTAGAACTTCAAGTCTTCTTCGGTGATGGTGAAGTGCAGCGTGCGCTCTTCACCGGCCTTGAGCATGACCTTCTGGAAGTTCTTCAGCTCTTTCACCGGGCGGATCATCGAGCCGGCCACGTCCTGGATATACAGCTGCACCACGGTTTCGCCGTCGACCTTGCCGGTGTTTTTCAGCGTGACGCTGGCGTCGAGCTTGCCGGTCTTGTTCAGCGTCGTGGACGACAGCGCCATGTCGGACAGGCTGAACGTGGTGTAGCTCAGGCCATAGCCAAACGGGAACAGCGGCCCGGTGACGTCATCGAAGTATTGCGAGGTGTAGTTGCCCGGCTTGCCCGGCGTGAAGGGCCGGCCAATGCTCAGGTGGTTGTAGTAGGTCGGAATCTGCCCCACCGAACGTGGGAAGGTGATCGGCAGCTTGCCCGACGGGTTGTAGTCACCGAACAGCACGTCGGCAATCGCGTTGCCGCCTTCGGTGCCGGCGAACCAGGTTTCGAGGATCGCGTCAGCTTGTTGGTTCTCGTCGAGAATCGACAGTGGGCGGCCGTTCATCAGCACCAACACCAACGGTTTGCCGGTGGCTTTGAGGGCCTTGATCAAGTCGCGCTGGCTTTGCGGGATGTTCAAATCGGTGCGGCTCGAGGATTCGTGGGACATGCCACGCGACTCGCCTACGGCCGCGACCACCACGTCAGCGTCCTTCGCCGCTTTCACCGCTTCGTCGATCAGTACTTGGACTGGGCGGGTGTCATCCACCACTTCCGGCGCATCGAAGTTGAGGAAGTTGAGGTAGTCGACCACGGCCTTGTCGTTGGTGATGTTGGCGCCACGCGCGTAGATCACTTTGCCTTTTTCGCCGATCACGGCATTGATGCCGTCGAGCAGGGTTACCGATTGTTCAGGCTTACCGGCGGCAGCCCAGCTGCCCATCATGTCGATAGGGGCCTTGGCCAGCGGGCCGACCAGCGCGATGGTCGCGGACTTTTTCAACGGCAGGGTGTCGTTCTGGTTTTTCAGCAGCACCAGGCTGCGGCGCGCGATATCACGGGCGTCGGCGCGGTGCAGGCGGCTCTCGGCATAGGTGTCGGCCGGGTCATCCTCGGCTTTGCCGATGCGCAGGTACGGGTCGTTGAACAGGCCCATGTCGTACTTGGCGCCGAGCACTTCGCGCACGGCGTTGTCGATGTCGCTCTGTTCGATTTCGCCGGACTTGAGCAACCCCGGCAGTTCCTTGCCATACAGCGAGTCGTTCATGCTCATGTCGATGCCGGCCTTGATCGCCAGCTTGGCGGCTTCACGCCCGTCCTTGGCCACGCCGTGCTTGATCAGCTCGAAGATCGCGCCGTGGTCACTGACGGCCAGGCCTTTGAAGCCCCAGTCCTTGCGCAGCAAGTCGTTCATCAGCCAGGTGTTGGCGGTGGCAGGCACGCCGTTGATCGAGTTCAACGCCACCATCACGCTGCCGGAACCGGCCTTGATTGCCGCGTGGTACGGCGGCAGATAGTCCTGGTACATCTTGACCGGGCTCATGTCGACCACGTTGTAGTCGCGACCGCCTTCCACCGCGCCATACAGGGCGAAGTGCTTGACGCTGGCCATGATGCTGTCGGCATTGGCGGGGCTGGCGCCCTGGAAGGCCTTGACCATGACCTCGGCAATGCGCGAGACCAGGTAGGTGTCTTCGCCGAAGCCTTCGGATGTACGGCCCCAGCGTGGGTCGCGGGAGATGTCGACCATCGGCGCAAAGGTGATGTCGAGGCTGTCGGCAGCGGCTTCCTGGGCGGCGATGCGCCCGGAGCGGCCGATGGCGTCCATGTCCCAGCTGGAGGCCAGGGCCAAACTGATCGGGAAGATTGTACGGTGGCCGTGGATCACGTCATAGGCGAAGAACATCGGGATCTTCAACCGGCTGCGCATGGCCGCGTCCTGCATCGGACGGTTTTCCGGGCGGGTGATCGAGTTGAAGGTGCCGCCGATACGGCCGGCGGCGATTTCCTTGCGGATCAGCTCGCGGGGCATTTCGGGGCCGATGCTGATCAGGCGCAATTGGCCGATCTTTTCATCCAGGGTCATCTGCTTGAGCAGGTCGCTGACAAAGGCGTCCTTGTCTTTAAGCGCAGCAGGCTTTGTTTCTGCCCAGACGGGGTGAGTGGCCAGAGTGGCAACAAGGCCGAGCAAACACAGCTTCTTCATGAATATCCTTTTTCGGCTACTGCACAGCGAAAATGCGCCGCTCTGCCAAAATGTGGGGAACATATGTTGTTGTTCGAGTGTTATTGCAGTAAATGCACGACACTTGTGAACTCTTATTCGCGCTGGGCATCTTTTTAGCTGATTGGCTCAATGCAATCCAGTGGTGGCGGCGGATTATGCCCCAAGCGCGTGGTTTAAAGGGTTAGTCGTCAACTTCCATCAAGTTTGAGCAGGAGAAACACCATGCAAGCAGCACAAGGTTACCGCTGGGGCTTGAAAGCCGCCGCTTTGCTATTGATCAGCACAGTGCTGAGCGGTTGCGGCATCAACACCATTCCGACTCTGGATGAACAGGCCAAGGCGGCCTGGGGCCAGGTGCAGAACCAGTACCAGCGCCGCGCCGACCTGATCCCCAACCTGGTGGAAGTGGTCAAGGGTTACGCAGCGCATGAGCAAGATACCCTCACCGCCGTGATCGAAGCGCGGGCCAAGGCCACCTCGATTCAGGTGGATGCCAGCACCCTCGACAATCCGGAAAAACTCAAGCAGTTCCAGCAAGCCCAGGATGGTTTGAGCGGCGCCCTCAGCCGTTTGATGGTGGTGTCCGAGCGCTACCCGGACCTCAAAGCCAACCAGAACTTCCTGGCCCTGCAATCGCAACTTGAAGGCACAGAAAACCGCATTGCCGTGGCTCGCCGTGACTTTATCCAGGCCGTGCAGGCTTACAACACCGAAATCCGCACCTTCCCTGGCCGCCTGTGGCACAGCGTGATGTACAGCGACTTGCCGATCCGCGCCACGTTTGAAGCCACCAGCGCCGATGCCGATAAAGCGCCACAAGTGAAGTTCAAATAAGGCTTCTCTGAGGTGTCGATGCGTTTATTACGGATAGGCTTGGCGCTGTGGTTGCTGGCCTGCGTGGGTGCCGCCCAGGCGGCATTGACGTTCCCGGCGTTGACCGGACGGGTGGTGGACAGCGCCCAGATGATCGACCCGGCAACCCGCGCGCAGATCACCCAGCAGTTGCAGGCGCTGGAGCAAACCTCGGGCGACCAGATCGTGGTGGTCACCGTGCCTGACCTGCAAGGCGTGCCCATTGAAGACTACGGTTACCAATTGGGTCGCCAGTGGGGCATCGGGCAGAAGGGCAAGGACAACGGCGCGCTGTTGATCGTCGCCCGTGATGAGCACAAGTTGCGCATCGAAGTCGGCTATGGCCTCGAAGGTGTGCTGACCGATGCGCAGTCGTGGGTGATCATCAACCAGGTGATCGCGCCCAAGTTCAAGGCCGGCAATTACAGCCAGGGCATCAGCGACGGTGTGGCGGCGATGGTGCAGGTGGTGGGTGGCGAGCCGCTGGCCGTGCCGGCGCATGTGGCCGATGCGAATTTCGCCAAGAACAACCCGGGGTTTTCCATCGGCTTGTTCATCTTGCTGATTGGTGTGTTGTGGTTGTGCAACCGCCTGGGCCTGCCGGTTGGCGCTATTCTGCTGGCGATTCTCAGCAGCAGCGGGCGCGGCGGCGGTGGCGGGGGCGGCGGTGGTGGCTTCAGAGGCGGCGGCGGTGGTTTTGGCGGTGGCGGGGCCTCGGGTGGCTGGTAATGACAATAACTAGAAAGGGGCATCTACAACCATGGCACTACTGAGTGAACACGAGCAACGCCAGGTCGCTGAGGCGATCGCTCGGGTCGAAAAAACCACCGATGCCGAACTGGTCACCGTGCTGGCGGCGCGTGCCGATGATTACGCTTATATCCCGTTGCTCTGGGCCAGTCTGATCGCCTTGGTGGTGCCCGGCGTGGTGCATTACTTGTCGGGCTACCTGACCATGTACACCTTGCTGCTGGCACAGTGGGCAACGTTTATCGTGTTGTGCCTGGTGTTTCGCCTGCCGAAAGTCACCACGCGTCTGATCCCGCGCTCGTTACGGCATTGGCGCGCGTCCAACCTGGCGCGCCGCCAGTTCCTGGAGCAGAACCTGCACCACACGCTGGGCGGCACTGGCGTGCTGATTTTTGTCAGCGAGGCGGAGCGCTATGTGGAAATCCTGGTGGACGAGGGCATTTCCAAGCGCCTGGATGACGGCAGTTGGGACACCATCGTCAAGGCGTTCACCCAGCAGGTGAAGCAGGGGCAGACGTTGGCCGGGTTTATCGCGTGCATTGAGGCCTGCGGCGAGTTGCTCAAGGTGCATGTGCCGGTGACGCAAACCCGTAATGAACTGCCCAACAGGTTGGTCGTACTCGAATAACCCAAACACCACTGAACCAAAATGTGGGAGGGGGCTTGCCCCCGATGGCAGTGTGTCAAGCAACTCATTTGGAGCTGAAACACCGCAATCGGGGGCAAGCCCCCTCCCACCTTTGGATCTGTGCAGGCTGGACGAATCGACCGTTGATCAAATAACCCCGTGCCCTAAACCTTCATCCCCCCTAAAATGCCCGGCATTCCCAGCCCGAGGCGTTTTTGTTCATGTCCGTCACCGCTCAACCTGCCCGCCCTGCGCCGGATCATCACGCCCAGTTCATCGAACTGCTGAGCGCAAGCCTGGCGCAGAACGCGTTTATCAAGCTGGTGCTGGCCAAGTACGTGGGTGAGGAAGCCCAATTGCAACGGCTGATCATCAAGCCGGTAGAGGTCAAGGAGCAGGCCTGCCTGTCCTTCGTCTACCGCTACAAGACCCGCGATATCACCAAGAACTTGCCGCTGGCCGAGGGCGTGGCCGCGATTGCTGCGCTGCTGCCCACCTCGTTCAAGAATGCGCATTTGCTGTCGCTGACCGACGAAGCCCAGCTGGAATACAGCAAGAAGAACAAAAGCTCGCTGTTCAAAAGCAAGCCCCAGCAACTGCGTGAGGCGCCGTCCGCCGAGCACAACCGCGAGAAAAATCGCTTCCTTGACCTGAGCCGGCCATTCCTCGCCGACCTGGGCGTGACCGACGCCAAGCAGGCGCTGATCCCGTCGATGTCGCGCAAGTGGAAGCAGATCAACAAGTTCATCGAAGTGTTCAGCCATGCGCTGACCTCGTCGCCGCTGAAACTGGATCAGCCGGTGCGCGTCGCCGATTTCGGTTCGGGCAAGGGTTACCTGACCTTCGCCATCCACGATTACCTGCGCAACACCCTCAAGGCCGAGGGCGAAGTGACTGGCGTGGAACTGCGCGAAGACATGGTGACGTTGTGCAACAGCGCGGCCGCACGCCTGGAACACCCTGGGCTGGTGTTCAAGTGCGGTGACGTACGCAGCGTGGCGCCCAGTGACCTGGACGTAATGATTGCGCTGCATGCCTGTGACATTGCCACCGATTACGCGATCCACACCGGTATCCGTTCGGGCGCGTCTATCATCATGTGCTCGCCGTGCTGCCACAAACAGATTCGCTTGCAGATCCAGAGCCCTGTGTTGCTCAAGCCGATGCTGCAATACGGCCTGCACCTGGGCCAACAGGCGGAAATGGTCACCGACAGCCTGCGAGCGCTGTACCTCGAGGCCTGCGGGTATGAGACCAAGGTGTTCGAGTTCATCTCGTTGGAACACACCAACAAGAACAAGATGATTCTGGCGATCAAGCGCAGCGAGCCGGTGGACAACGCGCAGTTGCTGGAGAAAATCCAGGCGCTGAAGGCGTTCTACCAGATCAGCGAGCACTGCCTGGAAACCCTGCTGCGCGCGGATGGCTTCTTGAACTGAACAAAGGCCCTGTGGAAGCCGGGCTTGTGTGGGAGCTGGCTTGCCTGCGATGCAGGCGACTCGGTCTTTCAGCTAAACCGCGGTGATGCCATCGCGGGCAAGCCCGGCGCCAACACACGCGTGCTTTCACATTAGATAGCGTTCGGCTTGGGCGCAGGCGCAGGCTGCACCGCGGTCTTGCGCCCCAGCATCACTGTAACGATCACCCCACAGGCAAACAGCCAGGTGATCGGCTCGATATGCTCACCAAAAAACAACGCCGAAAACGCGATGGTGAAGAAGATCTGCAGCAACTGGATCTGGCTGACCCGCGCGATGCCGCCCATGGCCAGCCCGGCGTACCAGGCGAAGAACCCCAGGAACTGCGAGAACAGCGACACGTAACCAAACGCCCACCAGGCACGCGTCGAAATTGCCCCTTGATGCTGCGCCGCCAAGTACCACACCGGGCCGATCAACACCGGCGTCGACAGCACCAGCGCCCAGCAGATCACCTGCCAGCCACCCATTTCCTTGGCCAGGCGGCCACCCTCGGCATACCCCAGGCCGCCCACGGCAATCGCGCCGAGCATCAGCAAATCGCCTGCCTGGACACTGCCGGCACCGGTGATCAGCGCGTAACTCAACACCAATGCACTGCCCAGCGCCGCACAGGCCCAGAAGGCTTTTGACGGCCGCTCATGGGACAGCCACGCCGCATACAGCGCCACGCACAGCGGCTGCAGGCCGTTGACCAGTGCGCCATGGGAGGCTGGCAAGGTTTGCATGGCCCAGGCCGACAGCACCGGAAAACCGAGGATCACGCCGGCTATCACCAGGCACAGCCCGCGCACCTGGCGCCAGGTGGGCCAGCGCTCGCGGCGCCACAGCAACAGCGCCGCCGCCGGAACTGCCGCAAACAAGGCACGGCCCAGGCCGTTGAGCAACGGATGGACCTCCTGCACGACGATGCGGGTGAACGGCAAGGTGAGGCTGAAGATGATGACGCCCAGCAGGCCGAGGGCCATGCCGGTGTTTTCGCGCGAGCTCATGAGGGCGACCCGAATCTAGAGGGCTTCAAGGGAAGCCCATCTAGCCACAACCCTTGCCGATTGCTGGCCTACAGCTGGGTGCGGATTTATCCGTACAGTTTCAATCGCTCGGGTTGGCAGTGCCGCCGCCTTCGCCGCCTCGCCAGGGCTCGACGGCTCCCACAGAAGATCGCGAGCAAATGGAGATCCATGTGGGAGCTGTCGAGCTTTAGCGAGGCGGCGAAGGGAGCGCCTCGGTCGTGCAGACAAACCCACACACCCGCAGCACCTCACCTTAGAAGAACCGCGTAATGCTGATCTTCGCATCGCGACCTTTGGTGTAGGCACGGTCGCCGCTCAGGGCCGGGCGGAAGTTGTTGTTGAGCAAGTTGTCCACGGTGAAATTCACCTCGGTGCCTTTCAGGTAAGCCTGTTGCGGTTTCCATTTGGCGAACAGACCCTGGGTGTTGTAGGCCTTGTTACCGTACTGGTCGTAGAACAGGTCGCCCACGCTGCTGCCCGGTCCGCCGGAATATGTGTCGCTGGGCAAGCGGTCGGTGGCGCCGATGAACTGGCCTATCCAGCCTACCTGGGCATCCCAGGCCGGAATATTGGTGCCCAGCACCAACACCCATTTGGTCGGTGGAATGTCACGTGCCGCCACATCCGGCCCCCACGGGTTGGTGTAGGCGCCTTCGTGTTCACCTTTGGCGTAGGCGAACGACACCGAGCCGAACAGGTAGGTGGAGTTATAGAACGATTCGAGTTCAAAGCCCTTGATGGTCAGGCCGCCGATGTTGCGGTAATTGGACATCGCCCCAGGCGGGCAGGCGCTGGAAATCGTGCCACCGTTGACGGCCTGGTTCTGGCAGCCGACGCCGGTGGCCTTGAAGATTTCGTCTTCGACTTTGTTGTGGAACAACGTGGTGCGCACTTGCAGGTTGTCGTCATGGGCAATCAGGTTATCGAAGCTGACGACGCTGCCCACGGTGATCGACGTGATGCGCTCCGGGTCGAGGTCGACGCTGGTGGCGGTGCGGCTGCCCAGGCCTTGCACTTCATACTGCTCGTCGATGACCGGCGCGCGCCAGGTTTTGCTCCAGTTGGCGAACAGCCCCAGGTTCGGCGTGACGTTCCAGAACAACGCCAGGCGTGGCGACCAGCCGGTGTAGGTGCGGTCACTGTAGTCGTGGCCGAACGACGGGTCCGGGTTGTTGTAGTACGGCGCATCGTTGCCTTCGCCGCGGTTGCGCACGTGGTCGTAGCGCAGGGACGGGGTGATGGTCACGTCGCCCACGGTCACTGCATCCTGGACAAAGAAGCTGTGGGTATCGACCTTGCCGTGGGGCATGAAACCCGGCTGGAAATGCCCGTAGTTGTAGCGCGCCGTGTTGTAGGCAGTGCCCGGCATCCACATCTCGGTTTCGCGGATGTGCTTGCGGATCTGGCCACCCACCGTGACGGCATGCTGCAAGGGCCCGGTGTCAAACAGACTGACGTTGCGGATGTCGAGGTTTTTGTCGGTGTAGGACGTGTCCATCTTGCGCCCGCCGGTGGCCAGCTGGAAAAACGCCGTGGCGTCGCGCTCGTCGGTCTGGTCGGTGTTGGACTGGGAATATTTGACGCTCAGGTCCACCAGCGGGTTGTCCACGGGCTGGTATTCGTACTTGCCCGACCAGGTGGTGTCGACGGTGTCACGTTGGGCTAAAAAACGCTTCAACGCCCCTTCATAGCCGTAGCGATCGATGTTGGCCTGGGTCGGCGGCGTCGGGTAGCTGGCAGCAGAAAACGGTGTCCAGCGATTGCTGTGGGAACGCGAGTAGGAGAGGCCGACGCTGTGCTCTTCGGTCAAGTGGGCGTTGACCTTGAACAACTTACCGTCCACATCCTGGGCGCTGTTGGGCAGGCGCTGCGGGTTTACCGGGTATTGGTTGTTGTCGTTGGGCAACTTGGCGGCCACTTTCATGTCGCCGCCGTCGCGCTGGGTCAGGTAGGCCAGCGCGTCGAAACGGCCGTCGTCGGTGCGGCCATACACGGCACCGCTGTAAACCTGTTCGTGGTCGTTGCTGGAGTAGCCGTACTTGAGCATCGCGCCGCTGTTGCGACCGTCCTGGAGCAGGTCCGGGGCATCTTTGGTGGTCATGTTGACCGTGCCGCCGAAACCGCCGTTGCCGGTGAACGGTGAGTTGGGGCCTTTTTCCACCTCGATGCTTTTGATCAGCTCGGGCTCGATAAACACCGTGCCTTGCTGGTAGCGCTCAAAGCCGCTTTTGGTGGCGCCATCGACGGTCATCGGCACATCTTCGGCATCGCCGAAACCACGAATGTTGATGGTCTGGCCACCGGGTTTGAGCGAACCGCCCTGGCTCACGCCGGGCAAGGTCTGCAACAGGCTGGGAATGTTATTGGACTGGTAGCGGTCGATGTCGGCCTGGCTGAGGGTGGAACGGTTGACAGTGCTTGAGTCGACTTCGTTACCGGTGCCGATCACGCTGAGGGCGTCCAGCTGGATCGCGCTGCTGTGGGTGGTCTTGCCCTCGTCGGGGCGCACCACGTAGGTGGTGCCGACCTTGATCAGGGTGAACTCGCCGTTTTTGAGCAGGCTGCGAATCGCCACTTCGGGGGTGAAGTCGCCATTGAGCGCGGGCGCCTGCACGTTCTTGAGCAGTGTTTCATCGAACAGCAGCTGGATTTTCGCCTGCTGCGCCACTTGGCTCAGGGACGTGGCCAGCGACTGGGCGGGCAGTTGCAGCTTGAAGGACTCGGCCTGGGCATTGAGGCTGAACGCCAGGCAGGTGGCAATCAGCGTCGGTCGAAGAAACAGGTGCGAAGCGTGGCAAGGCGCGCGAAACATGAAATCCCCCGGGGTGGCTAAATAGCCAAAAAGGTGTGCGTATCAAACACAGTCGGGAGGAAGACGGGGCAGGCCAAAAAAACCACACATGCGAATGCAAAATATTCTCAAGTGTGGCGGTGCCGGTCTTACTTGATGGGTTCGATTCTCACCACACCATCGGCCGAGGCCACGGTTTTCACCGGCAGCAGGGCAGGCAGTGCGTTGAGCAGGGCGTCCGGGTCATTCACATCCAGATTGCCCGAGACTTTCAGTTGCGCCACTGATTTGCTGACCTGCAAGGGTGCCTGCGGCCGATAGAGGCTCAGCTCGTCGATCAGGCTGGCCAGGTCGCGGTTGCGAAACGACAGGTGCCCGCTGCGCCAGTCCGCCACTTCTTCAGCGTTCAGGGTTTGTTGTTGCACTGTGCCCTTGGCGTAACTGTAGATGGCGCGTTGTTGAGCGCCGAGCACGCTCACCGGGCTTTTGCGGTCGGGCTCGAACGCCACCTGGCCATGGGCGACGCTCACCACCAGCTGCTGCTGGCTGCGCCGCACATCAAAAGCGGTGCCGACTACCCGCACATTCGCCTCGCCGGCTTGCACGTACAGCGGCCGTTCCTTGTCGGCGGCGACGTCGATGTAGAGCTGGCCCTTGTCCAGGTGAAGGATGCGTTGGTGGGCGCTGAAATCCACGCGCAGGCGTGTGTTGGCATTCACGTAGAGGGTGCTGCCATCGGGCAGGTTCAGGGTGCGCATGCCTTTGGCATGAGCGGCAACCTGGCTGTGATAAAGCTCGCGCGGTGCGCCGATAGGTGTGGCCAGCACGGCGCACACCAGCGCGGCCGCCGCCGCCAGGGCAGGGCGCCAGGCCGACGGCTTGCGCTTGGGCAGCGGCACCGGTTTGTTCAATTGCTGCAACTGGGCGAGGTCGGCCCACAGTTGTTCGAACTCGGCATAGGCGCGCGCATGGGCGGGTTCGGCCTGCCAGGCCGCAAAGGCCCTGCGGTCGGCGCGCCCCATGTCACTGCGGTTGCGGGCAAACCAGCTGGCGGCTTGGGCATCGATGGAGTCGCTCGCTTCGATGTCCAGCGCGTCAAGGTCGCTCAGGCGGTTCATTCTGGCTGCTCCGTGCCGGGTTCGTGTTGAAGGCGTCGCTTGCAATGCAGCAGGGCCAAGGCGATGTGCTTTTCCACCATGCTGGTCGAAATGCCCATGCGCTCGGCGATCTGCGCCTGGCTCAGGCCTTCGAAGCGGTGCAGCATAAGGGCTTCTCGCCTGCGGGGCGAGAGCTCGGCGAGGACTTCTTTCAACTGTTCCAGGCGTTGCAAGCGTTGCGCGGCGGCCATGGGGTCGTTTTGCTCATCGGTGACCGGCTCGGCGTCCCTTGCGGCCGGGTCTGAGTGGACGGTCTGCCGTACCTTCTGTTTACGCCAGTGATCGCGCAGCAGATTGCGCGCCATCTGGAACAGAAACGCCCGTGGCTGCTCGACCTTGGCGCGGTCGCGGTAGTCCAGCCATTGGGTGAAGACATCCTGGGTCATGTCCGCCGCGTCGCTGGCGTTGTCCGTGCGTTTGCGCAGGAAATACAGAATGTCTGCATAAAACCCGCGAAAGGCATCGGCCGACAACGGGTCGGGCTTGGGACGAGACATGGATATCCTTCTTGACGAAGCACGACATAGAAAAGTCGCGAATGATATCGAGAACTATTGTCATTTGTCTCTATGTAACCGATGCACTCAGTCAAAATGTGGGCGGGGGATCAGCGCTCGACCGGCACTGACAATGCCGAATTACCTAGCGGATGCGTGCGCGCTGCAAAAAACTTCAACTCCACACCGCTGCCCTCAAACAGCTCCGAATACCGGCGCTTCTGCTGGCGGATAAACCCGTCGCTGCGCCCCGACACCGAAATCGCCAGGGTCGTGATCCTCGCCTGGCGAAGCGCATCCACCAAGTGCTTATCCTGCGGCCCCAGGTCGTGGCCGAAAATGCACAGCGCGCCCGTATGGGTCAGCAACTGCTCATAACAAAACGACAAGTAGTCCGAACTGCGGATGGTCTTGAGCTTCTCTTCCACCTTGCCTTCGCTGACAAACAGCGGCACGTCGTCCAGGGTCTTGATCGTGTTGTTGATCGCAAAACTGCTGAGCAACGTGCTGTCGGTGGACGGCAATTTGCGCGCCGTACCATCGAGGTTGCGCACCAGGTGCAGGCCGCCGTGCAGGTACAGAATGCGCGTGGCATCGGTGCGGGTGTTGCGCAGGTCGAAGCTTGAGTCGGCGCTGCGAAACAGGTCATCGATGCCTGGCGTGTGCAGGATCGCCCAGTAGTTGAGCAGGTCGTAGTTGGTGGTGAAGACGGTGGCGTAGTTGGCCAGTTCCGCGTTGATCGTCGCCAGCGTGGACGGCTGCACCAGGCGCCACGGAATGTGCACGGCGTGGATGGTATTGATCAGCGCTTCCTTGATCGCGTAGTAGCGATTACGCGGCGCCGCCGAGCTGACCGCCAGCGCCTTGTTGACCCGGCTGGTGGTTTTCAGTGCGCCCAGCGCTTGCTCGAAGCTGCGGGTTTGCAGGGCGTCGAACACACTCAGCTCGGATTGGCTGAGGGGTTTTTCTTCGACGGTGCGGGCGTTTTCAAACAGCGAGTCGTATGCAAAGTCTTCCCAAATCACGCGGCTCGCGCCGTTGCCGATCAGAATCCCACTGAAGTCGACAGCGCTGCGCAGCGCGCTCCAGTCTTCAAGGTGGGCGTCAATATCCTGGAAATCCTTCATTGCGGCGGGTCTACTCGAAATCGGCTGGGTGGTGACTTTATCACGAGCCGGCGTTGATCCTGATCAAGATGCCACGGCCCGCTCAGGTTGATCCTGTAGGCATAACGCCTCTGAGGATTCGCCATGAGCAGCACCTTCTTCATTCCCGCCGTCAACATCATGGGCACCGACTGTCTCGACGAAGCCATGACTGCCATCCGCAATTACGGCTTTCGCAAAGCGCTGATCGTCACCGACGCGGGCCTGGCCAAAGCGGGCGTGGCCAGCATGATCGCCGAGAAGCTGGCGATGCAGGACATCGACTCGGTGATCTACGACGGCGCCAAGCCCAACCCGAATGTGGAAAACGTCGAGAAAGGCCTGGCGCTGTTGCAGCACAGCCACTGCGATTTTGTGGTGTCCCTGGGCGGCGGTTCGCCCCATGACTGCGCCAAGGGCATTGCCTTGTGCGCCACCAATGGCGGGCATATCGGCGACTACGAAGGCGTCGATCAATCCAGCAAGCCGCAACTGCCGCTGGTGGCCATCAACACCACCGCCGGTACTGCCAGTGAGATGACGCGTTTTTGCATCATCACCGACGAAACCCGCCACGTGAAAATGGCCATCGTCGACCGCAACGTGACGCCGCTGCTGTCGGTCAACGACCCGACGCTGATGGTCGGCATGCCCAAGGGCCTGACCGCCGCCACCGGCATGGACGCGTTGACCCACGCCATCGAGGCCTACGTGTCGACCGCCGCCACACCGATCACCGACGCCTGCGCGATCAAGGCAATCGAGCTGATCAGCGCCAACCTGCGCCTGGCGGTACGCGACGGCAGCGACAAGGTCGCGCGGGAAAACATGGCTTACGCGCAATTCCTAGCCGGGATGGCGTTCAACAATGCGTCCCTGGGGTTTGTGCACGCCATGGCCCATCAACTTGGCGGCCTTTACGACCTGCCCCATGGCGTGTGCAACGCGGTGTTGCTGCCCCATGTGCAAAGCTTCAACGCCAGCGTCTGCGCCAAGCGTTTGAGCGACGTGGCGCGCGCCCTGGGCGCCGACATCAAGGGGATCACGCCGGAAGAAGGCGCCCAGGCCGCGATCGCTGCCATCCGTGCGTTGGCCCAGGAGGTTGAGATCCCGGCCGGCTTGCGCGAGCTGGGGGCCAAGCTGCAAGACATTCCGCTGCTGGCCACCAATGCGTTGAAGGACGCCTGTGGGCTGACCAACCCGCGGCGCGCCGATCAGCGCCAGATCGAGGAGATTTTCCGCAGCGCGTTCTAAAGAGGGCGGTCGCACGCGGCAAGCGATAAGCTACAGGCTCAACTGCATTCAACTTGAGCACGAAGCTTGCGGCTTGCCGCTGAGGTCCCCCCATGAGAGTTCTGTTATTCGGCGCCACCGGCATGGTCGGCCAAGGCGTGCTGCGCGAGTGCCTGCTGGCCGCAGATGTGCAGGAAATCGTCGCCGTTGGCCGCACGCCCTTGACCCAGGAACATGGCAAGCTGCATCAGGTGCTGCACAGCGACATGCTGGATTTCCAGCCGCTGGAAAACTTGCTGCAGGGCTTTGATGCGTGTTTCTTCTGCCTCGGCGTTTCGTCGGCGGGCATGAATGAAACCAAGTACACCCACCTCACCTATGACCTGACGTTGGTCGCCGCCAGTACCCTGGCGCGGCTCAATCCGCAGATGACCTTTATCTACGTGTCCGGTGCCGGCACCGACAGCTCCGAAACGGGCAAGTCGATGTGGGCGCGGGTCAAGGGCAAGACCGAAAACGCCTTGCTGCGCTTGCCGTTCAAGGCGGTGTACCTGTTTCGGCCGGGGGTGATCCAGCCGCTGCATGGCGTGCGTTCGAAAACGCCGTTGTACCAATCCTTTTATTCCGTGCTCGGGCCGCTGCTCACGTTTGTGCGCCGGGTCAAGCCCGCCTGGGTAGTGAGCACCGAGACCGTCGGCCAGGCCATGTTGGCGGCCGTGCGCCATGGCGCGCCGCACGCGGTGGTGGAGCAGGGCGAGATCAATCGCCTGGCTGCCGAGCGTCACTGATGTTGCACAAGAGCCTGGTGCGTCGCCTGGATCTGATCACCTTGCAGCTGTTCGTTGCGGTGTTTGAAGAGGGCACATTGACTCGCGCGGCGGCCCGTGAAGCCATAGCGGTATCGGCCGCGAGCAAGCGGCTGATGGAGCTGGAACAGGTGCTGGGCGTCAGCCTGTTTGTGCGCCGGGCCAAGGGCATGGACCTGACGGCGGCGGGCGAAACCCTGTTGCACCATGCGCGGCAGATGCTGTTCAACGTCGAAAAAATGGGCCTGGAACTGGGCGAGCACAGCCATGGCGTGCGCGGTTATGTGCGCATGCTGGCCAATCTGTCGGCGATCATTCAGTTTCTTCCGGAAGACTTGCGGGACTTTTCTGCGCTGCACCCCGAGGTGAAAACCGACCTGGAAGAACGCCCCAGCAATGGCGTGGTACAGGGCGTGCTGGACGGCGTGGCCGACCTTGGGATCTGTTCCAGTGACACTGACACCAAAGGCCTGCCCAGCGTGACCTACCGCCACGACAAACTGGTGGTGCTGATGCCGGCGGCGCATCCGTTGGCTGCACGCGAGACCCTGGCGTTCGCCGAAACACTCGACAGTGATTACGTTGGCCTGCATGCCGCCAGCTCCATCAATATGCGCACCCACGCGGCCGCGCGCGAGGCCGGCAAGATGCTGCGCCTGCGCATCCACGTGCCAGGGTTTGATGCGATGTGCCGGATGGTTCAGGCGAACATGGGCATCGGTATCCTGCCGCAAAAAGCTTACGAGCTGTTCGGCCGCGCGTTGGGATTGCACGCCGTGCCGCTCACGGATGCCTGGTCGGATCGCAGCTTAATTGTGGTGATACGTGATCAAGCACAGCTGTCGCCGGTGAGCCGGTTATTGTTTGACTATCTGCGCACGTCGCTGAAGTAAACCAGCGCCGTGGGCCTCATCGCGGGCAAGCCCGGCTCCCACATGGAAACCCGCTCATCTGTGGGCGCCGGGCTTGCCGCGATAGCGATCTGAATGGCGCCGACAGGGCGTAACCGTTCGCCATCCACGAACGCTGCTTGCCAACTGACGGTTGGATTTCTCCTACGGCTGTCCTCTAGCCTTGGCCACACATTCCAAGAATAAGAGGCACACCCCATGACGGCTCCATTGAGCGGTATCAAGGTGATTGAGATCGGCACCCTGATTGCCGCGCCGTTCGCCGCCCGGCTGATGGCCGAGTTTGGCGCCGAGGTGATCAAGATCGAAGCCCTGGGCCAGGGCGATCCGCTTCGTAAATGGCGAAAGCTGCACGAAGGCACTTCGCTGTGGTGGTACCTGCAATCGCGCAACAAGAAGTCCCTGGCGTTGGACCTCAAGTCAGCGGAAGGCTTGGGTTTGATCAAGCAATTGCTCGGCGACGCCGACGTGCTGATCGAAAACCTGCGCCCCGGCGGCCTGGAAAAACTCGGCCTGGGCTGGGACGTGTTGCACGCCCTCAACCCCAAGCTGACCCTGGTGCGCATCTCCGGCTACGGCCAGACCGGCCCGTATCGCGACCGTCCAGGCTTCGGTGCCATCGGCGAGGCCATGGGCGGCATTCGCTACACCACCGGCAACCCGGATTCGCCACCGGCGCGGGTGGGCGTGAGCCTGGGCGATTCCCTTGCGTCATTGCACGGCGTGATCGGCGCGCTGATGTCGCTGCTGCGGGTCAAGACCGGCCAGGGCGACGGGCAGATTGTCGATGTGTCGCTGGCCGAAAGCGTGTTCAACCTGATGGAAAGTCTGGTGCCTGAATACGACATGCTCGGCCACGTGCGTGAGCGCAGCGGTGGCGCCTTGCCCGGCATCGCGCCGTCCAATACCTACCTGACCGCCGACGGTGCCTATGTGGTGATCGCCGGTAACAGTGACCCGATCTACAAGCGTTTGATGACCACCATCGGCCGGGCCGACCTGGCCGACGCGCCGGAGTTTGCCCACAACGATGGCCGCGCGGCGAAAAGTGGTTTGCTGGATGCGGCGATCACGCACTGGACCAGCAGCCTGCCCATCGACCAAGTGCTTGCTGCCCTGGAAACCGCCGAAGTGCCGGCCGGGCGCATCTACTCGGTGGCTGATATCGTCAGCGACCCGCATTACCAGGCGCGCGACATGCTGCTCAATGCCGAACTGCCTGGCGGCGTGTCGGTGAAAATGCCCGGCATCGTGCCCAAGCTGTCCGAAACCCCCGGCGCGGTGAACTGGCAAGGCCCGAGCCTGGGCCAGCACACCGACGACATCCTCGGCAGCCTCGGCCTGACCGATACCGATATCCAACGCCTGAAAACCTCGGGAGTGGTGCAATGATCACCGATTATTCTGACCCGCTGATCGTGCAGGAAGTGTCCCCGCGCGATGGCCTGCAAATCGAACCGACCTGGGTTGAAACCGCCGACAAGATCGCGTTGATCAACCAGCTGTCGCTGGCCGGGTTTTCGCGAATCGAGGCTGGTTCATTCGTCTCGCCCAAGGCCATTCCGGCATTGCGCGATGGCGAGCAAGTGTTCCAGGGCATCGTGCGCAAACCCGGTGTGATCTATGTGGCGCTGATCCCTAACCTCAAGGGTGCCCAGCGCGCCATCGAGTCCCGCGCCGATGAGTTGAACCTGGTGATGTCCGCCAGCCAGACCCACAACCTGGCGAATATGCGCATGCATTGCGAGGCCTCGTTGGCGGCTTTTAAAGACATCGTCAGCTTTGCCGCCGACTACCCGGTGCGCCTCAACGGCAGCATCGCCACCACCTTCGGCTGCCCGTTCGAAGGCAAGGTGGATGAAGACCGCGTGCTGCATATCGTCGATGCCTATCGCGAGTTGGGCATCCAGGGCATCACCCTGGCCGACACCACCGGCATGGCCAATCCGCGCCAAGTTGCGCGCCTGGTCAAACGTGTATTGCAGTATGTGCCAGCCAGCGATCTGACCCTGCATTTTCACAACACCCGCGGCCTGGGCTTGTGCAATGTGCTGGCGGCTTACGAGGCCGGCGCGCGCCGATTTGATGCGGCCTTGGGCGGCCTTGGCGGCTGCCCGTTCGCGCCGGGGGCGTCGGGCAATATCTGCACCGAAGACCTGGTCAACCTGTGCGACGAGGTCGGGATTCACACCGGTATCGACCTGCCGCACCTGTTGCACATGTCCCGCCAACTGCCGGCGCTGCTTGGCCATGAGCTGCCCGGCCAGGTCGCCAAGGCCGGGCGCAATGGCGACCTGCATCCGCCACCCGATTACATCGCCACCCTGTAACACCGCACCAGACAACAAAAACAATCGGGCGCCGTTGAGCTGCCCGCTGGAGAGAAAGCATGAGCACTAATACGTTAGAGGCCGGCGCGCGCCCGGCCGCTGAGATCGATGCCGAAAAAGCCCTGGTCAGCAAGGTCGCCTGGCGCGTGATGCCGCTGATCATGGTGTGCTACCTGTTCGCGTTTTTTGACCGCATCAACATCAGCTTCGCCAAGTTCCAACTGCAAACCGACCTGAGCCTGAGCGACACCGCTTACGGCCTCGGCGCCGGGCTGTTTGTGGTCGGCTATGTGATTTTCGAAGTGCCGAGCAACATGATGCTGTACAAGGTCGGCGCACGGCGCTGGATCGCGCGGATCATGATGTCCTGGGGCCTGGCCACGGCGGCCATGGTGTTTGTCACCGCCGAATGGCAGTTCTACGGCCTGCGTTTCATCATTGGCGCCATGGAAGCTGGCTTCGCACCGGGCGTGCTGTATTACCTGACGTTGTGGTTTCCACAGCACTTTCGTGGACGCATCACCTCGCTGCTGTTTCTGGCTTCGGCCTTCGCGGGCTTGGTTGGCGCGCCGTTCTCCGGCCTGGTGTTGGAGCATCTCGACGGCGTGCTGCAACTGCGCGGCTGGCACTGGTTGTTTCTGCTTGGCGGCTTGCCCTGCATCGGCCTGGGCTTCCTGGTGCTGACGCTGCTCAAAGACCGTATCGAAGACGCGCAGTGGCTGACGCCAGCGGAAAAGGCCTTGCTGTCCAGCCGAATTGCCCAGCATGAGCCCAACACCCACGGTGGTTCATTGCTGTCGGCGATCCGCATTCCAGGCTTTTTGATGCTCGGTTTTATCTACTTCCTGATCCAGGTCGCGTCCTACGGGCTCAACTTCTGGGCGCCACAATTGATCCGCAGCGCCGGCACCCAGAGCCCGGTGATGATCGGCCTGCTCACCGCGATTCCCTATGTGTGCGGCGCGATCAGCATGGTGGTGATCGGGCGGCTGTCGGACGCCACCGGCGAGCGGCGCAAGTTTGTCGGCGGCCTGGTGGTGTTGGGGGCGATTGGCTTTTTCAGCGCCGGGATTTTTGCCGACCACACCACGTTCCTGATCATCGCCCTGGGCATGCTGGGGGCGGGCATCATCGCCTCGATCCCGACCTTCTGGACCTTGCCGCCCAAACTGCTGGCCGGCGCGGGAGCCGGTGCGGCTGGCGGCATCGCGGTGATCAACACCCTCGGTCAGTTCGGCGGCATTGTCAGCCCGGTGATGGTGGGGCGGATCAAGGACCTCACCGGCAGCACCACCCCGGCGCTGTATGTGATTGGCGTGTGCGCCCTGCTGGCCGCGGCTTTGTTGCTGTGGGGCTTGCCACACAAGCTGCGCACGCTCGACAAGGCCTGATCAGCCTGTCGCTGCCAATGCTCGGGCAGGCGTGCTGCTGAACTGAATCAACACCACGCCGCCAATCAACAACAGCGCCCCCAGCACACGGGGCGTTGTCAGTTGGCGCTCCACCAGGCCGAACAGCCCGAAGTGATCGAGCACCAGTGAGGCGAGAATCTGTCCGGCCATGGCCAAGGCAATGAACCCCGACGCGCCGAGCTTGGGCAACAGCATCAGCGCCAGGGAAATAAAGCACACGCCAAATGCACCCCCGGCCCACATCCACACCGGCGCTTTAGTGATAAAGGCCAGGCTCGGCAGGGGTAGACGCAGCGCCAGAATGACCGGCAGCAGCACGATAATACTCACCAACAATGACGCCAGCGTGGCCCACAACGGGTGACCGAGCCCGCGCCCGAGGTTGGCGTTGATTGCGCTTTGAAACGGCACCACCGCCCCGGCGATCACCGCCAGCGCCAGCAAACCCAGCCAATGCAACGTCGTCATTTCGAATCTCCCAGAGGTTTTGCTGGACTCTAGGCTATTCGTCGCGCAAATTTAAATTCCAAATTCTTATGCTGGGCATGCAGCCGATGAATGATCTGCGTCGCGTCGACCTCAACCTGCTGGTGATCCTGGAGGCCTTGCTCAGTGAGCAACACGTCACCCGCGCCGCCGAGCGTTTGCACCTGAGCCAGCCGGCAGTCAGCCACGCTCTGGCGCGTTTACGGGATCTGCTGGGTGATCCCTTGCTGGTGCGCCAGGGCGGAACATTGGTGCCGACCGCGCGAGCCCTGGAGTTGGCGACACCTTTGGCTGAAGCCCTGGCCCAGGTGCAAGCACTGCTGGCACCGAACCGGTTTGACCCGGCGTCGGCCAAGCGCAGGTTTCGCCTGGCGATGTCGGACTACAGCGCGGCGATTTTCCTGCCGGAGCTGGTCCGCGTTCTGCGCCGTGAAGCCCCTGGCATCGACCTGCAAATCGTCCAGGCCAGCCGTGAAGGCATGGTAGACGCCGTGCTCAACGGCGACATCGACCTGGCCGCCGGGGTATTCCCCGATATGCCCGCCGAACTGCGCACCACGCCTTTGTTTGAGGAGCATTACACCTGCCTGGTCGACCGCAACAGCCTGCCGCCCAGTGGCGTGCTTGACCTGCCCACCTATTTGTCGCGCCCGCACGTGCTGTTGGAAATGCGCGGCAGCGGCACCCCGGAAATCGAGCGGGCGTTAACGGCGATTCGTGAACGGCGCCATGTGGCAATCAGCCTGCCGCATTGGGGCGTGGCGCCGCAGCTGATTCAGGGCACCGACCTGATTCTGACGGTGTCATCCAGGGGCTTGCTCAACATCGATCAACAGCATCTGCTGGCCGTGCCGCCACCGTTTCATATTCCCTCGTTCGCCGTCGAACTGGCGTGGCATGCACGGCGGGGCGGCGATTCGGGGTTGCAGTGGCTGATTGGGCAGGTGCAAGGTGTGCTGTCCTAAGGCTATCGATCACAGGAAAAAAACTCATGCTCTCAGGCTTGAACCACCTGACCCTTGCCGTTACCGACTTGAACCGCAGCGTCAGCTTCTACCATGAGCTGCTGCAGCTTAAGCTCGACGCCACCTGGGACCAGGGCGCCTACCTCTCATTGCCCGGTTTGTGGCTGTGCCTGTCGCTCGATCCTTCGCGTTCAACCACACCTGCGGTGGATTACACCCATTACGCGTTCACCGCCGCCGCCGATGCGTTCGCCGCGCTGGTGGCGCGCTTGCGAGACGCCAAGGTGCAGGAGTGGCGCGACAACCGCAGCGAAGGTGCCTCGTTCTACTTTCTCGACCCGGATGGGCACAAGCTCGAGGCGCATGTCGGCGACCTGGCTTCGCGCCTTCAGGCCTGCCGCGCCAAGCCTTATGCAGGCATGCAGTTTTACCCGTAGCGCCAGAACGTGCAGAATCGCTGCACCTTTCAATCGCCTGTCAGAGTCGCGTCCATGACCCCCTCCTTGCTGCTCGCCGTTCTTGCTTCGGGTTTTATCTATGGGATCACGCCTGGGCCGGGCGTCCTGGCGGTATTTGGGATCGGCGCTTCTCGTGGCCGTCGCGCCGGGGCGGGTTTTCTGTGCGGGCACTTGCTGGGTGATGTGGTGTGGTGCAGTACGGCGCTGGTCGCCATTGTGGGCGCGCGGGAAGTGGGCAGCAGCGCCTTTGATGTGCTGGGCGTGCTCAGCGGTGTGTACTTGTTCTGGCTTGGCTGGCGGGCGATTCGCACCCAGCGCCGCAGCAGCGATGCACCTCAGGGCGCGGCGCGCCATCCGTTCTGGCACGGCATCCTGTTCGGCTTGACCAACCCCAAGGCCTACCCGGTGGCGGTTGCAACCTTTACCGCGCTGCTGTCCAGCCGTGCCGAGTTGCTGACATGGGCAATGCTGCCGTCGTTGATCTTGTTGAGTTTCATCGGCGGCCTGCTGGCTTACGCGATTCTGATCGGCGTGGTGGGCGCCCAGCGCGTGCGCACGGTGTACCAGCGGCATGAAATCCTCATCACCCGGCTGTGCGGCGTGATGTTTATCGGCTTCGCCATTAACGCCCTGGCGCACGCGTTGCCGGGCCTGTTCGGCAGCAAACCGGCTTGAGGCGACAACGACCGTTCGTCGCACTGGCGAGTTTTTTCTAAACCTTTGCCCCCCTGAAAATTCGAATTCAGGGCGGGGCGTATTTCCCCGCACCTATTTTTGCCCTGGAGGAACCCATCATGAGCCGCATGGCTATCCGGTTACGCACCGCCAGTTTCGCGATGCTGCTGGGCCTCGGCGCCAGCAATGCTTTCGCCCAGTCGCCTGCTGAATTCATCGAGCAGGCTTCGGCCAAAGGGATGGCCGATATCGAAACCAGTCGCATGGCCCACGCCAGGACGTCGTCCCAGGAAATCAAGGACTACACCATCGAGGTCATCAACGAACGCACCCTGGCCAACCAGCATTTGGCGGCCATCGCCAAGAAGCTCGACTTGCCCGTGGCCCCGCGCGAGAAGATCGTCGACAAGGCCGAAACCCTGATGCCTGAACTCAAGGATGGCGACTCCTTTGACGCCGCCTACACCGCGCAGCAGGTCAAGGAAAACGAAGACGCCATCGCCCTGTTCAAGAAAGAAGGCGCGGCGTCGGATGTGCCAGAGATAAAAGCACTGGTGGACGAGACGCTGCCCAAGCTTGAAGAGCGTCTGCAAAAAGCCCGTGCCCTGGCCTCGACGTACGGTAAAGGTCATCAAGGCGACGGTTGATTGCGTCACTTGAAACGAGAAACGGCGGTTGGATGATTTCCAACCGCCGTTTTTTTTAGGTTTGATTCAGATCGGTTTTGTTGGGGTGTGCATCGTCGACCCTTTCACCACAACTGGTGCTCAAGCTGACCGTGCCGGTGTCGCCGATGCTGCGGTATTGCTTGCGCAGTTGTTCCAGTTCTTTGCGGTCCAGGCCATCCAGGCTCAACACGGCGTTCTGGGCATCTTTGGAGACGCGCAGCAGTTCGTCGATCTTGATATGCAGGATGTCGTTGTCGCGGTTTTGTGTGTTCTGGATCAGGAAGACCATCAGGAAGGTGATGATGGTGGTCGAGGTGTTGATGATCAACTGCCAGGTGTCGTTGTAGTGGAAATAGGGTCCGCTCAGGCTCCACAGGAATATCAACGCGACGGCCGCATAGAACGTCCGGGCGCTGCCTGCCCAGCGGGACAAGGATTGAGAGACTGCGGAGAATTTCATGACCGTTTTTCCTTAATGGGTGGGTGATGAAATTATGGACCGCAGCGGTTCTTTGAAATTTCTTTTTACAAAAGCGTCGGTGAGCAAAGTTGTACGTTTTTGTCGCGGTTCGCCTCAGAAGCCCAGTTCTGCCTGGCCTGCACCCTCCAGCGCGAGCAAATAGTGTTTGGCGCCAAGCCCTCCGGCGAACCCGGTCAGCCCACCCGAGGCGCCTATGACCCGATGGCAGGGCGCAACGATCGAGATGGGGTTACGCCCGTTGGCGGCACCCACCGCGCGCACGGCCTTGGGGTTGCCAATTTGCTCGGCGATCTGGCTGTAGCTGCGGGTTTCGCCGAACGGGATGGTCAGCAGCGCCCGCCAGACCTGTTGTTGAAAAGGCGTGCCGTTGAAGTCCAGTTCCAGCTCGAACTGGCTGCGTGCGCCGGCGAAATACTCGCGTAGCTGGCGCGCGGTTTCCAACAGCACCGGGCTGTCGTTGGCCTCGCGCAACTCGCCCAGCCGTACGCGGTTGGCGCGTTCCTGTTCCCACAGGATCGCGGTGAGCTTGCCGTCGCGGGCCACCAGGGTGAGCTGGCCGACGGGGGAGGGCATGAGCGTGTATTCGTACGGCATGAGCGGGCTCCTCGAAGGACGGGTGTTAAAAGCCAGGACGCTACTGTAATGCCATCTGCCTGTCAGGAAACCGCGTTTCTTGCGATCAAATTCCTCAAGGGGCTCGCCGTTCCAGTAGCGCCCGTCGGGGCAATGGAAATACCCGTTACCGAGCGACAAACCCGCCGGCTCACGACGGCCGATGAGCGGGTTTCGGTCGGTGTTGAATGAGCGCCCTGGTGGGGTATTGGAAAGAGGTTTGCGGTTTTTTAAAAGCATTACCGGCTGTGTAACACCTGCGCAAGGATGGCGAGAAATGCATCAGCCAATACATTTTTCCTTTGCGCGGGCGTCAACACCAACAATTGCGCGCACGCATCCGCCTCCACCAGCGGCCGATACGTCACACCCTTGTTCATCAGGCTTTGGGTACAGGCGGGCACCAACGCCACGCCTTGTGCGGCGGCCACCAAGGCAATGATCGAGGTGATCTGCCGCCCGGTTGGCCCCGCGCGCAAAGGCTGGGCGTGGCGGCGGTAAAGGTGCTCGATGGATTGGTTCAGACCCGACCCGTAGTCGGCCGGGAACAGAATCAGCGGATACGCACTGAGTTGCGCCAAGCTGACCTGCGCCAGCTTGGCCAGCGGACTGTCGCTGGACACTGCGGCCACCAGCCGCTCTTCGCCCAACGACAACGCGTGAACGTCTGCTGTGTGCGGCGAAAGCCGACTCAATCCGATATCCAGCCGGCCGTCTGCCACCTGCGCGCCGAGGCTGCCAGAGGCGCACTCCACCAGGGTCAACTGCACATCGGGCAAGCGCTGGGCGAAGGCCTGGATCGCTTGGCTGAACAGGTCCGACAAAGCGATCGAGCTGACATACCCGAGTGCCAATTGGCCTGCGGTGCCCGCTGCCAGTTTGCCGGCGATGACCTGTGCCAATTCAACCTGCTCCAACACGCCTCGCGCGTAGGGCAAGAACGAACGCCCCTGGGCGGTGAGAGACACCGTGCGGCTGGTGCGATCAAACAGCTTGAACCCCAGCTCTGTCTCCAGCGCTGAAATCTGCCGAGTCAGCGGCGGTTGGGCCAAGTGCAGGCGCAGTGCCGCGCGGCCGAAGTGCAATTCTTCGGCGACCGTCAGAAAGTAACGCAGCTTGCGTAGGTCGAGCATCCTGATCCTTGGGTATTGATCGGTTCGAAATCGGTATTGGTTTAAGACCCGACGGCCATTCTATAAAGGCGTTACAAAATAAAACGAGAGGTTTCATGAAACCGCGCCTGCATTGTGCCCGTCTAGCCCTGTTCCTGTGTGGCTGCGCTGCGTTTCTCAACCTTTACGCCACCCAGAGCATCCTCGCGACCTTTGCCGCACAGTTTCATATCAGCGCCAAGGAAGCGGGCTGGAGCATCACGGTCACCACCCTGGCGGTGGCAATCACCGCGCCCTTTGTCAGCCGGCTGACCGGGCGCTTCGAACAGCGCACGGTCATCGCCGTGGCCGCGCTGCTGCTGGCCGCCCCTGCGCTGATGACCGCCTATGCCGGCAGTTTTGCCGAAGTGCTGGTGTGGCGGTTTGTGCAGGGCATGGTGATCCCGGTGGTGTTTGCCACCAGCGTGGCTTACATCGGCGACCGTTGGCGTGGCGCGACGGTGACCGAGGTCACCAGCCTGTACGTGGCGGGCACGGTACTGGGCGGGTTCGCCGGGCGTTTCGTCACCGGTGTGATGACGCAATACGTCGGCTGGCGCGAAGCGTTCGAACTGCTGGCGGTGTTGAGCTTGATGGTCGGTGGGTTTATTCAGTTCCTGTTGCCCGCCAATCGACAGCGCGGCGAACGGCCTGGAGCGGTTGCTTCAGGTGTTTTTCGCCGACCTTTGCTGGCGGCGTACGGCGTAGGTTTTTGCGTGTTGTTCTCCCAGGTTGCGGCATTTACTTACGCAGGTTTGCACCTTGGCCTGCCACCGTTCAACTTGGGGCCTGCGGCGCTGGGCACGCTTTACATGGTGTTTCTGCTGGCGTTGATCGTGATTCCCATCGCCGGGCGCCTCAGCAAAGCCAGGCCTCACGCCGAACTGCTGGCGGTCGCCGCCGCGCTCGGTGTCGGTGGTTCGGCGCTGACCCTGGCGCCGTCGCTGTGGTGCATTGTGGTGGGCCTGGCGCTCAGTTCCACCGGCGTGTTCCTGGCCCAGGCCGCCGCCAATGCGTTCATCAGTGCCACCGCCGGTGAGAGCAAGTCTGGCGCCGTGGGGGTTTACCTGACGTGCTATTACCTGGGCGGCAGTTGCGGTGCCATCGTCCCGGCATTGATCTGGGAACGCTGGGGCTGGGCCGGCTGTGTGGCGCTGATTATCGGTTTTCAACTGCTGACGCTGCTGATCGCCCTGACGGGCTGGAAGCCACTCAAACCTGAGCGGGTGCCGACACCATGAATGACACTGTTGCCGTGCCTGTTCGCGAAACCTCCAGCCGGCGCCGCGCGCTGATCGCCGGTTGCAGCGCTCACGCCGTACACGATGGCCTCACGGACGTTATCTACGTGTTGCTGCCGATCTGGCAGGCGCAGTTCGCCTTGTCCTACGCCCAGATCGGCCTGTTGCGTGGCGCCTATTCCGGAATGATGGCCGTGTTCCAACTGATGGCCAGCCGCGCCGCCCGACGCTGGGGCCGTTTACCGTTGCTGGTGGGTGGCACTGCGCTTGCGGGTGTCGCTTACTTATTGGTGGGGCAAGCCACCGGGCTGAGCCTGTTGCTGTTGGCGTTGCTGCTGGGCGGTTTGGGGGCCAGCACCCAACACCCATTGGCCTCCTCGATGATCACCGACGCTTATGAGGACGGTGGTGGCGTCAAGCAGGCGCTGTCCCAGTACAACTTCAGCGGCGATATCGGCAAAACCCTGATTCCTGGGGTGGTGGGCCTGCTGCTGACCGTCGTCAGCTGGCGCGCCAGCGCCACACTGCTGGGGCTGCTCGGTCTGGCGGCAGCGGGGATGCTGTGGTGGCTGGTGCCGGCTGAAGTTCGCGAGTCCGGTGCGATAAGAAAAGCCCGACCACCGAGTGGCACGGGCTCGGTGGCAGGCCTGCGTGCGCTGATCCTCACCGGTACGCTCGACAGCGCCGTGCGCATGGGCTTTCTCACGTTCCTGCCGTTTCTGCTGCAAGCCAAAGGCGCAGGCACGGCGGGCATTGGGCTGGCGCTGACGATGCTGTTCATTGGCGGTGCGTTTGGCAAATTGCTTTGCGGCTACCTGGGGGCTCGCATTGGCATGATGAAAACCGTCTGGTTGACCGAAACCAGCACCGCGCTGTTGATCGTCACGGCCGTGTACCTGCCGCTGAGTGGCTTGATGGTGATGTTGCCGCTGCTGGGTTTGGCGCTGAATGGCACGTCTTCTGTGCTCTACGGCGCCGTCCCGGACCTGGCGAGCGCAGGCAGGCGCGAACAGGCTTTTGCGGTGTTCTACACCGGCACCATTGGCGGCGGAGCGCTGGCGCCGGTGGTGTTCGGCGGGGTCGGCGATGCGCTCGGTGTGCCGGTGGCGGTGATGGTACTGGCGGGGATTTTGCTGTTGACCTTGCCGTTGGCGTGGGTGGTACAGCGAGGAATGCGCGATGGGGTTTAACCGCACATTCCCTGGTTAAAGGGGCGAGGCCAGCGTAAACGGTATGCGCAATGCGCCGATCGGCCCTTCGCGCACACCGCACATTTCATCGTGCACGCTGTGCTGCACCAGCACACACGGGAACGGCGGAACCCGCTGCAACAGGTCGCGCAAGTGCGTGGTCGAGCCGATGCGCATGGGCTTGGCGTCATCGTCCACCAGCGTCATTTCGACATGATCCAACCTGACCCGCGCGATGTAGAAGCCACCCTCCAGCGACAGCAGCTCCAACTCCCGTATCTCGCCTTTCTCGGCCAATTCAGTGAGCATTTTCAGGTTCATGGTTCACCCTCACGGTGGGTTGTTTCATTGGCGACGAAAGAACAGCGTGACCTGGCCCCATTCGACGCCGAACTTGGTCATGCTGGAGCGGTTGATCAGCGTGTCCTCGTCCATCAAGTACATCCAGTCATCAAAACTCACCTCGTGGACCGAGCCGTCCACCGGCAGGTTGAGTCGGTAGCGCCAACGCAGTGCATTGCCCGCAACTTCGCCGATCGCTTCGCCGACCACGTCACCCGCCCGACCGCGCCAGCGTCCCGGACCATCCGGGGTCAGCGTCCAGACGCGCTGCTGACGCGTGCCATCGCTGTACAGAAAGCGCTCGTCGAGAATCAGGGCATTGCCCTCGCGGCGGCTGGCGATATCGACCTCAAAGCGCTTGGCTACTTCGCCCGAACGCTTCTGGAAAATCCCCCAAGCCTTGACGGGCTTGCTGAAGAAACGCTCCAGGTCCAATTGCGGTTTCTGGTCGGCGTAGTGGGCGACCTCGACGTTGCCGCAACTGCTCAAACTCAACGCCAGCAACAATGAAATCAGTAGACGTGTCATTGCCGGGCTCCGTGATCATGCGCGGCGAAGCGCCAACGCTTGGTATTTATACTTGTACAAAAATATTGATTTGTACAGGTTTGCGCGCGGCAAGTGACGAATGTACAAATTGCGCCCATAAAAAAACCGGTCACAGGGACCGGTTTTTTTGGCATCTGCGTCGTAACCGACGTAGGCGCGAAATGTGAGTGGAGCGGGTAGAGGGAATCGAACCATTAATGGACACAGAGGCACGAATGTTGTGTAGTGAATCGCCCGGATTCTCTAGACACCTTGCAAGCTCATTGCGTAACGCTTTTCAAACTCTACCGGTGACAGCTGATTGTTGAAACCATGGCGGCGTTTTACGTTGTAGAACATCTCGATGTAATCAAACACATCACTCCGAGCATCTTCCCGCGTGGTGTAGATTTTTCGCTTGATCCGTTCCCGTTTCAGAAGCTGGAAAAAACTCTCGGCCACGGCGTTGTCATGACAGTTGCCTCGGCGACTCATGCTGGCAACCAAATTGTTTGCCTTCAAAAAGCTGCGCCAATCGGAGCTGCTGTACTGGCTGCCTTGGTCGGAATGAACCATCACCTCTTGCTTCGGTTTACGCCTCCAAACCGCCATCAACAACGCATCAATAGCCAAATCACTGGTCATCTGCGACTTCATTGACCAGCCAACGACCTGCCGAGAAAACAGATCCAGTACCACCGCCAAATACAACCAGCCTTCAT